>DASXPC010000227.1:0-14661 GCA_036493815.1 Fimbriiglobus sp. | reverse complement strand
CTTCCGCAGCGTAATCAGTTGTTGCGTCTGAATCACCCGCTCCATCAGCACCCGGTGGTTCGGGTCGTAATCCATCGTTTCCAGCTCGGCCGCGTAGCCGTTGAGGTCGTCTCTTAATTCGTCCTCCACCGTCAGATAACGGGCCAGCAAAATGGGCGACCCGTCGGTGAGGTGAATCTCCCCTTCGGTCCAGCCGAGGTCGTCGCCTTTGAAGTGGGGAACAACGGAGATCGCCTTCGCGGCCATGTAATCGACCAGCCCGGCAGGAGCCGGCTCGACCGCACGCAAACCGAAAACCCGAGTCCACATGGAGTCAGTGTAGGAATGAAAAAGGGGCGAGGTGATTGAACTGTGGACGACTAACCTTCATACTGAATCGTGCGAAATCGTATGGAGGTCTCATGCGCGTTATGAAGAGACGGACAATACTGGCCGCATCCGTCTGGATCCTTGTTTCCGGATCGGCTTTCGCCCAGTCGTGGGCCGCACCCGTAAACGGAAACTGGTCGGACCCATCCGCGTGGAATCCGGCAACCGTGCCCGGGAGCACGAGCTCTGCGAACATCGACATGATCGGGGCAGACTATACGGTCGCGGTCGACGGCGCGACGGCGGTCCAGCAATTATTTCTGTCCTCGGCGAATGCCACCCTCGGCGGGACCGGGCCTTTGACTGTCGGCTCCGGAGGCTTCAATTGGTCCGCTGGGACGATCGCGACGACCGTCGTAACCGCCTCGGGGAATCTTGGGACATCAACGGCCGGACTAATCTGCACGATTGCGGCGACGGGAACTCTGCGCCTGACTTCGGGCAATTCGTTCTACATGTACGGCCAACTCACCAACGCCGGCACCCTCGATACCGGCTCGGGCGGTCCGACTATCGTTGTAGAACAGGGCAGCTTGATCCTGGACACCGGTTCGACCATGTCCGGAACGGCCGTGATACGATTGGAGGATTTCAGCAGCGTCACGCTGAATGGCTCGGCCCCATTCACCAGCATCGAAGTGAGTCTCCTCGGTGGAATTGTTCAAGGTAGTGGAACTCACACGGGAAAGAGCCTTTCGTTCTATCAAGGAAGTATTTCGGGCGTCACGCTGAACGTCCAAAACATCAACTTGGTCGCCACCAATTCAAAAACGTTGATCAATGCGACGATCAACCAGTCCTCAATCGGATCTTGGAACACCAGTTGCACGTTAACTGCTCAGGGGACGAGCCGATGGACCATCCAGCCCGGTGCGTTACTGCAAGCCACGCCGACGGGTTTCGGTGGATTGGGTGGCACGGCCGCCCTGGCGACGACGGCCGGGGGGACATTCCAATTTGAGAACAATGGAACCATAAACCTGGGAGCGAACGTCTTCACATGGGGCCTGTCGATCGGGAATGGGGTCACGTTTTCCAACGGCGGAACGCTTTCGGCTCAGGGCTCTAATGTATCCGTAGCGGCCGGCGCGACGTTCGAGAATACCGGCGTCATCTTTGCCACGACCAGTACTCTCAACGTTCCTGACACGGCCACGCTAACCAACTTTTCGGCCGGCACCCTGACCGGAGGGACCTGGCAGCTGGTCAATACGACGGTGAATTTCGGAACTCGGCAAGTTACGACAATCGGCCCCGGCACTTCCATCGAACTGAACGGAGCGTCCACCTCGTTCCCCGCCCTGGCCGGGTTAACGCAGAACAACGGCACCCTGCTCGTTACGACCGGGGCGACGTTCACGCCGACGGCGGCGACCGTCGCTACGGCCGGGACGATCGAGGCCGGTCCCGGCGGGACGTTCGCCAAAGGGATCGCCGTCCAATCCGGCGGCACCGTGACCGGGGCCGGCACGGTAACCGGGGTCGTCGCCGTCCAACCCGGCGGACGCCTCGCTCCGGGCAATGGGGTTGGTACGTTGACCGTCAACGCACCGGTGACCGTTAACGGCGGGACGGGAACGATCTGGGACGTTTCCTTCACCGGCGTGGCTCCCAACACCCCGGCCACGGCCTCCACCCAGGCCAGCAGACTGGCCTTGTCGGGGTCTGCCACGTTGAACCTGGCGGCGACGTCCGCCGACAAGATCACGCTCAACCTCATGCAAGTCGGGGGGACGCTGACTCCGCAACAGCCCGTCAGCTACGTGATCGCAACGGCCGCGAGCGGATCGAACTTCCAAACGAACGGCGGCGGGTTCTCGTTCGACCCCAGCCAGTTTGATGTAACGTTCGCCGGATTCGGCGGTGTGACGACTTTTGACTTAAGCGTCGTGGGAAACGATCTGGTGATCCAATTCATCCCGGTTCCCGAACCGGTTTCGGTTCTGGCCATCGCCTTTCTCGTCCCCGCTATCCCGCTCGGCGTCGGCAAACTTCGGAAAAGACTCGTCGCGTTTTTGTGAATCGAATTGGTGTTCCTTCCTAACAAATATCCTTTCCGCGGATTCCGTCATGCGCCCACTGCCACTCTTGCTTCTCGTCGTCGGTCTCTTCGTCTTCGGTTACGGCGGTTACTGCCTGTACGCTCGGTTCTTTGGCGGTCCGGCGGTGTATTGGGGGGAGGAGAATGTCAAAAGCGTTGCCGAAAAGGAAAAGGAACTCGACGTCTGGCGAGCGGAATGTGACCAGAACGAAAAGGACTATCGTGAATTCCTGACCAAACTCGAGGCCATGCCGGCCGGCCCGGCCAGGGAGGAATTCGGCCGGGGCCGCGATGCCATCGCGAACGTCGTGGCGAGCCGGCAGAAGTTATTGAAGGACAACGAAACGTTTTTGGAACTGAAGTTAAGGGAGCGGGACACGGCCAAGGGCCTCTTCCTCCGCCGCGGCATTCTGTTTATGGTACTCGGTCTCGTCTGGTCGGTTCGGGCAGGAATGGCGGCCTTCGCCCCGGTCAGGCGGAAGCCCGCCACCGCAGCACCGGGTCCTTCGCCGCTTTCACCTCGTCCGGACGGCTGACCACGTGGGTGTGCGGGGCGGTGCGGAGCAAGTCGGGGTCTTCGTCTTTGATCTTCAACAGCGTGTCGGCGAAGGCGTCGAGCGTTTCCTTGCTCTCGGTCTCGGTCGGTTCCATCATCAGGGCTTCGGCGACGACGAGCGGGAAGTAGACGGTCGGCGCGTGGAAGCCGAAATCCAGAAGCCGTTTGCACAAGTCCATCGCCCGTACTTTCTTCTCCCTCAACAGCGACCGGGCACTGGCGACGAACTCGTGCATGCACGGGCCGGGATGGGGTACGTCGTACCCTTCGGCGATGCGGGTCCGGAGGTAGTTGGCGTTCAGCACGGCGTCTTCGCTGCACCGTTTCAGGCCGTCGGGGCCGAGGGTGCGGATGTAGGCGTAGCCGCGGAAGAGGATGCCGGTGTTGCCGAAGAAGGAGCGGACGCGGCCGATGGAGTTCGGCATGTCGTAGTTGAGGCGGTAGCGGTCGCCGTCTTTGACGACGACCGGGGCGGGGAGGTAGGGGGCGAGGAAGTCGCGGACCGCGATGGGCCCGGAGCCGGGGCCGCCGCCGCCGTGGGGGCCGGTGAAGGTTTTGTGGACGTTGTAGTGCTGCATGTCGGCGCCGAAGTCGCCGGGGCGGGTGATGCCGAGGATGGCGTTCATGTTGGCCCCGTCGAGATAGACGAGGCCGCCGGTGGCGTGGAGCAGGTCGGTGATGGTGCGGATTTGCTTTTCGAACAGGCCGAGCGTGTTCGGGTTGGTGATCATGAACACGGCCGTGTCGGGGCCGAGCTTCGATTTCAAATCTTCCAGATCGACAAGGCCGTTGGTCCCACCCTTAACGGTGACGGCGTCGAACCCGGCCAGGGCCGCACTGGCGGGGTTGGTGCCGTGGGCGTTGTCCGGCACAAGCACTTTTTTCCGATGTGTCTGTCCCTTGTCGCGGAAGTATGCCGCAGCCACGAAGAGGGCCGTGAGTTCCCCCTGTGCCCCCGCCGCGGGTTGCAGCGAGACCGCTGGCAGTCCGCTGATCTCCGCCAGGTATTGCTGCATGTCGAAGAGAAGGTGCAGCATTCCCTGCAACGTATCTTCGTGTTGCAGCGGGTGCAGTTCGGCGAAGCCGGGCATGGCGGCGAGCCGTTCGTGCCGCTTCGGGTTGTACTTCATCGTGCACGACCCCAACGGATAGAAGTTGGTGTCGATCGACATGTTCCGGGTGGACAAATTCGTGAAGTGCCGGATGAGCGTGAGTTCGTCCACCTCCGGCAGCGGGGCCGGGGCGTCGGCCCGGTACGCGGAAGGCAACGTCGCCTCCGGCACGTCGCTCGCCGGGGTCATGTGACACCGCCGCCCGGGGCGGGATGCTTCAAATATCAATTCCGTCGATTGGGTGTTGGTCATGTCAGCTAGATTAGATGTTTCAAAATGATCGGGTATTATTTAAACCCGTCTTCGCTATTCCAACCGCCACTTGCTCACTCCCTGGAACAGGTGGGAGGGGTCGAGGTAGGCGGCCGAGATCGGCTTCGTTTGGCCGTCGAAGTAGAACTTCACCTTCGACGAGACGGCGATGTGGCGGTCGAGTTGCCAGAGCGGGACGAATGGGACGGAGGCGTTGAAAGCGTTGTGGATGCGGGTGGATAGGTCATTGATCACGGCGAGGTCGCGGTGTTCGCGAACTTCGACGAGTAGCCGGCCGAGGGCCTCGTCCGCTTCCGAGGGGCTGGTTCCCTGGGTGCGGAAGCCGAATAGATTTCTTCCGTATCGGCCGCCCGCGGCCGGGTCGAGCAAGCTGCCGAGGCCGAACGGAAAGCCCAAGTCCGGGTAATCGATCGATACGTAGGCAAGGTCGTAGCGGTGTTCGGCATAGACCCGTTCGTAAAACTCGGCCGGGGCAGCCGGCTCCAGGTTGATGGTCAACTTGCCGCCCTCGGCCGTTGCCAGCCGTTCGATCTGCTCCTTCATCCGGGTGCATGCCTGCCGGGTTCGCGGGTCGTCGTCGGGGAAGAGTAGCGACAGCGCGGTGGCCGTCTTGCCCTTCAGGTAATCGGCGAACTTGGCCTGGGCCTTGTCCTGATTGTGCAGGGACTCCGCCGGCAGACCGTTCGGCTTCGCCGTCGCCCAGCACGCGGGGGGGAACGGACCGGTCATGGCGGCGTGGTAGTTGTCGTTTCCGGGCAGCCGGTAGACTTCTTTCAGAATCGCATCGCGGTCGATCGCGTACAGGATTCCCCGCCGAAGGCCTTCATCGCGGAGGGCCGACTTGCGGAAGTTGATCGCCAAGGCCTGAACCCGCCGGTTATTCACCGCAGTGTACACGGTCACCCGGGCTCCGCTCGCGGTGATTTTCCCGTCGTACAGCCCGAGTTCGCGGGTGGGCACGTCCGGGAGGATTTGGATTTTTTCTTCTTCGAAGAGTCGGGGAATGTCCTTGACGCCGGACAGATCGATGAAGTGGATATCGCGAAGGGCGGGTTCGCCCGGCCGGCCCGGCCGCCGGGAGTATCGCGGGTTCGCCTCGAACACCACTTCCTTGAACGCCGACTTCGGGTCCGCGTCGTCCGGGACGTGGAGTCGGAACGGTCCGGTGCCGAAAGGCCGGAGGGCGAAGGCCAGATCGTCGGCGGTTTTTCCCTGTCCGATCAGCCAGCGCGCGGGGAGGATTTTGAACGACACGAGGGCGCGGGGATCGATGTAGCCTCGGGCGAACGGCAGTCGCACGGAACCGGGGCTATCGGATTTGGGTTCGGCGAGCCATTCGAGCGCGGCAGCGGGCCAGGTACCGGGTTGTTTGCGGAGGAGTTTGATGGTGTCGAGGACGTCGGCGGCCTCGAAGCCGCCGCGGGAGGTACCGCCCCAATCGGCCGAGCCGATCAACCGAAACGCCCGGCCGGTGGCGACCACTTCGGGCCGGTCCGCGGCCAGCACCGGACGGTACCGCACGCCGGTCAATTCGTCCGGCACCGGTTCGATCAGCCCTTCGAAAAGCAAGTCCGTGGCCAGGACCTCGGAATCGAACCGGGCGGTGCTTGGCGTCATCCGCTCGGGCAGTCGGCGGACGCCGACATTCAGGACGCCGACCCCGACAGAAATCTCATTCCGCAACAATCGCACCCGCGGATTGTCCGGGTCGATTTTGATGATGGTCGTCAGGAGCTTTCCCGCTTCCGTTTTGTCCTGCCCCATCAAATGTTCGGCGTCTGCAAGGAGATCCTTCGTCCGATCGGCAATCGCCTTTTCGATGGCGCGAACCCGGTCGGTCGCCTGCCCGGCATTGTGGAGGCGGAACTCGTCGACGAGGAATCGGGCCCGCTCCAAATCGACCGGGGGTCGGTCCGGGCCGACCAGGAACTCGGCTTCGGACAATCGGGCGGCCGAGACTTCGGCCAGCACTTTCGCGTTGTTCTCGTTCAGCGCGGCGATGCGGGCGCCGAGCTTGCCGACCAGGGTCCAGTCCTTGTCGGTCACGGCCTGTTTCATCCGGGCCAGGCGGGTGTCGCCCAACGCCCTTTGCAGCTTCGCGTTAACTTCGTTCCACCCCCTGCCCCGCCGCTTGTTGTCCGTCCAGATCGCCTCGTGCGTCAGCCAGACGGACGCGAGGAGTGTCTCGGCCGCGGCGAAGCGGTCCTTCGCCGGGGCGTCGCTCAACTTCAACGGATCCTGCACCTTCGGCGGGTCGGTCAGCATCCGCGCCTGCTCGATGGCCATCTCTTCGAAGCAGGTCACCTTGCGCAATTTCGCCGTGTCGAATTTCTTTAGCGGCAGGACTTTGTTCGTTTCGTCGATTTCGAAGTAGCCGAACGGGTTGGGGAATTTATCGGGCCAGTGAACGGGGATGGGACAGACGCGGATCGACTTCCCGTCGGTGTCGAGAATGCGGTCGAACGCGAGAGTGAATTTGTTGAGGGCCGCCTTGATGCCGGGGTGGCGGGCGAGCGCGGCGGCACGGGTGAGGTCCTTAAGGGGATAATAGGCGGCCCCGCGCGGCGCCTTGCCCGCTGCCGGGCCGTCCTCGTCGTCCAGAAATTCAATAACTTTCGGCTTCGCAGGTGGGAGCGGGTCCTCGACTTCGGGCGGAAACCCCTTCGGTGCGAGGGGCCGTTTCTCTCCCGGTTTTGCCGGACCGGCCGGGCTGGCCGGGGGTTGCGGGGCGGCCATTACCGCCGCGGCGGCGAAGATTATCAGAAAGCCGGCCCAGCGCGGCATGTGTGAGGACTCGATGAATCGGGGCGAAACTTCGCGACGCCTCCGGGGTTGATCATACCATGTCCTTATCCCTAGCCAATACGGTCCCCGGCCAGTGGGATTATTAACCACGACTGCCGGGGCGGTGAATAACGGACCGGTCAATACGTCGGATCTCATGGCGATCCCCACCCGCACGGCAATGGGTCGGCGCGGCGACGGATATCGGTTCTCCATCCCGAGGAGCTTTCCCCATGCGGAAGTTCGTACTTTCAGCCTTGGCCCTGTTCCTTTGCGTCGGACTCACCCTCGCCGCCCAGGTCACTTTCGTCAAGTATGACGAAGACAAGAAGGAATTGACCGTCAAAGGCGACGACGACAAAAAGACCGAAAAAACTTACAAGATTTCCGACGAGACCAAGTTCAAGAACAACAAGAAGGACATGACGTCCGAAAAGGGCACCGCCCGGTTCAAGAAGATGAAAGTCGACACCAAATTCGAGATCACGACCGACGGCGACAAATTGACCGAAGTGAAATTCCTGCCCAGAATGAAGAAAAAATAGTTGATTTATCACTTTGGCACCGGCCCGGGGGTATCCCCCGGGCCGGTGCATTAAGGGAGCCCGGGTTGCATCGGCGTCGCCGCGTGCGTAGCATTCTCATATCCGCACGACTCCGACCGGACCCCGATATGGCTCGCGCCAAAACCACCAAATCCAAGATTGTCGCGTTCAAGGTCGAGGAAGAACTGGCCGAGTTCCTGAACAATCTGTCGAACAAAAGCGAATTCATCCGCAAGGCGATTCTGGCCCAGTTTGGGATGACGTGCCCCCTCTGCGCCGGCAGCGGAGTCGTCCCCCGCGGGGTCCACGACCATTACCGCCCGGTGATTGCCCAGTACAACCGCCGTCCGTGCGACAAGTGCAAGAATCAGGTCGAAGTGCCGTTGACCGCCGACGGACTGCCACCCGCGGACCGCAAACGGGTCGAACAGTTCCTGCACGGTGGCCCGTTCTACTGCTCGAAGTGCTTCCCCACCGTGCCGGCGTGCGACGATTGCGGCTGGCACGTGGCAATGGAGCGGGTGGCCGAGCACTTCAAGAAAGTGCACGCAAATTAACGTCGCGGATTTCGAGTCGCATACCGCCGCCCGCAGGTGGCGTGCGTTACTCCGTTTCTTCGCACGCCTTGAGCAGGACGAATTCGGTCAACCAGCCCAGCAAGTTCAGGCTCATGTCCCGCACGTCCCGGCCCGGGTCGAATTCGGAAATTGATAGACCGACAACCTGTTCCGACCAAGCCGCATTCAAAAGCGGTAGAAAGTCGAGCGGCGCGAGGCCGAAGGGCAAGGGATTGTGAACGGCCGGGCAGAACGCCGGGTCGAACACGTCCGCGTCGACGTCGATCCAGACCCGGGCCAGCCGGGGTGGTTGGGATTCGCAGAGAACCTCCCGCACCCATTCCCGATCTCCGGCGAGGTCGCTTGTAGCGATGTCTGCGCCGAATGTTTTCCCGACTTCATTCGGCGTCAGAAACAAATCCCGGTGCCCGACGTTGACCACCCGTGGCCCGTCGCCGGACACGTGCTTCAGGAAGTTCCCGTTCGAGAGTTCCTTCGTTACGTCGTGCTGCGAATAGACGTCGAGGTGAGCGTCGAACTGAATAACGACGTCGTCCGGGGTAAGTTCGTCGTAGATCGGCAGGACGGACAGGTGATTGCCGCCGAGCCAGAGTGTGAACTGATCCGTTGCCAGTGCATCCTTCGCCGCCTTTCGGCCCGTTTTCCGCCAAGCGGCGAGAGACGCGGCCGTATCGAACTCGAATTCTTCGACCGTCAATCGGCCGCGGAAAGAATCCTGCCGGGTCGGCCGGGTTTCGTCCTCCGTGTCGGCAAGAATTTCCCGCACGACGTCGCCGAGCAGCTTCGCCCCGGCCCCTGTGCCGGCGTTGCCGAAACAGTCGAACGGGAAGACGAGGACGCGGGCGGCCGGGTGGGACATGACGCGGCTCCGGGTGGGCGGACCTGCAACGCAAGCGTACCATATGAAAACGACTTCCCTTAATCTGAAAGCCTCCCGCATGGCCCGGCGATACGTCGAACAACTCCGCGACGGCGACAACCTGGACGACATTTTCCTGGCCGCGGAAAAACAACTCCGCACCAACAAGAACGGCAACCCATACGTCCAGGTCGAACTTCGCGACCGCACCGGCGGGATCGTCGGCCGGATGTGGAACGCCGGTGACGGCATCTTCCGTTCGTTCGAGAACGGAGACTTCGTTCTCGTGGACGGCAAGGTGCAACTCTTCAACGGGACGCTCCAGGCGATCGTGACGCGGATCGAAAAGGCCGAAGCAAAACAGGTCGAAATCGGCGACTTCATGCCGCACACCGAACAGGACGTCGGCAAACTGACCGAACGGCTCCGGACCTATCTCCGCAATCTCGGCAACCCTCACCTGAAGGCACTGGCCGAGTGCTTCCTGATGGACGATGGTTTCCTCCGCGGCTTCACCACCTGTCCCGCGGGGGTCAAACTCCACCACGCCTACGTCGGCGGCCTGCTCGAACACGTCGTCACCATGATGGACCTCGCCGACCGCATCGCCCCGTTCTACCCCACGGTGGATCGCGACGTTTTGCTCGTCGGCGTGTTCCTACACGACGCCGGGAAAATCCGCGAACTTACTTACGCCCGGGCCTTCGGCTACTCGGACGAGGGCCAGCTCGTCGGCCACCTCGACATCGGCGTCGAAATGCTCACCGAGCAAGTCCGCAAAGTTCCCGACCTCACCGGCGAATCGTTCCCGAAAGAACTCCTGCTCCGCTTGAAGCACATGATCCTCAGCCACCACGGCCTGCTCGAGCACGGCAGCCCGAAAGTGCCGATGACTCCGGAAGCCATGCTGCTCCATTGCATCGACTTGACCGACACCCGGATGCATCAGGTGCAGAAAGAACTGAAGGAAGACCGCATCAACGCCACGGCCTGGACGCCGTTCAACACCAACCTGCACCGCCGAATCTTCAAGGGCGGCGGGGCCAACGAAGGCGTGGCGGGTGGGAATGAATCGTACGACTGACCGCCGGCGGAACCGGACCCGAAAAGGAATTCCCACGTGAGCAACCACACGTCCGAAATCCTGACCGTTCTTTCTCACAAATCGTACACCCCGGTCAAACCGAAAGCCCTGGCCCGCAAGCTGAAAATCACCGACGACTCGTATCCCGCCTTCCGCAAAACGCTGAAAAGCCTGATCGCCGACGGCCGGGTCGAAGTCGGCCGCAACCGGACTGTCCGTGCCGCGGACCCGAGCGGAACCGTGGTCGGAACGTTTCGCCGGATCAAATCCGGGGCGGGGTACGTTCGTCCCCACGTTCCCGGCGGAACGATTCCCGGACCGGACGTTTACGTCCGCGAAGACCGCACGCTCGACGCCAGCACCGGCGACCGGGTCGTGGTGAAGCTGCTCCGCAAATCGGGCCGCGTGACGGAACCGGCCGGCCAGGTCGTTCGCGTCCTCGACCGGGCCACCCGCACGTTCGTCGGAACTTATTTCGAGCGGGAAGGAGAATGCCACGTCCGCGTGGACGGCACTCTGTTCGCCCATTCCGTGCTGGTCGGCGACCCCGGGGCCAAATCGGCGAAACCAGGGGACAAGGTCGTCGTCGAGATGCTCCGGTTTCCCACGCCCGACGACCGGGGTGAAGGCGTCGTCACCGACGTCCTCGGGCCGCTCTCGCAGCCCGGCGTCGACACGCTTTCGATCATCAAGGCGTTCGGCCTGCCCGAGGAATTTCCCAAAGCCGCGCTCGACGAGGCCCGGGCGGCGGCCGATGCGTTCCGGGAAGACGACCTCCGCGGCCGGACCGATTTCACCGATCAACTTACCGTTACCGTAGACCCTGTGGATGCACGGGATTTCGACGACGCCGTGTCGGTGGAAATCGACCCGGCCACGAAGCATTGGGTGCTGACCGTCCACATCGCCGACGTGGCACATTTCGCTCCGGTCGGCGGCCCGCTCGACGCCGAGGCCCGGAACCGGGCGACCAGCGTCTACCTGCCGCAAAAAGTCATCCCCATGTTTCCCGAGGTGATCTCCAACGGCCTCGCCAGCTTGCAGGAGGGGAAGGTCCGGTACGTCAAGTCGGTTCAGATCGAATACACGCCCGGGCTGCAAATCGCCGACGTGCGGTTCTTCAACGGGGCGATCCGAAACCGGAAGCGGTTCACTTATGAGGAAGTGCAGGCCGTCTTCGACCAAAAGACGAACCCCGCCCGCAAGGCCGGGGGTGACGCGAATGAAATCGATTCCCTGCTGAGGCGGATGCGCGACCTTGCCGCCTTGCTCCGCAAGAAGCGGATCAAACGCGGCATGCTCGAACTGGCCATGCCCGAGACGGTGCTGGAATACGACGCCAACGGGATGGTGTGTGGAGCCCATTTCGCGAAGAACGACGACAGCCACAAGGTGATCGAAGAATTCATGCTGGCGGCGAACGAGACCGTCGCGGCCCATTTCGCCAAGCTCGGCGCGCCGATTCTCCGTCGCATCCACCCAGCCCCGAATCCGGAAAAGCTGGGCGCGTTCGGCCAGTTCGTCGAACTGCTCGGCTACCCGATGAAAAACCCGAACGACCGATTCGAGCTGCAGCGGGTCCTCCGCGAAACGGCCGGAAAACCCGAACGGGCCGCGGTGCATTACAGCCTGCTCCGCAGTTTGAAACAGGCGACGTATTCGCCGGCACCCGACGAACACTTCGCGTTGGCCAGCCCGGACTATTGCCACTTCACCTCGCCCATCCGTCGCTACCCCGACCTGACCGTCCACCGGATGCTGGACCGGTGGATCCGCACCGACAAAGCGGCCGCGAACAAGGACGAATGGGACGTGCTGGGCGAGCACTGCTCGAAGCGGGAACGGCGGGCGGAGACGGCCGAGCGGGAACTGGTGAAGCTGAAAATTCTCCGTTACCTGAACACCCGCATCGGCGAGAAATTCGACGCGGTCATCACCGGCGTGGCCGACTACGGCTTCTTCGCCCAGGCCGAGCAAATTCCCGCCGAAGGGCTGGTCCACATTTCGTCGTTGACCGACGACTACTACCGGTTCGACGAAGACCATCACGCCCTGTTCGGCGGGCGGACGAAAACCCGATACCGGCTCGGCGACCGCGTCCGGGTCGAGGTCGCCCGCGTCGATCTTCAGCGGCGGATGCTCGACCTGAGAATTGCCCCGGAGAAGAAGTCGGTCCGGAAAAAGCGATGACCCGACCGGCGGGGGTTCGCGATCCAGTGCCGAAGTGGGGTCTCGAACCACCGGTGAACCAGCCCGGCGACGATGCCGGCTGCGACGAGGTGAATCCCCGCCCGGCCCCACGGCCCGGCAACGTCCGCCCAGCCGAGCGGGGCCAGTGACGCAAAGACGATCGCATGGACCATGTAGAACGAGAAGCTGATCTCCCCAAGATAGACCGCGGCCCGGCCCGAAAGTAACCGCGAGACCAAGCCCCGCCGAAAAGCGAACGCGAAAACGACGAACGCCATGGCCGGCGTGTAGTACACGGTTTGTCGGAGGATGATCGATACGCGGTCGGAAGTATAAACCTGCCCGAACGCGAGTGCGACGGCCGTGAGTTCGATCGCCGTCCACACGGCCACTCGCGGCTTCCCATCCGGATTCCACGACCGGGCATAAATCAGTCCCAGCGCCACACCGACAAAAAATTCGCCGAACCGCCCCGCCGGGCAGAGGACGACGAACCATTCCCGACGCAGGGTCGGGTGTGCTATGGCCAATCGTGTCAGTGCAAATGCGATAAGCCACGCCCCGCATGCGGCGAGGAGTAAACCCCGGTTCGACCAGTTCCGCCTCACGAGCCACCAGAGCAGCACCGGCAGCCAGAGGTAAAACCACGCTTCCACCGACAGCGACCACGAGACCGGGTTGTACGCTTGCAGGTATTGCGAATCGAGAACCCAGTTTTGCAGCAATAGGGCCGTTGTCACCAGCACCTGCGGCCCGCCGTTCGTGGCCGCCCCGGGAATGGGAACGAACGCCGCCGCCGCCATCGTCAGCCAGTGCACCGGTCCGATCCGGGCCACCCGGCTGGTGTAGTATTTCGCCAGCCCCGACCGAGTTAGTGCCGGGAACCGGTCGCCGTAGGTATAGGCGAGGACGAACCCGGACAGCACGAAGAAGAACGGCACGCCGAGGAACCCTTCGGCGAAGAATCGCCGCAACACCGGCGGAATCGACTCGGCCGCGTGCAGGTGCGGCAGGTGCGCGAAGGCGACCGCCAGGGCGGCAACGGACCGGAGGCCGGTGAGGGCCGGAAGGTGGGGGCGGTCGGGCATCGGTCCGGGGGATATACCCCGCCCGGCAACTCCCGGTCAACCCTACCACTTCCGCCCGGTCGCGGGTAAAGTGGCGGCACCCCCCCCGCGCGAGGTCCGCCATGACCGTGCCCGAACTCTTCCAGGCCGGGAAGTTAACCGACGCCCTGAAAGCCGCCCTCGACGCCGTCAAAAATGCCCCGGCCGACCGGTTGAAGCGGTTCCAACTTGCCGAAATCCTCGCCTTCTCCGGCGACCTGGAACGGGCGGATAAGCACCTCGACGCCATCGCCTCGCCCGAAAACCAGGACCTGCTCGCGGTCCTGCAATTCCGGCAGCTCCTCCGGGCCGAGGGCAGTCGCCAGCAGGTGTTTGCCGAAGGCCGTTCGCCCGGGTTCCTGACGACGCCGGGCGAAGACGAAAAGAAACGGCTCGAAGCCCTGCTCGCCCTCCGCAACCGGGACGGGGCGGCGGCGGCCGCCCTGATCGCCGCCGCGGACGACGCCCGGCCCAAAGTCCCCGGCAACTGCGACGGCACCGACTTCGACGACATCCGCGACCTCGACGACGTCGTCGGCCCGTTCCTCGAAGTCATTACCGCCAAGGGCACCTACTACTGGGTGCCGTTCGCACACGTCAAATCGGTCGAATTTCACAAGCCCGAGCGGATGCGGGACTACCTCTGGCGGAAGGCCAAACTGGTTGCCCGCGACGGCCTCGACGGCGACGTGTACGTGCCCATGACGTACGTGAATACGGCGAAGGAGACCGACGACGAACTCCGCGTCGGCCGGGCCACCGAATGGCGCGGCAACGACGGCGAACCCACCCGCGGCATCGGCCACCGGCAGTTGCTCGTCGGCGAAGAAGCGAAGCCGCTGCTGACGATTGGCAAGCTGACGTTCTCACCCTGACCCGGGACCAAGGCGCTAGTACACACCCCCCCGGCGGATTGTGATTTACACAACCCGTTGATGGGAAACGAGTTACCCGAACGAGCAAGTCGCTAGTGGGGGGGCAAGGTGCTAGCAGCCTGTTGATCAACCCCAGCTATACGATCCATCACGCGGCGGCGGGACACCCCGTCGGCCGTCCGTAATCCGGCGCGTGTGAGACGCACTTGGCGCGGAGCCGGCGGATCAGGCGTCGGAGGAAGGTGTCGGGGGTTTGCGGACCGTCTCCCGGCCCCTGTTTCCCGCCTCC
>DASXPC010000226.1:0-6164 GCA_036493815.1 Fimbriiglobus sp. | reverse complement strand
TACCTGGCCCCGTGCTTATAAGCTGCTCGGCGACATCCAGGACTTGAAGGGGAATAAGGACGACGCGCTCTGGAACTACATGAAGGCGATTGACCTGGGAGACCGATCCCGGCCGGTGGTTTTAAAGGCGTATGCGTTGCTCAAAGACCGCGGTCAGTTCGATCAGGCCAACCAATTATTGCTGACCAGCGGCCTCGCGGCCGGGATAAGCAAGGACGAAATTCAGCGCGTCGTCGCCTACAACACGGCCGCCAGCGACCCCCAGGCAGCCTTGAAGGCATTGCCCGACGAGTCCGATAGCTACATGGACCACCTCACCCGGGCACAATTGCTTCAACTCGTGAACCAGCCTGCAGCGGCCGAGGCCTCTTTCCGTCGGGCGATCGATCTTTCCCAGGGCAAGGCCCCGGAAGCTTGGCTCGGGCTCATTCGCTTTCTGGCTCAAACGGGGAAGAAAGACGTGGCGCAGGCCGCCTTTAACGAAGCGGCTCAGGTTCTTCCCCGACACGTGGCACTGTTCGGTTCCAAAGCCGTCGTTCCGCTGACCCTCGGACTCTGCCGCGAAGCCATGAGCGACGTCGCCGGGGCGGAAAAGTACTACACCGAAGCCGCCGCCATCGCCCCGGAAAACACGGCCGTCCTCCGGCAGCTCTCCGGTCTATATGCCCGCACCGGCCGGCGGACCGATGCCGACCGACTCTACAAGGACATGACGGCGGCAAAGAACCCCCCCGCCCTCCGCCGCCTCGGCAGGCGCATGCTTGCCCTCACTATGACCGCCAGACCCGACGGCTATTCCCACATTGCCGAAGCCGTCGCATTCTTGGACGAGAACCTGAAAGACGCCGACCAAGTCGAAGACCGCCGGGCCAAGGCGTTCTGCCTCGCCGTCGATCCGCTCCGACGCGATGAGGCGAAGCGCATGCTGTTGGAAACGACGCAAAAATTCGCATTCGCCCCCGAGGACGATGCGATGCTCGCCCGCATTTACATGGAAGACAAGCAATACCAGCAGGCGTTGAAGTATCTGACCCAGGCCGCCCGGGACCCGATGCCCGTCCCCGAGCACCTTGCCCTGCTTTCGAAAGTTCAGATTTTGCTCGGATACACGGCGAACGCCGCGTCCACGGTCAAACAGTTGAAGGCGGTGGCTCCCGCGAGTTGGGAAGCGGCTTCTGAGGAAGCCCGGTTGCTCGCCCGAACGGGCGATAAAACCGGCGCCGCCCGTCGGCTGCTCGGTACGAATATGGCCCGGACGCCGGGTGAGATTACCGGTCGGATCGCTCCGTTTCTCGAAGAAATCGGCTGCACGGAGGCTGCCGAAAAAGCACTGGCGGACGAGTTGGCGAAGTCTCCCGGCCCCACCGCACACGTTCCGCTCACGACGTTTTACCTCCGTACCGGCCATTTCGAAAGAGCCGCCGCCACGGCCAGGAAATACGACGGTCCGAAAACGCCACCCGGGCTGACGGCCCGGCTTCTCTCCGCCGCGGTTTATGCTCGTCCGCGAAGCCGAGAAGATGCCGACGGATCGTGGGCAAGAACCGTTGCCGAAATTCAGAAGATCATTGCCGAGAAAGACAAGACGAGCCCGAATAACGTCGACGTGCTATATGCGAAAGCAGAGTTAGCCGACGCCGCCGGGAAGTTCGACGAGGCTTTGTCCCTCTACGAACGCTGCCTGGACTTGAAAAAGGACGGGGACGTGTATTTGAACAACGCCGCCGTCATGCTCGCGCTGCTCAAAAAAGACGCGGGTGACCGTCCGGTCAAATTGGCCGATCGGGTCATCGCCATCCGCGGCCCGCGGCCCGAGTTCCTCGATACACGTGGCCTCTGCGATCTCGCGGCCGGCAATACCAAAAAAGCGGTCGAAGACTTCACCCTCGCCACCAGGTTCGACCCGAAGGCCGTCTATTTTTATCACCTGTCCGTCGCCCAGGACCGGGCACAATACCCTCTATTGAGCTATGCCGCCCTTACGGAAGCCGAGAAACGCGGCTTGAACGCGAAGACCTACAAGGATCAACTTCACCCTCTCGAATGGCCGGTGTATGAGGCGCTGACAAAGAAGCGGAAGAAATAAACGTGGCGTTTGGCGCGAACACCCCGAACGGCTATTCCGTCGCGGTTTTCTTCGGCGGGTGGAAAAAAAACAATAAAAGCAAGGCCCCACCCAGAGCGGCGGCAAGCGAGTATTCGAAAACGACCGGGTAATCGAGTTTCCCCCCGCTCGTATACATGCCTTTCAACCGGCCGCAAACGGAGTTCGCGACGAACGGACCCACACCAAGAATCAGGACGTTGAACAGGCCCTGGGCACTGCTCCGCACGTCTTTCGGGAAGTACTTGTCCACGAAAATGTACACGGTCGCGAAAAAGAATGCGTAACAGATTCCGTGAACCACGAAGATCAGGATGACCGGAGTCTGGTCTTTGACGAATGCAAAAACTGCGAATCGGGCCGCATGCCCCAATACGCCGAGGATCATTGTCCACCGCCAGCCGAGGGATTTCAGAACCCATCCCAGAATTAGCATGGTTAGGATTTCGGCGATTTGCCCGATCTTCATCACCGGCCCGGCCCAGTTCGCGGGGATGCGGATCGCGTCGGTCAGGAAGTCGAACGTCCAGAAGAAGTAACTTTGATGCACGGCCGCGTCGATGAACGTGACCACGAACAACACGATCATGAACGGGCTGGCCATCAGGGTTTTAAGCGCTTTCCACCAGGCGAGTGAATCTTCGCCGCTGGCCGGTTTCGGGGGCGTGTGCGGCAAGACCGTGCTGAACGCGGCCAGCACCAACGCCGCCAACCCCCCCACGAGAAACACGTATTTTTTTCCTTCCTGGGCCGCCGCGCCTACGAGGGGCGAACCGAACACTTTTCCGAGCCATTCCCCTATCCCGACCGAGCCGAATCCCGGAACGTCGGCCCAGTTCGTCAGAATGAAAATGAACGGCCAACTCGCGGCAATCCAGCCGATGGTCCCCCAGACCCGGACCGGACCGAATTGCTTGTCCGGGTTGGTGAACGCGTTGAACGCGATCGCGTTCGTAATGCTGATCGTCGGAACGTAGAAGATCGAGTGAATCAACATGAGAAGGAAGAACGGCCAGAACGGTGCGAGCGGGGTCGAGGCGTCGCCGGCCAGGCCCTTCGAGTCTTTTGTCGTGATCACAAACGTCACGATCGGACGCTTTTCGGCGTCGATCTTGGCGAAATCTTCCCAATACTTTGCCGCCTTTTCCGTCGGGACTAGATTCTCAATCCGGACCGTGGTCCCGTCCGTCAATTTCCCCAAGCCTTGCGTGTCCACATCCCCCTGGCCTTGAACTTGAACGGAATTGTACGTGCCCGGTTCCGTCCCGACCGGATACGTTTGGAGGAACGATAGGGCAATCAGACTCCCACCGCCTATCAAATGGCTGAACGCCAGGAATTTCTCCGCCGCGAACTTTCGGTCGACGAGTTGCGCGCTGAAAAAGAGCGCCACGAGGGCCCCGATGTTGAACGCGTCGAATACCAGATCGTTTTGCCAATCTTCGAACTTCAGGCTCGGAATATAGGAAAACCCAATTTCGAACCACGCCCCCCAGATGAAGAACTGGAGGAACATCATGACCGAGAGTTTTAATTTCAAGCCGGGGGAGGACGAGGCGACGGACATGAACGCACTCCGGGAAGAGTTCCGTTGGCAGGTGCGGATGAATGTAAACGCGACCCCGGTCCGGGGCAACCGGAAATGAACCGGGCCGCGGGAATCCCGCGGCCCGATGCCGTCTATTGCCTTTTCCAGCTTAAGCGACGGCCTTCCAGCGAACCGCGAAGGAATTGTTCGCGAGCACGTGCATTTCCCGTTCGGTTACCTGATTGTTCTCCAGGTAATCCATAAACGATTCGACTGCGGCCAGAGAATTCATTGTGGTAACGCGCCACTCGCCGGCATGACGTTCCGGCAGAACCGTTTCCGTGCCTACACTGGAAAGCGTGTCGGTCGACGGACAGCCCAAACCAACCGAACCGAACGGAGAAACTGTAAATGCTTCGGTAGTCGGTTGCGTGGTCGTGACGGCCGCAGCAAGAACCGTAAGAATCGCCGCCGCTGCAAACATTCCAACGACAATCAGAATAATTGATGCCATTGCCCGGCCCTCGGGTTCCACCGTCGTTCATAACGACCGTAGCACCTTCCATTCGCCAGGGCGTTCGGAGAAATCGGAATTCAAATAACTCATCGGACGGGCGGTTGCGCCAAGCGTGAAAAGTACCCCATTCGCGCCGTGCGGGCCGGAAAGTCCGGTAATACCGAAAAGTAGGACACTTCCTTCACAAAGACCGTTAACTCATTGTAACGGCCTTACGGCTGTTTGCTTATTCTTTTCGGATGGCGGATGCCATGATTTCATTCAAGCGTTTCCCGAATTCGACAGGGTCGGATACTTTCGACCCCTCGGCGATTACGGCCTGATCGAAAAGGAGGCGGGAGAACGATGTCACCCGCGGGTCGGCGGGCGTGTTGGTGAACAGGTCGCGCAACGCCATCACCGCCGGGTTGTCCGGATTCACCTCCAACACCCGTTTCGTCTTTTCGACCTTCTCACCGAATTTTCGTAAAAGCCGCTCCATATGGGCGGTCATCGCGGCCCCGTCGGCTACCAGACAGGCGGCACTATCGGTCAATCGCTTCGTCAGTCTTACGTCTGCGACATCGGGCAACGACTCCTTCATGGCGTTCAGGAGACCGGCGAATTTCTCCTTCACGTCCGCGGATATGTCGTCGTCCGCTCCCGTCACTTCCCCGCGGTCCGCGGCACGAAATTTCTTCCCCTTGTATTCGAAACCGGGAAACGCGAATTCGTCCACCGGGTCGGTCATCAGCAAGACGTCCTGCCCCTTCGCGCGAAACGATTCGAGGTACGGGGAATGCCGGAGCGGTTCGACCGCCTCACCTGTGAGGTACAAGATCTCTTCCTGCCCCGCCGGCATTTTGTCGACGTACTCGGCCAACGAAACGACCGTACCCGGTTCGGCGTTCACGCTCTCGAAGAGCAACAGGTCGGCGACCTTTTCCCGGTTCGTCCAGTCCCGGGTGATGCCTTCTTTCAGAACCGCCCCCAAGCCGCCGTAGAACTTTTGGTAAGTCTCGAACTCGTTCTTCTTCAACTCCTCCAATCCCGAAAGCACGTTCCGAACAACGGTTTTCTGAATCATGTCGAGGTGCGGGTTTTGCTGCAGGATTTCCCGCGAAACGTTGAGGGGGAGGTCGGCCGAATCCACGACCCCCTTTACGAACCGGAGGTAGAGGGGCAGGACCGCCTCGCACCGGTCCATGATGAGCACCCGCTGGGCGTAGAGCCGAAGGCCGGCTTTGGGTTCTTCGTAGTCGAACGTCATCGGCCGGTGGGCGGGGATGAACAGAAGACTTTTGAACTCGGTCTTGCCTTCGATCGAGAAGTGCAGCACCTTCGCCGGCGGGTCGGGGTCGTGGGCGATTTGCTTGTAAAACTCCTCGTACTCGGCCGGAGTAATGTCGGATTTTGACCGGAGCCAGATGGCCTTGCGGGCGTTCAGTGTTTCGTCGGCGATCTCCTTCTTGCCATCCACCTCTTTCTCCACCGCCATGACGACCGGGTGTTCGATGAAGTCGGAAAACTTTTTGACGAGCTGGCGGACGCGCCAGGGGTCGAGGAATTCTTTCGCGTCGTCCTTCATCTGAAGGATGACGTCCGTGCCACGGGTCGCCTTGACGCAGGATTCGACGGTGAAGCTGCCTTGGCCGTCGGAGACCCATTTCGTACCGAGGGCCGGACCGCCGGCGGGGCGGGTCAGGACGGTCACCGCGTCGGCGACCATGAAGGCGGAATAGAACCCAACGCCGAACTGGCCGATGAGGCCCGGAGTGGTTGAAGATTCGTTCTTCGCCCGCACGGCGTCGAGGAAAGCCCGGGTGCCCGATTTGGCTACGGTACCGAGGTGGTCGATCACCTCGTCCTTGCTCATGCCGATGCCGTTGTCGGAAATAGTGAGTGTTCCCCCCTCCTTGTCCGGCGTCACACGGATCGACCAGTCCTTGTTGTCTTCGAGCTTTTCTTCGTTCGATAGTGAATCGAATTTGATCTTGTTAATCGCGTCCGACGCATTGCTGATCAGCTCGCGGAGG
>DASXPC010000225.1:0-10690 GCA_036493815.1 Fimbriiglobus sp. | reverse complement strand
TTGACGAGAAGGTTGTCCGGTTTCACGTCGCAGTGGACGAAATCGTTCGCGTTCATGTAGGCCAAACCCGTAGCAACCTGGCGGAATATCTTGCGGGCATTTTCCTTGATGAATTCCTTGTCCTTCGGGTCGCGGGATTGCAGCCGCGTCCGCAAGCTGCCGGACGGGAAGAATTCCATAATGAAATGCGGGTTCTGCTTGTCGCGGTTGACTTTCAGGATGTTGATGACGTTTTCGTGTCGCATCTTCGTCCCGACGGCCGCTTCGTGAAACAACTCGCGCAATTTGTCGGGTTTGTTTACGTGCTCCGGCAACAGGATCTTCATCGCGAAATGGCGGAAGCTGTGAGGCTCGATGACCTCGAACACTTGCGACGACTGCCCGGTTTGCAGAAGCGACCGGAGCCGATATCCGCCAATGGTTTCCTTGGTCTCCGCCATGCTCCGTCCTTTGGGTTACCAGTATTCTTCGAAGTGGACATTCCCTTTGGTTTTCGTGGCCGCGTGGTCCGCAACGAACCCGCGGCGGGTGAGCAGTTCGATGACCCCGGGCGGTTGCGGATACGTTTTCACCCCCGTGGCCCGGTCCCATTCCGGGACGCCGATCATGAGTGGGTTGCCGCATAGGAACACGTGCGTCGAGGCGGGATCGAGGTCCGTTCCGAGGTGCCGTTCGAGTTCTCCGGTTTCAATCAGGTCTTGAATGTAAACCTTGCGTGTCACTTTCGGCTCGCGGGTGGCCAAAGGTAAGTATGTGTATTTCGGATACCGGGACATCAGCCGTTTGTGTATATCCCAGTATCCCAGGTCGTTCTTCAACCGCACGCAGCAGGCCGAGACGATCCGCCCCTGATGTCCCCGGCGTAGCAAGTCCCAGAGCATGTAGTTGTGCGGGGCTTCGCCGGTGCCGGTGGCCAGGAACACGACCGTGTCAGCCGGCCCGACCGATTCGAGCGTGAAGTTTCCGGTAATCCGTTCGCCGACGTTCAGGCGGTCCCCTTCGGTCAACGCAAAAATTCGTGGAGTCAGGGCCGGCACGCGGCCGCTCGGGTTGGCCCGCACCAGAACGATGTAGAATTCCAGCCAATCGTCTTCGGCGAGGTCGCGCAGTCGGCCCGGTTCCGCCTCGACCGAACACCCGATCGAGTAGGACCGCCGGACCAGTTTCGTTTCGTCCTCCGGCTTCAGCTCTTCGGCCTGACAGCCCGGGGCTCGCGGTTCCCAGTAACCCAGGCCGAGCGTGCAATACTGGCCGGGGAGGTGTGGCGGACGGGGGAAGTCCGGTTTCACCCGCACCACCATCAGGTCGTCGTGAATCTTCCTCAGAGACACGACCGTGCCGTTATACCGCTGCCGGCGCAATTCCGCGACTTGCTCGGGCGTCACCACAAGCGGGTCCACTATCGGGAGGGTAACGGCAACCCCCGCGGTCGCCAACTGGACGACCTTGGGGGTGGGCAATTATACGGACCGGGCCTCAACCGACTTCTTTAATGCACTTCTTGAGATAGGCCAGGCAGGCCATCACGTCCTTGGTCGGATCCTGCGGATGGGCTTCGTACTCGATGCTGATATGCCCCTTGAATTTCACTTCTTTCAGCGCCTTCAGGACACCCGGCACGTCAAGCTGTCCGGTCGGGTCGCCGAACACAACGTCCGTCTTCCGTTTGTTGTCGTGGTCCTTCAGGTGAATGCCGAAGTTCCGCGCCCCCATGAGTTTGATCTGCTGAACCGGGTCGAGTTTCTTGCCGAGTTGTTCGGACCGGATCAGGTGGCCGGTGTCGATGCAGGTGCCAATCAACGGATTGTGGTCCTTGACGGCCGCGAGGATTTTTTCCGCCGAATACCACCGGTGCAGCGTCCTGCCTTGTGGGCCGTGCGGGTGGATGGCGATGTTGATTTTGTATTCCTCGACCAGCTTGTCCAGGCTGTCGAAGCTATCCGGATCGGGGTCGGCGCTCAGCGACTTGATTCCCAGAGCGGCCCCGAACTCGAACTTCTTCTTGTTCGCCTCGTGGTTTTTCGAGAACGATTCCACCCCGAACGCCACCGGCTTGACGTGGTACTCGGAGCACAGTTTGAGCGCCGCCTTGATCTGCTCCGGCGACGAGGTCGTGGGAATGTGGTCGCGGAAGAATTCGCCGTTCGTAACGCCGACGGCCTGGATGCGGGCGAGTGCCTTTTCGAGCGGCTTGAAATTACGAAACGTGTAGGACTGAATCGCGACGGTGAACTCGCCGAAATCATTAGGCATCGGGGGTGGGGCGGCGAGTCGCGGGGTCGCGGTCAGTCGGGGGGCGGCGGCGAAACCGACGGTGGCGGCAGAAGCCGCGGCGATAAACTCCCGGCGGGAGAGCGTCATCTCTATGTCCTCGAATGGGAAGGGGCCGCCGGTATTGTGTCCCGGCGGCCCCCGATTGTCGAGTCCCTGCGTCACCTTACTTCTTGGCAAACAGAGCGTCGATCTCCGCGTCGTCCAGCTTTTCCTTGCCGTCGTTCACGTCGATAACCAGGGCCTGGCCGCTCGGAGCGGTCCAGACCACGTAGTTGCCGAGGCGGTAGACGTCCTTCATCCCCGGGTGCTTTTCCAGGATGCGGAAGTAGGCTTCGCTTTGGGCCTTGACGACGACGAGCTTCTGCTTGGCCTCGAACTTGTCATCGATCCAGAGGCCGCCGATTTCGACGCAATTCCGGCCGTTGACCAACCGGTTGGCGGTCATGGTCAGTTTCGACTGGCCCTTGAGTTCCTTCCCCGCCTCGGCCAGATCGACCCCGAGCTTTCCGGTCTGATTCGCGTACCGGTCCCGCTTCTGATAGTTATCGCCCCCCTTGGCCAACTGTTCATTCTGCTCCTTGGCCCGGTTCAGAGCCGCTTCCAGCGTTTTTTCCTTGTTGTCCTTGGGCAGTTGCTTGAGGGCTTCGTCGATCTGCTTGTTCTGCACGTAGCCACGAGCCGCGGCGATGCCGCCGTCCGGACTGCCTGTACCGCCCGGTTTACCTCCGCCATAGCCTCCCCGACCACCTCGACCCTGGGCTATCCCTCTGGCGGCTCCGGCAGCCGTCTGGGGACCTCCGGGGGGCATTCCACCGATCCCGCCGCCGATTCCACCGATCCCGCCGCTAATTCCTCCGATCCCGCCGCTAATTCCTCCGATCCCGCCGCCAATTCCGCTATTTCCGCCGCTGATCCCGCCCCCGAATCCAGCACCGATCCCGCCGCCTCGTGGTAAACCGCCCGGTCGGGCGACCGGCATCGCGGCGTCGGGAACGACGAGATAACTGGTATAGGGCGTGGCAATGCCATACCGGCGAGCCAGCTTCATCACTTCGTTGACCAGTTCCTGGGATTGGCCGTTCGATCGGATCTGGTCGAGCAGGTAGCCGACCTTCCGGCGGGCCCAGAGTGGTTCGACGAACGATTTCTCGTCTTCCGTATGGCGGGGAAACGTGGTTTCGTATACGAAGCTTTGCCGTTCGCTCCCCACCGTTCCGGACAGTTTGATCGCGGCGGGCCCCTGCCCCGAGTACCTGCCGATAACGACGAGCTGCTGACCGTAGAACAGGTCCGGCAGCTTCGGCGGGTAAATTTCGAGCAGTTGCACGTTCGACGCGGTCAGCGTCACGTCGGTCAGGGCCGGGTGATGGATTTTCGCGTAGAGACTGCTGACTTTCACTTCGATGTCTTCCGCCGGCCGCACGTACGTGCTCGCCGCACGTGTGGCGTCGGCCAGTTGGTCCAGCATTTGGGCATTCACGTCGTCCCCTACCCCGAACGTGAAGATTCGCGTGCCGGCGGTGTTCTTGGCCTGAATCGCCTTCACGATTCGCTCCGGGTTCGTCTCGTCCACGGTCGGCATGCCGTCGGTGAAGAAGACTACTGTGAACGACCGGCCGCCGTCGGTCGGCTTATATTCCAGCGCCGAAAGCAATGCCGGCAGGATCGCCGTGCCGCCCCCCGCCTGCAGGTCGCTCACCCACTTCCGCGCCCGCTCCAGGTTGTCAGTATCCGCGGGAGCTAGGGAATCCTTGTACTTTTGCACCGTCGTCGAGAATCCAATCAGGGCGAACCGGTCGTCCTCCTTGAGTTGCGAAAGGCAGAACCGGAGGGCCTTTTTCGCCTGGTCCATCTTCTGGTCAGACATGCTGCCCGAGGTGTCGAGGACCATCACCAAGTCGCGGGGCACCCGTTTCATCCCGGCCGTTTCCACCTGCGGCGAAACGAGCATCATGACGTACCCGTCATCGTTCGTGATCGGCCGATAGAAGATCGGGGTCATGCCGATGGCCTGCTTGCCGACGCCGTAGAAGAGCTGAAAGTCTTTGTCCAACAGGGACTGGCTCTTCTCAAATTCGGCAATCACTTCGCGTTCGGAGATCCGCCGCACCGTCACGGCGTGGGTCGGGCTGTAGACCGACTGGATCGGGGTCTGCGATTTGATCGAAACGGTCATAGTGAAGTCTTCGAGCGTCCGCGTGGTGCGGCCGTCGGTCTTCATGGGATAGACGTACTCGACCACGCCCCCCTCGTTCGCGGCCACGGACGTGTAGCTGAGTTTCAGCTTCTGATCCCCGCGCGGCGGGATCGGGAAGACTTTCAGTTGCAGCATTCCGTTTCCGAGGTACTCCAAAAGGCCCGGGTCCCGGGTCCGGCGAACGATTTCGGTGTAGACGCGTCGGGCCTCGGCCGCCGGAAGCAGTTCCCCCTTCGTCTCCTGCCCGTTTACCCACATGCTGAATTTGTTGACGCTCGCCCCCTTCGGCACCGGGAAGATGTAAGTCGCTTCGAGCCGCTGACTGGTGTGATTTCGAAACGTCTGCTCCACCGTCGTCGACGCCACCTGGTCGTCGATCTTGACGCTTACCCGGTGGGAGACCATCGCAAGGGACGGAACCCCGTATTGGCGTTCCGGGATCAGAAGGCCCTGGGCGTCGGCCGTCGTGGCCGCCGTCAGTAACGCCAAGGCGGCGAGAAGGTTCCCGCTTCGCATGACCGTTCTCCGTAGGGCGAGAGGGGCCCGAATCCCGGGCCAGACCCGATGATACAACGGAAGACGTCGGTATTCGTTGAGTATTCTCTCCGGCAGTTACAGGCGGGTTACAGAAGCCGGCCCCCTGCCCTTTCTTTCTCCGCTTCCATTATTCGACCGGATATGATGGAAGCGAATATCCCCCGGAGGACTTCCCGTGGCAGAGACCGTCGGATTTGGCAAGCTCGAACGGGAAATGATCAGCAATGACCGGTTGCCTCCCGATGTCCGTATTGCGGTCGTCGAATTCAAGAATCGAATCAAAACCGGTCAGGGGTTGGTGCCGTTCGGGAACCGTGAGGGCCGGTTGCCGGCGCTGACCGTCGGTCAGGCGTACTACGAATTTCAGGTCGGGCAGGCCCACGCCGGAGACGACCAGCCGAGGGGAAAGCGGCGGCTCGTCGCCTTGTTGGACGCCGGCCGAAACGTGGTGAAAATCTTCTTCACTGACCAGCACTACACCCAAGGCATTTGGCGACAGTTGCAGTACCCGTAAACGCCGGGCGTAGACAAAGAAAACGGCACGCGGCGAGATCGGATGCCCAAGACAGCTCTGGTGGTAGTACGGTGGAATGAGGTCGCACAAATGAAACGACGGCGACTCGGAGCGGTCATTTTTCTACTCATCAGTGTGCTCGCCTTCGGATTTGTTCTGACGGGAATTGAGAAGTTGCGCGCCGAGCGAGATCGGACGTCCTGTCAAAACAAGCTCCGCCAACTTTCACTGGCTTACCTCAATTATCGCGATTGCAATGGATGTCTTCCGCCCCTTACCGATCAGGGCCAATGGGCACAATTGGGTCGGGGGTTGCCGTCGGTATTTGCGAGCTTGATGCCGTTCATTGAAGCATCGCCGATTTACTTCCAACCGAAACAGGCCCCGGATTATTATTACGCTCATTCATCGGTCCCATTTACCTATGGGGAAAAGGACGGCACGACCGGCACGTATACCGGCGGGATGGCGAACCAAATTTGGCCGGTGTTTCTCGACCCCGCCGACACGACGGCAGTGAAACTTCGTGACATACCAATGACGTTGCCCGACGGCGCGACAGGCTACTATGCCACGGGGAGTTATGTCGCGAATGGGTTACTTCCCTGGGGCGTCCGGAAATTGACACCGCCCATTCTGGAAGATTCGGCGAACACGATTATGTTTGCCGAGCGGCCCCAGATCTGCCGGACCGCGGCCGGGGAAACGGTGTATAACCTTTGGGGCCTCGGCATCTACAGCCCGCACATGCCGGCGTTTGCCACCGTGACGCCGACAGATCCGCCGGGGTTATGGCCTACCGGTCAGATTGTACTGGCGGACGACGTCAATCCGGTTCAGGAACTTCGAGTGGGGCAATCGTGCGATCCGCGACTGCCGGGGAAGCTGCACCCAGGGGGGATGAACGTAGCAATGGCCGATGGGAGTGTGCGGGTGTTTCGGTCGGATGTCAGCCCGGCCGTGTTTTGGGCAGCGTGCAAACCGGCAGGGAGCCGGTAAGGTTGGAAATGATTGGGATTGCTCCAGGTTGCAACACGTATCTTCAAGGTCGGCGGGTGGTTTACATTTCCGCAATAAATGCGACCCGCTGGTTCGCTCCCCCCTTCTCCTTGCGATTCACATTGCAGAGACGTCCGCGTCTCTCCGTGGGAATTCGCCATGAAACCGACGCTAGACCTGCCGAAATCGTCGGCCCCGGAACACGAGTTGAGCCGAATCGTGTCGGGGGTTGAACGAGTTCGAAAAGAATTTCTTGACTGCACGGGCTTGGGCACGGGAGAAAACACGATCCAAGCAGTTTATGGGCTGTCGGTATTAGCCCAGTTCGAATTGAAGCCGACCGACCTGGTTCCGCCCGGCCTCCCCGCGTCGGCACTCGGGGCGGTGTACGAGGAAATAGCCAGGCGATTTTTGGACCACGTGCTGCCGGAACGGGACGAACTGCAGGAGATGCCCGCAGCGGGTGTGGTCGAGTACCTCGGGGCGTTGGACGCTGCCTGGCCCGATCCGGGCCGACTGGCGGCGGCATTCGGGGCCTGCCGAATGAGTACGTTTGCCGGGGACAAACGGCTGGTCTACCGAGTCGGCGGGTATCGCGGTCGGCGAGGTAATGCGCTCGCCGATTACTTCGTCGAGACTGTCATCTTCCCTGCCGCGGCAGCGATGGGCTATTCACCGGCAATTTGATTGGAATTAACTCGTTGGTCGGATGACCACCAACAATGGCACGGCACCGTCCTTTTTCGCCGGCTTCTCCTCGAAGTACTGCTTGATTTGCGGGGAGAGGTTCGGGGGGATGCGGAGGTTTGTGGGCAGGAAGGTGGTCATGACGGCAGCGGGCGTGGATTTGCCGAGGGCGGCGGTAAGCTGATCTATCGTTCCGGCGGTGAGGGGTTCGGCCGGTTTGACGGACGTTTTTGCTTTCTTCCACGCGGCGGGGTCGAGGCCGAAGAGGTCCTTGGCTTCGCGGCCGTCGGCTGTCGAGGTGGCCGTGAGGTGGGCGGCGACCCAGACGGGCGTTGCCCCCGGCTTCGCGTCGTCGGCGGCCAGTTTATTGAGCACGGCCAGAGCGTCCGGGGCGGCGAGGGACTCGGTGTAGACCGCCCAGGCCAACCGCAGCTTTCGTTTCAGATACATTTGCGTGATACCGTCGACGGCCAGCGTCGTATGCCCGGCCCGTACAGCCGCGGCGAATTGGTCGGCGGCCTTTAGAGTGTCCTTCGCGAATAGGTCGATCCGGATCGCATTACCTGCCGCGAACTCGGCCTTCACCTTGCGGATTACTTCCGCGTCTGCCGCATCGGCGATCGGGAACAGGACGGGCAGTCGGGCGTCGATCGTGGTGAAGACGGTCGGGTCGGGTACCGCGGCGGTGAACGGGGCCTGTCTGCCGATGATCCGGGGTTTCGGCGCCAGTTCGGAGGGCAACGGGGCCATGGCGACGACCGTGTCGGGTTTCGGCGGGCCGACGAATACCGGGGCCGGGGCCGTCGTCTCGTTCGCGGCCAGGGGCGGGCTGATGCGGTTCGGCTGTAGTTCGACTATCGGCTTGGACGACTTGTCAGCAACTTCATTCCTATTTGCCGGCACCAGGAACATCTTGTACGACAAGGCGGTTACGCCTACCAGGAGTGAGGCGGCGACAGCGAAGGGCAACCAACCAGCCACCCCCTGCCGATTCGGCACGATCGGCGGCACGATGATCGGCCCCGAGGCGACACGGGCCATGACGTTCGGCCAGATGGAATCCGGGGCGGTCTGCTTCGGCACGGCGGCAAGCCGGTCACGGTCGTGGCAGAGGGTCGTGTAAAGGGCTTTTGCGGCGGGGGATTCTTCCAGAAGAATCCGCAGGGCCGTCTTCTCCACACGGGAGAGGCAGCCGCAGACGCCGGCCGTGATCAATAGTTTGTCGGCTTCGGAAAGCATATCGTCCGTCACTTCCCGTCGGGTTCCAGAATTTGCCTCAGTTCGAGCCGAGCCCGGTGCAGGCGACTTCGTACTGTACCGATCGGCACGTCCAATACTACCGCAATTTCTTCGTACCGCTGACCGTCCAGATCTTTCATCACAAGCACGTCCCGGTGCTCCGGGGAAAGGCGGGCCAAGGCGATGAAAAGGCCCGCCTCATCTTCCCGGCGTTCGAGCGCCTCGCCGGGCCGGGTATCGGCGGAATGATCGATCGGGTCGGCCGTGGGGTCAGATCCCCGGGCGACGTCCAAACTGACCACCGGCCTCCGCTTCCGCATCTGGCTTATCGCCAAATTATAGGCGATACGGTATAGCCAGGTGTACAGTTCCGAGTCCCCCTTGAACGTCCCGAGAGCCTGGTAGGCATTCACAAAGGCGTCCTGCACGACGTCGGCCGCATCTTCGGCGTGATCCACCACTCGCAACACGGCGTTATAGAGCCGGTCCTGGTGTCGGCGGACCAAATCGCCGAACGCGGCGGTATTTCCGGCCAAGGTGGCGGTTATCAGCCGGCGGTCGTCGGCGTTCACGGGATCCTAACAGTCGGACGCACGGGCCGGGCGGGTAGTTCCCGCTGCCGGGTGGAAATCCCGCCCCGGGCACGACTTCCAACCCTTTTTTAACATACCACCGGGTTGGGAGGCTGGCGACCTTACCCGTTGGAGAGGTGTTGAAGTTGCGGCATGGGGGTGACACGTCTGCGACGCATCGCTAAGGTAATACTAGTCATCTGTTCCCATAAACCTCCGTACCCACCCCCGGCATGGACACTCAGACCATCGTCGTCCGCGGCGCCCGGGAGCACAACCTCCGGAACGTCGGCCTCGACCTGCCCCGAAACAAGCTGATCGTGTTTACCGGCGTGAGCGGGTCGGGGAAAAGTTCGCTGGCGTTTGACACGCTTTATGCCGAGGGGCAAAGGCGATACGTCGAAAGTCTGTCGAGCTATGCGAGACAATTCCTGGGTCAGTTGCCCAAGCCCGAAGTGGATTACATCGGCGGACTGTCGCCGGCAATCAGCATTCAACAGAAGTCGGCGGGGAGGAACCCACGGAGCACTGTCGGCACCGTGACCGAAGTTTCGGACTATCTGCGGGTGCTCTACGCCCGGCTCGGACAGGGGCACTGCCCCACCTGCGGCAGGCCGATCACAGCACAAAGCCGGGACCAGATCATTGCCCGGGTATTGGCACTTCCTGAAGGAACCAAATTCCTCGTTCTCGCCCCGGTCATCCGGGGGCAGAAGGGGGAGTACAAGGACCTGTTCGCGGATCTCATCAAGCGCGGCTATGTGCGGGCGAGGGTGGACGGAGCGGTCGTGCGGATGACCGACGACTTGAAACTGGATAAGCGGATCAAGCATAACATCGAAGTCGTCGTCGATCGACTGAAGATCGAGCCGAAGGTACGCACGCGCTTGGCAGAGGCAGTGGAGCAGGCATTGAATTTGGCCGAAGGCAACTTGATCGTCTCGGTCGAAACGGACGTTTCCAGTTCCAAGGCTCAGAGTTTCAAGGAAGAAGAATCCGAATTGAAACCTGAAACGGATGTGATTCTTTCGGCCCACTACGCCTGCACGTACTGCAACAAGAGCTACGACCCCCCGTCCCCTCAAATGTTCAGTTTTAACAATCCGCAGGGGATGTGCCCGTCGTGTGACGGGCTGGGGAACCTGTTTTCATTCGACCCGGACTTGCTGATCCCGGACCCGGAAACGAGTCTGTGGGAGGGGGCGATCCCGGTGGTGGGGCCGGTGAAGGGCATGGGCCGGTGGCGGCGGCACGTGTACGAAGGCGTCGCCAAGTCGCTCGACATCGACCTCAAATTGCCCTGGAAAAAGCTGCAGAAGCAGCACAAGGAATGGATCCTAAACGGCTCGGGCGACGCCCATATCGTGTTCGAGTGGAAGCACCGCGGAGGCATCTGGAAGCACGCGGGCAAGTGGGACGGGATCGTGCCGCAACTGCTGGCCCAGTTCAAGAAGACGGCGGCCGGGCCACGGCGGGCACAGCTCGAAAAGTACATGCGGGTGGTTCTCTGCCCCGCCTGCGAGGGCAAACGGCTGAATCCACAGGCTCGGGCCGTGAAGGTTGGCGGCAAAACGTTGCTCGAACTCGGTGCCATGCCCGTCGGCGACCTGGTGCCCTGGTTCGAAACCTACGAAGCCGGCCTCGGCGACGTGCCGCGGTTCATCGCCGGCG
>DASXPC010000224.1:0-13493 GCA_036493815.1 Fimbriiglobus sp. | reverse complement strand
GGCCAAGATGCAGTTGCGGGCCAGCGAAGTGGCCGACCTGACCCGGGAACCGAAATCGGTTCACGACGAATACGGCACCGGCGACGCCAACAAAGTGAAGGCCGGGTTCGCCCGCAACTGTCTGCTCGCCCGCAGGCTTCTCGAACGCGACGTCCGGTTCGTGCAACTGTTCAACGGGGCCTACGCCATGGGCGAAGGGGTCGGCAACTGGGACGGACATAAAACCCTGAAAAAGCAATACGACATTCACGGCCCGAACTTCGACCAGGGCTGCGCGGCGTTGCTCACCGACCTCAAGCGAACCGGCCTGTTGAAAGACACGCTCGTCGTGTGGGTCACCGAATTCGGCCGGATGCCGACGTTCCAGAAAGGGGCGAGCGGCCGCGACCACAACCCGAAAGGGTTCACGGTTTGGCTCGCCGGCGCCGGGGTGAAGAAGGCCTTCAGCTACGGTGCGACCGACGAATTCGGCTACACCGCCGTGGAAAAAGTGGCGACCATCTACGACCTCCACGCCACGATCCTGCACATCCTCGGGCTGGATCACGAAAAACTGACCTATTACCACAACGGCATTTATCGCCGCCTTACCGACGTATACGGCACGGTCATTCGAGACGTCCTGGCCTGACGACACGAGTCCTATTTTCCGTCGGCGACCCCGGCGATAGCTACGAGTGTGGTGAGTCGAAAATGCGTTTCCGAGGAGCCGCGCACGATGTCGGCGGCCGACGCGATCCGCCGCTGACTTCGTGCGAGGCTCTCTATCAACGAACTTCCGATTCCGCACACTGGCAGCGCGTTGAATTATTGTGGGACACGCTGGAAACGTGTCCCACATTTATCAAAATACTGCCAACCAAAGGGGCTGCCATGACACTGGGGACCCGGTCATCGGACAGAAAACTGAGTCCGTTCGGCCGCGGACAGTTGGGGCCGGTTCGGAGCCGATCTTTTTTGAGCGGGGGCTGCCACCAGAACCGCTCCCACGCCGGATCCCGTTGCTCGGGTTTCGCCATATTCGAAACTCCCCGGGGGACGAAATGCCCCGAGGGTATCACCGACTAAAAGAGGGATATTGGCTGGACGGACACCAAAAACTCCTTCTCCCAAAAATGCTTCCAGCCACGGGAAGGCATTCACAGCTCGGAAATTGCAACTGGTAAAAATGCTGTAACACTTTCACCCAATACCATTTGCAACTTGGTTCCAGAGTCGGGAAATGGTTCCAGCGACCACTCCCCCGGGTGCTGGAAGAATAATCTTCTCAAAAGTGAGACGTTCGCTACTCAAGAGAAACGAACGGAATGGCAGGTCTTCCCGAATCGGCCACGACTACGATTTCGTCCCTTCGCCGGTTAATTCGCGGATCGGTTCGCCGCCGTGGGGCAGGAGGTTATGCGGTTGATTGGAGGCGTCGGTGTAGGTCGAATCGAGGGGTATGCCGAAGTGTTTGTAGATCGTGGCGGCGATGTCGCCCGGCTGAATCGGCCGCTCCTGAATCTGCCCGCCGTCCTTTTCCGTGCTGCCGATCACCTGCCCGTGACGAAAGCCCGCGCCGGCCGCCAGCATGGACATGACGTACGGCCAATGGTTGCGGCCGTCGGTGCTGCCCTGCGTTCCGACTTGCGGCGTCCGACCGAACTCGCCCATCGCCAGTACGAGCGTGTCGTCCAGCATTCCCCGATCGGCCAGGTCGTCCGTCAGCGTCGTAATCAAATGGTCGAATAACGGCAGCAGCGGCCCCAGTCCTTTTTTAATGCCGCCGTACGGCGGGATGTTATCGCCGTGCGTGTCCCACGTGCCGGACGCGGTGTGGTAGCTCAGGTCGATCATGACGAACGCCGTGCCGGCTTCGACCATTCGGCGGGCCAATAGCGCCTGCTGGCACCAGAGGTGTTTGCCGTAGGCGTCCCGGCCTTTGGTCGGTTCCCGGCTCAGGTCGAGTGCCTCGCGGACCCGACCGCCGAGCACCATATCGATGGCCTGGCGGCGGTACTTGTCAAAGCCCTCCGCGGTACCCGAATCGTGGACCGACGCCCGAATCTGGTCGAATTGTTTCAACAGAGACTGCCGGTCGTCCAACCGGTCGGCCGTGATTTCGGCCGGCAGGTCAAATGCACTTCCGGCCGACACCCGGCCGGTATCCTTGCCCACGAGGTTGTAAATCGGCAACCTCGCCGCCGCGTTCGCAACGAACGGGTCGTACGCCTTTCCGGCCCACCCGCCGAACGCCAGGTGCGTGCGGGATCTCATGAACGTCGCATACGCCGGCACCGACGGGTGATTGGCCCCGCGCAATCGGGCCACGAGCGAGCCGATGGCGGGATATTTAACCGCTTCCGCATTGGTTCGGGGCTCGGCGTTCAAATTCGCCGTTTGCATCACCGTATTCGGTTCGTGGTTGCTGTGCCGGCAATCCACCGATCGCAGAACGGTAAACCGGCTCAGCCCGACGGCGAGCTTGGGCAGGTGTTCGCAGAGCAGAACACCGGGCAATTTCGTCCGGGTCACGCCGAACGGGCCGCGGTTTTCCGGCGGACGGTCCGGCTTCGGATCGAACGTATCGATCTGGCTCGGGCCTCCGGTCATCCAAAGCAGAATGACGCTCTTCTTCCGCGGGGAACTCTTCCCGGATTCGACCGCACGGGCGTGGTGTCGGAGCAAATCTGGCAACGTCAGGCCCGCCAGACCGGCAATGCCGAGCTTGAACAGATTGCGCCGGCCGAGGAGGAGGCCTTCCCGCGTGTGCGGGTGAAAACTGCCAAAGACGTGAGGATGCGCGTGCGGCATGCGGCGACCGGGCCGTTCGGCGGGAGCAGAAAGTATACCACACCTCATCGGCTAAGGAACCGCGAGGTTTCCGTCACTTCGGCTCGCGGTACAGGATCGCAGGCTTCAACGTCCACGCCTGCCGCCGGGCCAGGTCCATCATCGCCGGGGCACTTTTGAATGCGGGCGGGAACACGACCCAGCCCCAGAGTTTGGGATCGTCGGCCGCGACGTACTTCGCCGTTTCCAGTTTCGCCGGCGTCAGTTCGATCTGGTCGGGTACGCCGTGGCCGGATTTCACGCCCACGAGCACTTTCGCCAGTGCCTTGAGAAAGGCTTCCGGCGTGACACCCACGCTCCCCAGCCAGATCGTTCCCGGCACTCGGCCCTGTTTTTGGATGAAACTCGCAACGTCTTTCGCCGTTCGCACGAACTGACTTTTGTCCGTCGTAATTGCGTTCGGCATCGGCTGGGGCGAACTGGTCGGGCCGAACGGAGTCTCCGGCAGGTGGTACGCAGCAGGTGCTGCGTCCGCAAACATCCCCAAAAAGTATGCATCTAACAGATAAAGAGTCTCACTCGGGGCCAGGACGCTCTCTCCGATGTAACGGAAATTCACTTCCGCCCTATCCGCAACCTTCCCGGCCAGCGTGTCCAGTTCGGCCGGCGTAAACTCGTGGTTTCGGGCGACATCCCGGTAGAGTTCCCGCGCCCGGCTTGCCGTCACGAATTTCACGTCCGCAAACCGTTTCATGTACGCGACGTATCCGAAAAACGTCTCGTAGGCCGTTCGCGATGCGGCCTCGGACTTCGCGGCCGGCAGTTGCCATTTCTCCCGCGGCGGATTCGCCCCGCGACTGAAGTTCGCCCCGTCCCAGAACTGCTTGTGGACGAACTCGCACGGGTGGTAATAGATGCTGACGATGCCGCCCCCCTCGGCCAGCAGTTTCTTCCGGGCCTCGGAGAAGCGGTCTTCCGCCTTTTCCAGGTCCTTCGTGCCACCAAGGTCGGTGCGCAGTGTATGGGTCAGTTGGTAAAGGGTCAGGATGCCGTCGTAGTAAAAGGGCCGGCCTTCGTAGCCGACATGCCGGCCCGAATCGAGGTAGACCGGTACACCCCATTTCCGCATCGCCCCGAACGATTGCGGGGCCCACGAACTGCCGGGCTGTCCGTAACAACTCGGGGTTTGGCCGAAGACCCGCTTGACGTCGTCGAATCCGGACCTCTCCCGCCGATCGAATTCGGTCACGCCTTCGTCCCAACCGACCGACGAGAGATACTGGGCGGGGGTCGGTTGAACGCTGTGAAAGTTCGAGTGGTAGCCGATCTCGTGATTCTTCAAGGCGGCGATCACGTCCAGCCGGCCACGCTTTTCCAGCGTGCGGGCCTTCTCCCCCACCACCTTAAACGTGGCCTTGATCCCTTCCTTCGTCAACCAGTCGGCCAGTTTCAAAGCCGAGTCGTCGCTCATCGGGAGGATGTAGTCCTCCGTATCAAACCAGAGGACCACGTAAACCGTCGGTGGGGCTGCAACGCTCGGGGCGGAAAATGCGAAAGATACGAGCAGGGCGAGCAGTATGCGTATCATTGACGGCCTCCGGCGGAATCGCCCAATCATAAACGGTCCGCCGATGAAGGGGCAAAGAAAGTCGCTTCGCCCGTGTAAGCGGTTACACCGCAAACCCGTATCCTGACTGTTCCAGACGGTCTATCTCCACTTCCGGGAGTGATTATGAATCTCCGTATCCGAACGCTCGCGGCCGCCTTGTTCCTGTCCGCGGTCGGTTCCGCTGTGATGGCGGACGATTGGCCGCAGTGGATGGGCCCGAATCGCGACGACGTCTGGCACGAGACCGGCATCCTCGACACGTTCCCGGCGAACGGCCCGAAAGAACTTTGGCGGGCGGCAATCGGCGGCGGGTACGCCGGCCCGGCGGTGGCGGGCGGCAAAGTTTACGTCACCGACCGGAAACTCAAGGAAGGAGTCACGCCCCCCGCGAATGCGTTCGCCCGCACCGCTACGCAAGGGACCGAGGAAGTGCTCTGTTTCGACGCGTCCACGGGAAAGCCGCTCTGGAAACACGAATACGATTGCCCGTACACGATCAGTTACCAGGCCGGGCCGCGGTGTACGCCGACCGTGGAAGGCGGTAAGGTTTATTCACTCGGTGCCCAGGGTGACCTCTACTGCCTCGACGCCGAAAAAGGGTCGGTGATCTGGTCCAAGAATTTTCCGAAAGACTGCGGGGCCGTCGTTCCGATGTGGGGGTTCGCGGGGCATCCGCTCGTTTACAAGAATCTGCTGATTTGTCTTGTGGGCGGCAAGGACGGCGTCGCGGTCGCCTTCGATAAAAATACGGGCAAGGAAGTTTGGAAGGCGCTGCACGCGAAGGAGCCCGGGTATTGTCCGCCGACTTTGATCGAAGCGGGCGGGGTCAAGCAACTGGTCATCTGGCATTCGGAAGCTATCAACGGATTGAATCCCGAAACCGGTGCCGTGTATTGGACGTTTCCGATCAAGCCGAATTCGGGCATGTCGATCATGGCCCCACGGCAGTCCGGGGACTTTCTGTATGCCGGGGGCAACGGCGGGGCCCAGATCGTTCTGAAACTCGCGAGCGACAAACCGGATGCGACTCTCGTCTGGCAACAGGCTGCGGTCGCGATGGGCATGAAGGCCGGAGCGAAAGGCATCGCCCCAATTAACATGACACCGTTCGCCGACGACGGTGTCCTCTATGGCGTTGACCAAACCGGAATGATGCGGGCCTTCAAGGTCGCGACCGGGGACCGCCTTTGGTGGTCGTTCAAACCGGTTCTCGGCAAAGATGAAGAGGAATCCTACAACCGGGCAGCAGTAGGAACGGCGTTTATCGTGAAGAACGGCGACCGCTATTTCCTGTTCGCCGATAATGCCGACCTGATCATCGCCAAACTGACTCCGAAGGGGTACGAGGAAATCAGCCGGGCGAAACTCAAGCTCGACCTCACCCACAACGCGTTCGGCCGAAATGTGGTCTGGAGTCACCCGGCGTTCGCCGACAAGTGCGTTTTCGCACGAAACGACAAGGAAATTGTCTGCTACTCGCTGGCGAAATAAACCCCAGACGATTAATACGGTGGGCCAGCGGCCCACCTTAGCTGACGCGAAGCCGCGAACCCGCGGCTTCTTTCTGCTCCGGAGGTTTCCCCATGAGATTGTTCGTCCGCACCGTTCTACTCACTTCTCTTTTCCCATTCGTCCCGGGCGTCCTCGTTCCACTCGCGGCTCAAGTCCGGGACAATGCCCAGTCCACCCAGTCGCGAATCGAAAAAAAAACTTACGACTTCAAGGACGCGGGCAAGGCGATGGAATATGCCCTGTTCGTGCCGAGCACGTACGACAAGGCGAAGATGTGGCCGCTCATGATCGCCCTGCACGGGTTGGGCGGCAGCCCGCAAAACATCATTCGATACCGCGGGCTGACCGACCTGGCGGAGAAGCACGGCTACATCGTGGCCGCTCCGATGGGGTACAACTCCCGCGGCTGGTACGGGTCTCGCGCACTCGTGAAAGGAAGCTCCGACGACCCGAAAAACCTAGCCGAACTGAGCGAAAAAGACGTGATGAACGTGTTGGGAATCGTTCGGAAAAACTATTCGATCGACCCGGACCGCATTTATCTGATGGGCCATTCGATGGGCGGTGGCGGAACGTTTTATCTGGGAATCAAATACCCGGAAATCTGGGCGGGGTTGGCCCCGATTGCGCCGGCCATCGGCCCGCGGCCGATCTCGGACGTGGAGAAGATCAAGAACATTCCCGTGGTATTGGTGCAGGGGGACAAGGATTTACTCGTGCCGGTGGCCGGCGCCCGCAACTGGGCCGAGCAGATGAAAAAGTTGGACATGACGTACGAATATCTTGAGATAAAGGACGGGAATCACATAAACGTCGCGGCCTCGAATCTGCCCAAAATCTTCGAGTTCTTCGACAAACACAAACGGAAAGACAAGAAGTAAAGCGGGTGCTCTTTCTCTCCGACTCATAATTCAATTCGGCCTGGAATCGTTTTGCGAAGGCATCGGTCGTCGGTTAGAGTGTGTTAAACCTGCCGAATCGCGCTTTCCGAAATTCAACGTAAGTTTCCTTCTCTCATTTTGGGGACCGGACCAATGACTACTCGTCTTACCCGTCGTCGATTCTTGAAGACCGGTGCGGCTGCGGCCGGGCTGGGGTACTTCTACACCGCCTCGGCCGTCTCGGCCGTCCGCGCCGCCGAGGGGCCGAACGGCAAGCTTCGCCTCGCCTGCATCGGTGTCGGCGGTAAGGGGGACGGTGACTCGTCCCAGGCCGCCCGCCTGTTCCAGGTCGTCGCCATTTGCGACGTGGACGACGGCAATCTGAACAAAAAGGCGAACCAGTCAGATAGGCGAAGCGGGGCCCGACCGTTCGCCGATGTGAAGAAGTATTACGATTACCGCAAGATGCTCGAAGAGATGGGCAAGGAGATCGATGCCGTCACCGTCAGCACGCCGGACCACACCCACGCCCCGGCGAGCATGATGGCGATGAAGATGAAGAAGCACGTTTATTGCCAGAAGCCGCTCACCCATTCAGTGTACGAAGCCCGGCAGATGCGGCTGACGGCCAAGGAAATGGGCGTTTGCACCCAGTTGGGAAACCAGGGCTCGGCATCGGAAGGGATTCGACGGGCGGTGGAAATCGTCGCAGCCGGAGTACTCGGCGAGGTGAAAGAAGCCCACGTCTGGACCGACCGCCCGGCCCGGTACTGGAAACAAGCCCCGGACATTGTCTCCCGCCCGCCGGAAAAGCCCGTCCCCAAGGGCCTCCACTGGAACGAGTGGATCGGCGTTGCACCGATGCGGCCCTACGCCCCCGGCTACCACCCGTTCTCCTGGCGGGCGTGGCGGGACTTCGGCACCGGCGCCATCGGCGACATGGCCTGTCATACCGCCAACCTCACCTACCGCGCCCTGAAGCTCGGTTTTGCCACCGGTGTCGTCGCCGATGCCCGCGATATTAACCCCGAGACCTACCCGAGTTCGTCGCACGTCATCTACCAGTTCCCGGCCCGCGACGGCATGGCCCCCGTCGCCGTCCACTGGTACGAAGGGTTCCGCGGAGGGAAGAAACTCACCCCGCCGGACGACCTCATTCAGAAGGTCCTGAAGAAAGGCGCTCGGCTCGCTAACAGCGGTTGCCTCCTCGTCGGGTCCAAGGGGCTTCTCTTCTCCCCGAACGACTACGGGGAACAGTGGCAATTGGTTGGAGAAGGGTTGACCGAGGCGGCAAAAGCCGTGAACAAAACCCTCCCCCGCAACGGCAAGGGCGACCAGGGCATGAAGGACGAGTGGTTCGAGGCGATTACCAAAAACAAGCCCGAGATCGCCTTCTCAAACTTCGGGTTCGCCGGGATGCTGACCGAAACGATCCTGCTCGGGAACATCGCGGGCAATTGTAACGGCGAACACCTCGAATGGGACGCATCGAGCCTCGCGTTCACCAACAATTCGAAGGCCAACAATTTCGTCCGCAACGAGTATCGCAAGGATTTCCCGGTTTCATAACGTTCGTCTGATTCGGAAGAGCCCTGGTTTCCCGATCGCGAATCGTCCAATTCATTCACACCAGCATTTCTCCGAGCCCGGGATCCCCGGGTTCGGAGACGATTCCGTTGTGCGGTTTGACCGGGGTCATGGAATTGACCGTGTCCGGATTCAATAAACGCCCTTCGAATTCTCGCGGTGTATGGGATTGTAAGACGGGTTCCCGTTCGCCGGACGAAGGAAACGGAAGTTCTTTCTTCAGTTCGACCCCTTTGCCCCGTAATATCCTTTTTGCGGAATCGCGAAAAATGACTTCGAAGGAGGGTTTGCTCATGACGCGCTTTCTCGTCGGCTGCTTGTTTCTCGCGTGCGCCTCGGCTTCGGCCCGGGCGGGAGAACTGGATAAAGAAAGCACCCCGGCCAAAATTCAGCTATCGGTCAAGGCCCCCACGGCCGCCCCGACTGAAATGGACGAGGAATCGCCTACTCCGGCCCACCACTGGCACGGCTATGCCGGCTATCGCGTCGGCTTCGGCTACGGATTTGGCTACGGGAGCTACTTCGGCGGCTGGGGCTATAGCTTCTACCAACCCTACTTCGGATTCGGTTTCGGCTACCCCGCTTTTTTCTATTCGCCCTACCTGTACTTCCCGGTCGGCTATTTCCCCTACTACCGCGGGTTCTGTTGCTGGTAAATCCGTCGGCCGACTGACCCCCACGTTCGGCGGTCCGGTCAATTCCGGACCGCCGCTTTCACTTCACACCCGGTTCGCATCATGCGTTACCTCTTCCTCCTTGCCGGGCTCGTTCCGATCCTGCCCGCCCGCGCCTTGGACCCGCCGCTTTCCGTATCCCGACCGGTCAACACCGCAAAAGCCCGGAGACAACTCGGGCTCTTCCCCCTGTACACGTCGGTTCCGCACATCGGGTCGGTCAAAGTCGCAGTACTCGACAGCGGGTTTGCGGGCGTGTCCGAGCGGCCGTATCTGCCGAAGTCCACGGTGGTCGTCGAGCATTACGACCCGGAATTCGTCCGTCGAAATCACCTCGGCGATCCGGCTTATCGTAAGCCGTTCTTGCCCGGGGAATCGCACGGTCGCGTGCTCGCACAACTCGTCTGGGCCACAGCCGGCAATTCCCTCGACGGCCCGCAATTCCTCCTGCTGAACGCTAACGGCCCGACGCTCTTTCGCCGGGCGGTGCGGTACGCGATCGAAGCGAAAGTGGACGTGATACTTTTCGGCGGCACGTTCGAAGGAGCGGGCAACTACGACGGCAAGGGGCCGGTGAACGCAGCAGTGGACGACGCCGTCGCGGCCGGGATTATCTGGGTGAACGCCGCCGGCAACTGCGGTGGACTGGTCTACGACGGGTCCGTCGTACCCGGCACGGACGGCTACCTCTTGTTCGGCCGCAAAACCTACCTCCGCCTCCGCAACCGCCTCGACGAACATCCCGTCACCGTCACGCTTACCTGGAACGATTATCGGAATGCCGAGGACGCGGGAACGACGAAAGACCTCGACCTGTTTGTCGAAGACGCGAGCGGTCGGGCAGTCGGCAAAAGCACGCTGCGGCAGGTGCCGCCCGGCCACGCGGCCGGGGAGGGGGAAACGACGAACCCCCGAGAACGGCTCCTTCTCGGCGACCTCGCGGCCACGCCCGTCGGCGGCGAATACCGCATCCGCATCAAGGCGGTCGCCGGCACGTTCGGACCCACCGATCGTATCCGCTTGCTGATTTCGCCCACTCGTACCGCACCGCTATCGGACCCGGACACCGGCAAAGCCGTCCCGCCGGTCGAACTGCTGGAAGCGACGAACGGCCGCGAGATTTACCCCCCGGCCGACCACCCTGGCGTATTAACCGTCGGCGAACCCGGTCGGACCTCGGCCGTCGGCCCGACCGCCGACGGGCGGACGAAACCCGACGTGGTGCTCAGTTTCTCGACGGCCCGATTTTCGAACGGCGAGGAGTCGGACGGCTCCTCAAACGCGGCCGCCTACTTTGCCGGCGTCGTGGCCGTGTTGCGGGCCTGCGAACCGGGGCTGACTACCACCCACGTCCGCGAGTGGGTCAAACTGCTCGACCGACGATCCGTCGCCGAAGTTGCGGGATTCGGCCCGAGCCGCAACGATACGAGTTTGATGCACTACGCCATTCAGGCGGCCAACGAGCAGCAAGCGAAGGGCATGGCCGATCCCGGAGTGTACGTGACCGGGTTCGGCGGAACTTACATCGTACGCCCCGGCGGTATCGTCGAATCGCCTACTTCCGTCCGACACGGCCATCCCCCTCACGCCCCCTGGCAAACTCCCAGTCCGGCTGCACTGGCAAACCTCATTTACGGCAACCGGACGAATCGATGACCGTCGACTAGGCTATCCTTCTCAGCGATTCGACTGGTGTAACGAGACATCGTTCGGGCTACCCGATGCTCCGGATCGGGTCGTATACCATACCCAAGTCCAAGGAATCGATCACGACCCGGAGGCTGCCATGACCCGGTTGCTTGCGCTGGTGTTCGCCGTTCTCGTCGTTCCGCTCGTCCGCGGGGATGACTGGCCGCAGTGGATGGGACCGAAACGGGACAACGTCTGGCGGGAAGACGGAATCATCGACAAGTTTCCCGAAAGCGGAGCCAAAAAATTGTGGTCGGCCCCCGTGGCCGGTGGATACGCGGGCCCGGCCGTGGCGGGAGGAAAGGTATTCGTCACGGACTATCAAAGCGCCGAACTCACCCCCGAAATCCGCGAGAGCGGCAACTGGGATTTCAAAGAACTCACCGGAATCGAACGGGTGCTCTGCCTCGACGAGAAGTCGGGCCACCAACTCTGGAAGTACGAATACCCGGTGAAATACAAGCTGAGTTACCCCGCCGGACCGCGGTGCACGCCAAACGTCGTGGACGGCAAAGTCTACACCCTTGGCGCCGAAGGCCACCTCGCCTGCCTCGACGCGGCGACGGGTAAAAAAGTCTGGTCGAAAGAACTGAAGCAGGAATACAAGACCGAGGCCCCGATCTGGGGTTATGCCGCCCACCCTCTCATCGACGGCAAGAAACTCATCACGTTGGCCGGGGGAGACGGGAGCTTCGTCGTCGCGCTCGATAAAGACACCGGGACGGAAATCTGGAAGTCGCAGACCCAGGGCAAACAGGACCAGGGCTATTCCCCGCCGCTGCTTACCGAGGTGAACGGCGTCCGCGAACTGATCGTCGGCAGCCCGACCGCCCTCCGCGGCCTCGACCCCGAGACCGGAAAACGGCTCTGGACCACCCCTTTCAAGGCCGACAACGGCTGCGTCGTCATGACCCCCGTCCGGTACGGCGACTACGTCTTTTTTGGCGGGTTCAACAACAAGTCGATGCTGGTCAAATTCGCGGGGGGCAAGGGCGTCGAAGTGGTGTGGAAGGACAAGCGGGGCCTCGGCATGTCGCCGATCGCTTGCCAACCGGTTGTCAAGGATGGCGTGTTATACGCCTACGACGACAGCGGGAAAATGTACGGCGTCGAACTGCCGAGCGGCAAGCGGGTTTGGGAAGGAGAAGGTCCGGTGGGCAAGATTCTCCCGGCCGGCACCGCGTTCATCGTCCCGCACGGCAACAGTTACATTTTCTTCATCGAAACCGGCCACCTCGCATTCGGCAACTTGACACCGCAGGGGTACGTCGAAACGAGCCGGGCCAAAGTCATCGACCAGACGAATGGGGCCAACGGCCGAAAGGTCACCTGGTGCATGCCGGCGTTCGCCAACAAGCACTGTTATGTGCGGAATGACAAGGAGTTGGTATGTATTGATTTGGCGAAGTGATTTTTTGTCTCTCTCCTCTCGGGTGAGAGGAGCCAGTGGTGGCAAGCAGGGCAATAAGTCTAAATCTTGCTGGGAACTAATTGCCTTCGGAGGTGATTCATGTCTCGACCTTCGCCTGGCCGGACCAAAGTCCTAGTCGCGCTTGTGACTTGCCTGTTGCTTGCAGGAGTGGCGTATGTGCTTCTGTGGTTCGGATTTTTGAGGCCGGGTCTCGGCTCTCCGCCAGATGAGGTATACATCCCCGGCGAAGAGCGTGAAATAATGCCATATCCAAACCAAATCGTGCAGGGAGTCGCGATTAGTCCAGACGGTAAGCTGATGGCCGCGGCAGGCCCAAGTCTGGGATTCGTTCACGTTTGGGATGCTTTGACCGGACAAACCGTGGCAAGCCCGAAATGGGAAGCTTCAGGTAATAGCATCACGTTTAGTCCCGATGGGCGATTCCTCGCGGTCGGCGGAACAAATGCATTGAGGATTTGGAAGGTTGGAACTTGGGTAAAGATCGCAACACTGATCGCCACCGAAGAGCCAGAAGGGTACGTCACCGCGATAGCATTCTCTCACGATGGATCACACATTGCTGCTTGTGGCAAGCTTGGCGGCCTCGGTGGGGTTCGCGTTTGGGAAATGGGAACTTGGGCCTTGAAAAGTTCGGGAGAAGGTTTTCCAGACCATGTGAATTCACTCAGCTTCAGTCCAGATGGGCTTTATCTTGCCGCAGGAAGCAGTGTTCTCGACACGGAGAATCCTGGTGATAATGCAGCCGAAGTGATTCTCTGGCGGACTTCCACCGAACAAGTTGTGCATCGTCACCGGGCCCACGGACTGTTTGTGGAGTCTCTCGGATTCAGTCCAAACGGCCAACTGCTCGCTACATCAGGGTGTGACTCGACAGGCAATAATTCCATTCGCATCTGGGAAGTCTCACCTTGGCGTGAGCTTCATAAGATTCATTATCCCGTCGTCGCTCATGTGCCGGCTTCTGAATCATTCAAAAGAATTATGTTCCTTTCCGATGGCACAAGGATTGTGGCGGGTGGGTTCGACGGCAGGTTGCGAATCATTGACAGTACGAGCGGGCAAACCATACGCCGGCTGACTGGTGGTCGCCGCGGGTCTTATGAAGAACCAATATTTGATCTTGCCGCCACTCCTGACAACAGAACCATTCTGACGGCCCACTATCAGTCGGTCAAACTCTGGACGATTCCATGACTCTTAACAGCCTGTTGATCAACCCCTATTATTCGCTCCGTCACGCGGCGACGGGGCACCACGCCACCCACCCGTATTCCACCCCGGGCGAGACGCCTCGGGCGCGGAGCCGGCGGATCAGATGTCGGAGGAAGGTGTCGGGG
>DASXPC010000223.1:0-15622 GCA_036493815.1 Fimbriiglobus sp. | reverse complement strand
GTTGGGGCCGCCCTCCGTGGCGGCCCGCGGAGACCCGATGCCCCACGGCGAGTGCAAAACCCAGGGAGGCAAGTTGGTCGCCGTCGATCTCGATATCGTCGACGGCCGGCTGGCGAACGTCCGCGTCCGCGGCGACTTCTTCGTCTACCCGGAATCGGCCGCGGAATCGACGATGGCCGCCCTCGCCGCCGGCCTCGTCGGCACCCCGGCCGACACCGACGTCCTCGCCCTCGCCGCCCGCGCCCGGGCGGCCATCCCCTTCGGCGTCGAACTCCTCGGCACTTCACCCGACGCCATCGCCGTCGCCGTCCGCCGGGCGATCACCGGCGACGCGGATTGGGGCACCGCCCCACCGCTGCCCCGGATCGGCTCGTTCACGGAAGCAGAAATCGACGGCCACACGGCCGCGTGGAAATCGCTTCCCTGGCGGTTACTCCCCGAACGCCCGGCCGCCCCGGCTCTGAACGTCGCCCTCGACGAAGTGCTCACCGACCGCGTTGCCGCCGGCCTCTCGCCGCCCACCCTCCGCTTCTGGCGGTGGACGGCCCCGGCCGTGATCCTCGGCCGGTGTCAATCCGTTGTCAACGAGGTCGATGCCGCCGAAGCCGAGGCGATGGGCGTGCAAATTGTCCGCCGGATGACCGGCGGCGGGGCCATGTTCCTCCAGCCGCACGGGGCTATCACCTATTCGATTTACCTGCCAGAAACCGCCCTCGCCGGACTCTCGATCCGGCAGAGCTATGAGGTGTGCGAATCGTGGGTGATCCGCGGCATGCGTCACCTCGGCGTCGACGCCCACCACGTGCCGATCAACGACATTGCCTGCTCCGAAGGCAAAATCGGCGGAGCCGCCCAGGCCCGCCGTAAGGGCGTCGTGCTGCACCACACCACCATCGCCTACGACATGGACCCGGGCGACATGGTGCGGGTGCTTAGGATCGGCCGGGAGAAATTGAAAGACAAGGCCGTGGCCAGTGCCGCGAAGCGCGTCAGCCCGTTAGTTAGGCAGACGGGCAAACCGCGGGCCGAGATCGTCGATCACCTGTTCGCGTCGTTCCGGAAGCGATTCGGCGGAACGACCGACGAGCTGACGGCTGAAGAATTGACCGCCGCGGACCGCCTCGTCGAATCCAAATACGGTCATTCCGCTTGGACGAACGAGTTCGAGTGACTCTTATTCCCTCCCCCACAAGGGGAGAGGGAACAAAGCGAAAAAGCCCATGCCCGAATATGCCGCCAGTTATGCCGACATTCTCTCCGCCGCGGACCGCATCCGCGGGATTGCTCACCGCACGCCCGTCATGACGAGCGAAACGCTCGACCGGTTCGCCGGGCTGAGCGTCTTCGTGAAGTGCGAGAACCTGCAGAAATCCGGATCGTTCAAATACCGCGGTGCGACGAACGCGGTGCAGTCCCTATCGGACGACGAGGCGAAGCGCGGCGTGGTCACGCATTCGAGCGGCAACCACGCTCAGGCCCTTGCCCTCGCGGCGGCGAAACGGGGCATCCCGGCCCACGTGGTTATGCCCCGTACTGCCCCGGCCGTAAAGAAACAGGCCGTGCTCGGCTACGGCGGGCGGGTGATCGAGTGCGAGCCGAACCTGAAAGCCCGGGAAGAGACGGCCGCGAAGGTCGTCGCCGAGACCGGGGCCGTGCTCATTCCGCCGTTCGACCACGCCGGCGTTATCGCGGGGCAGGGCACCATCGCCCTCGAACTGCTCGACGACCTGCCCGACCTCGACGCGATCATCACCCCCGTCGGCGGCGGCGGCATGCTCTCCGGCGTCGCCATTGCCGCGAAGGCGAAGAAGCCCGGCATCAAAGTCTTCGGGGCCGAGCCGCTCGGCGCCGACGACGCGGCCCGGAGCAAGGCCGCCGGCACGTGGACCCCGCAAACCAACCCCCAAACCATCGCCGACGGCCTCCTCACCAGCACCGGCCAACTCACCTGGCCCGTCATCCGCGACCTCGTCGACGGCGTGTTCACCGTCTCGGAGGACGAGATCAAGGCGGCGATGCGGTTCGTCTGGGAGCGGATGAAGCTGGTAATCGAGCCGAGCGGCGCGGTGCCCGTGGCCGTGGTGCGGGGCGAGGCATTTCGCAAGCAACCCGGCCTGGGCCGGGTTGCCGTGGTCGTCAGCGGCGGAAACGTCGCGCTGGATAAGCTGTATTGGTGACGTTTCAGCGCAACGCTACTTCGGGTAGATGATCGGTTCCGCCGGCAAGGTCTGGAAGCTCAGCCCGGTTCGCGGCATCTCTTCCTCACCCGGCTCCGAACCCGGCGGCAGCGCCCGCCATTTGATGCCCGCGGCCGCGTCGGCGTATCCCGCGTCGAACATCTGCTTAAACTCGCCGGGCTTGATCTCCATACTCCCCAGACTGATCGGGAAATCCTGCGGCAGCGCGGTCATCATGAACCGCATGCCCCCGGCAACGCACTTGACATAAAGCCGGTAGAGGTCGGCCCGGTAGAGGGCGTACAGGGACGCGGACGTGACGGCCTTCACCTTGCCGAAGAGTCCGATGGTGCTCGGAACGGAGTCGGCCCAGAGCTTGCCGGCGCTGAAGACGTACATGTTCGACCCGGTCAGGCCGGTGAGCGACGGCTGGCCGTCGGGGCCGATGCTGGCATATTCGGCGGGGAAGCGAACGAATGCCTGGGTCACTCCCCCGCCGTCCATGTGCCGCTCCGTGTAGTGCACGCCGTCCACTTCCACGTCGTATTCGATGGGAGCGACCATGCCGGGGACGGCGCAGGCGGTCAGGAGGACTTTGGCGATCAGACACTCGGCGTCCGGCCGGCCGGACGCGGCAATCCCGGTCAGGTCCCAGACGACCAGCCGGCGGGTGTGCAAATCCATCGTGCCGATGTAGAGCCGCCGGCCTTCGCCGTACGCGATCCGCAAATCCTCGACGACACCGTTGCTCACTTCCTGGTCGATGAGCTTCTTCAACGGGTCGACCGAGGCGATCGACCCGGACTTCAGGTAGTAGTACAGGGGCCGGACTTTGAACAGGTCTTTCGATTCGACCGTCGTGTAAAACTTCGTCATCCGGTCGTCGTACTTGTCGCCGAGGAAGGCGTACGCGGCCACGAGTGCCCCGCTCGAGACGCCGGTTGCGATGTCGAATTTCGGCCGGGTGCCATGCGCCTTCCACCCGACGATCTGCCCGGCGTAATAGGCGGAATATTTTCCCCCGGCCGCCAGGCAGAGGATGTTCTTCGGGTGGGCGTCGGGCGGAGGGTGATCGATCTTCGCCTTTAACACCTCGGCCAGCGAACTCGCGGCCAACCGCTCGGTCCGCATGGAGGGCGGCGTCAACGGCGACTCGACCCACCGGTGCGCGGTGACCTCCGGCGGCGGGTCGTCCGGGGCGGGCCGGGTGTTCCGGCTCGAACACCCGACCAGACCGGTCAGAATCAGAACGCGACACGCTGAGCGGGAAAAGGGCATCGACCCACCACGGGCTGGGAAGGATTTCCGAAATGGGTATCGGATAATGCCGGGAGTCGGCTTGAGACCGGTTGCGAAGATAAATCGGCTTCGGCGGGATGGGGGTATCGGGAGGTCTGGACCGGCCCGCCGGTCCCGCTCCCGGCTGCTATTCTGAAGACCATGCTCTCCTTCGCCACTCCCGTTTGGCTGTGGTTCGCCCCGCTCGGTGCGGTCGTGGCGTGGTGGTGGCTGCGGCGCAAGCAGCCGTCATTTCGCTATTCCGACGTGTCGCTGGTGGACGGGCTGCCGGGCGGCCGGGCGGGTATGGCACGCTGGGGGGGAGCGGTCGGTCGGGGGTTGGTGGTGGCGCTGCTCGCCGTGGCCTGTGCCGGGCCGCGGCTGCCGGACCGGAAAAGTAAACTCCCCGCCGAGGGAGTTGCGCTGGTTCTGGTCGTGGACGTGAGCGGGAGCATGGCCACCGCCGACCCGGCGACCCCGCAGGTCAGCCGGCTGGACGCGGCCAAACGGGCGTTCCATCTCCTGATCGCCGGCGGTCCGGCGGCGGACGGCACCGTCCTTGCCGGCAGGGCCGAGGATCCGATCGCCCTCGTGACGTTCGCCGCCGTCCCCGAAACGGTCTGCCCGTTGACGCTGAATCATACCGCTGTGTTGGCCGCGCTCGACGCGCTGAAGCCGAAGGAGGCGATCGACGCCGGGACGAACATCGGCGACGCGATCGCGGAAGGGTTGATTCGGCTGACCGCCGCCGGGGGCCGGCGGAAAGTGCTGATCCTCCTCACCGACGGCGAGCACAACCTGACGAAGGACGGACCGGACGCCCCGCTCAAGCCCCGGCAGGCGGCCCAACTCGCGGCCAACCTCAACATCCCGATCCACACCGTCGACTGCGGGACCGATCCCGCTCCGGGGTCCGATCCGGACGACGCCGTCCGCCGGGCGGACGGGAAGCGCGTCCTCGCCGACGTGGCCGCCATGACCGGCGGGACCGCCTTCGCCGCCGCCAACGGCGGCGAAATGCAATCCGTCGTCGCCGAGATCGACCGCCTCGAACGCTCCCCCGTCGAAGGCGTGGTCTACCGCCGGTACCACGAACTCTACGGCTACGCCGGTCTCGCCGCCGCGGCCGTTCTGTTCGTGCTGTTGCTCCTCGAAGCCACCGCGTGGCGACGGATCAACTCCGTGAGGATCTGATACGAAAACTGGGAACACGATTCGATTTCCCGGAATCTCAGCGACCATCTCGAATGGAATCCGGGAGGGAATTACCGAATAGAAAGGAGTGCATTCCGTTCCGACCCGCCTTCCGGAGTTCAACCGTGGCCGATAATCTGGTCCGCGATCTGACGGCGGCGTTCGATTCCCTGCCACTGATCGACCCGCATTCGCACATCGACCCGCACGCGCCGGTGTCGAAGTCGCTCGACGATATTCTGGGCTACCACTACTACACGGAACTCGCGCACTCGGCCGGGATGAGCCAGGCGCCGCTGGCGAAGGACGTGTCGTCGCGGGATCGGGTGCGGGCGATCCTTGGCCACATGGACCGGTTCGACAACACCGCCCAGTACGGTTGGTTCGTGGACATCGCCCGGACGTTTCTCGGGTTCACCGGAACCCGCGTGACCGCGGCGGACGCCGATGCACTTTACGACGCGGCCGAGAAGGCATTCGCCCAGAAGGATTGGGAAAAGCAGGTCTTCGCGAAGACGAAGTTGGAGAAGATTTTTCTGACCAACGAGTTCGACGACCCGCTGGAAGGGTTCGACACGTCGGTCTACGTCCCCTGCCTGCGGACCGACGCCCTCGTGTTCCAGATGGATCGGCCGGAGACGCGAAACCGGCTCGTGAAGGCGACCGGCGTCGAAGTGGGCGACGCGGCCAGTCTGCGGTTGGCGCTCGCGAAGATGTTTCTGCACTTCACCCGCAAGGGGGCGAAGGCGTGTGCCATTTCGCTGCCGCCGCATTTCGCCCCGGTGAAATTCGACGACGAATTCCTCTACGAACAGATGCACTTCGGCGGATTTCAGGACCTGGCCCCGGGCATCTTCTGGATGCTGGCGGAGTTCTGCCGCGAGTTCAAGCTGCCGTTCGACCTGATGATCGGCGTCAATCGGCAGGTCTATCCGGGCGGCGTATTCCAGGGGCAGGACCTGTTCGACCAGCGCACGAGTCTCATTCAGTACAAGAATCTGTTCAACGCGTTCCCGACGGTGACGTTTCCCGTCTCCGTGCTGTCCAGCGGGCAGAATCAGGAACTGTGCAGTTTCGCCTGGATCTTCCCGAACGTGGTAACGAGCGGGCACTGGTGGTATTCGAACATCCCGTCATTCATTCGCAAGGACTTGACCGAGCGGTTGCAGGCGGTGCCGAAGACGAAGCAGATCGGGTATTACAGTGACGCCTACAAGCTCGAATTCGTTGCCCCGAAGTGCGGCATGTATCGCCGGATACTGGCGGGGGTGCTGGCAGACGAATTCGTCCGGCCCGGCGTGATGACGGAGACCGACGCGGTGGCGCTCGGGAAGCGGTTGCTGCTCGATAACGTGAAGGAGATTTTCAGAATCTAACTCGGTAACTCGTACCCACCCGGAGTGTGGGAACGAGTTAACTTCGGAACCGGATTCTTCCAGTAGCAGGAGGCCCTTTTTGCCGGATTGTTCCAGACTCGGATAATTTCCGCAACATATTGTCTGAAAAGTGTTTACAGGATGGTTCCAGAGTCGGGGAATTGTTCCAGCGACCACTCCCCCGGGTGCTGGAAGAATAAAACTGCCGGTGTTCGGGTTCGTAGTGTAATCCCGCAATGAGCCTTTACTTTACCCTCGCCGCCCGCGACGGAGCCGCCCGGGCGGGGCGGATGACGACGCCCCACGGCGTCGTCGAGACGCCGCAGTTCATGCCGGTGGGGACGCAGGGGACGGTGAAGGGGCTCACCCCCGAGATGGTCCGCGACGCGGGGGCGACCATCCTCCTCGGCAACACGTATCACCTCACCTTGCGGCCGGGCGACGAATTGATTGCCGAACTCGGCGGCCTGCACGCGTTCATGCACTGGCCCGGCCCAATCCTGACCGACTCGGGCGGGTTCCAGGTGTTCAGCCTGGCCACCCAGCGGACGATCACCGACGCGGGGGCCACGTTTCGCAGCCACATTGACGGAGCGAAACTCGACCTGACGCCGGAACGGGCGGTTGAGATTCAACAGAACCTCGGTTCCGACATTGCCATGGTGCTCGACGAGTGCCCGCCCGGCGACGCGGACCAGGCGGTTTTGCAAACCGCGGTCCGGCGGTCGCTGCTTTGGGCCGAGCGGTGCAAGAAACATCACTCCCGGAAAAGCCAGTCGTTATTCGCCATCGTTCAGGGCGGCACCGATCTCGTCATCCGCCGTGCCTGTGCGAAGGAACTGGTCGGGATGGATTTCCCCGGCTACGCTCTGGGCGGCTTCAGCGTGGGGGAATCGCCCGAGGCAATGCTGGCGGCGTTGCCGGAATGTGCGGCCCTGTTGCCGGAGGGGAAGCCGCGGTATCTGATGGGCGTCGGCCGGCCGGAAGATTTGCTGGCGGGCATTGCGGCCGGGATCGACCTGTTCGATTGCGTCATGCCGACAAGGAACGGCCGAAATGCCCTGGTGTTTACCGACGAGGGCCCGGTTCGTCTCAGAAATGCCAAACACAGGCGAGACCCGGCCCCGCTCATGTCCGGTTGCGGCTGTTACGCCTGCGCGAACTTCTCCCGGGCGTACCTGCACCACTTATTCCAGGCCGGGGAAATGCTCGGACCGACGCTGGCCTCAATCCACAACCTGGCGTATTACCTGGGACTTATGGCCGAAACCCGGCGGCAGATCGCGGCGGGAACCTTCGCCGAGTTCCGGGCGGCTCGGGTTGCCCGTTGGCGGGGCGGCGCCATACAACAATAGTTCCGACCAGGCCGGGGTTTCCGTCGAGGACCGCACTCCGTGACGACTTATTACACGCTGATCGCCCAGGAACCGCCGAAGGACACCGCGCCCGCGAGCCCGGACAACAAGGGGCCGCAGCCGATGGGCAACCCCTTTGCCAATCCGATGTTCCTCGTGATCATCGTGATGATGTTCGTGTTCGTCGTCGTCATGCCGATGATGAACCGGAAGCAGAAGCGGGAAAAAGAGACGATGCTGGCCGGGTTGAAAAAGGGGGCGAAGGTGGTGACGGCCTCGGGAATTCTCGGCACTATCGTTGCAGTGAAGGACGGCGAAAACGAAATTACGCTCCGGACGGACGACAGCACGAACTCCCGCGTCCGGGTGTTGAAAGACAGCATCACCCGGCTTGTCGGGACCGACGAGAAAGAAGCGGCGGCCACTTAATCGAGACTGGTTTAGCCGCAAGCTAAACCCAGGATACCGACTCCTATGCAACGGAATTTTCTCCGCGGGCTGATGATCTGCCTGTGCCCGCTCCTCGTGGCGACGTGGTTTGCGCTGCTGGGGGATTACCGCAAAGGGATCGACCTCGCCGGCGGCACCATCCTCACGTACGAGGTGGACACGGCCAAGACGGCCAACCGGTTGGCGCTTAACAAAGGTCCGGCCGCAAAGCCGGGTGAAGAGAGCGGCAAACTCTCGTCGGACGACCTGAAAAAACTCGCCGAATCCATCAAGCGGCGGATCGACCCGGCCGACCTCCGCAACGTCGTGGTCCGACCCGTCGGCAGCAACCGGATCGAAATCCTGCTCCCTTTTTCGAACGCCGCCAAAAGCGACGGCAAGAAGGAAATCACCGAAGACTACGTCGAAGAAGTCAAGGCGCTCGTGTCCCAGGTCGGCGTGCTCGAATTCCGCATCCTGGCGAATGAAGCCGACGACGCCGAGGCTATCCGGGACGCCCAAAAAACGCTCGCCGATCTCTCCGCCGAAGACGCCGACAAGCTTGCCCGAGCCGGCCTGCCCCCGCCCGCTCCGAGCAAGGACGGCGGCTATTCGGTCAAGGCCATGTCCGACACCACCGTGGACGGCGTCCTGTACGCGTGGGTGGAAATCGGCAAAGAAGAACGGACGACGCTGGGCCTGAACAACGCGGCCCCACCGGTCGGCCTGAAGGCCCGGCTCAAGGCGAACCGCGGGAAGGCCATCATCAATTCCTATCCGCACACCGACAACAACAGCACCCGCACCGCGTCGATGCTGCTGTACAGCCGGGATTTCAAGAAGACGAAACCGGCCCCGGGGGAAGAGAAAAAAGAGGTCGAGTACTTTGTCCTGACCCGAGTTTCCCCGGTCGATGCGGTCAAAGTCGCCAGCCCGGTATCGTTGACGGCAACGTCCGACGTCGGGCAAACCGGCGATCCGGAAGTGCAGTTCACGTTCAACGGCGCGGGGGCCAACCTGTTCGGGGCCATGACCCAGCGGAACCGGAAAGATCAGGGCGTGATCCGCAACCTGTGCATCATCCTCGACGATAAAGTCGTGTCGGCCCCGACGCTGAACGAGCCGATCCGGGACCGTGGCCGGATCATGGGGAATTTCACCAAACAATCGGTGGACCGGCTGGTCTACATCCTCCGGTCTGGTGCCCTGACGGCCGAACTGAATCCGAACCCGGTAAGCCTGAACACGGTGGGGCCGACCCTGGGGGAGGACACGATCCATAAAGGGCTGATTGCCGTCCTCGCTTCGTTCGTCGCCGTGCTGATCTTCATGCTGATCTACTACAAGTTCGCCGGGGCGGTCGCGTGCGTGGCCCTGCTCGCCAACCTGTTGCTCACCGTCGGTTTCATGGTGGCCGTGAATGCGGCGTTCACCCTCGCCGGTCTGGCCGGGCTCGTCCTCATGCTCGGCATGGCGGTCGACGCCAACGTGCTCATCTACGAACGCATCCGGGAAGAACGCGAAAAGGGCGCAACGCTCTCCGCCGCCATCCGCAACGGTTACGACCGGTCGCTGCCCACGATTCTCGACACCCACTTGACGAGTATTCTGACCGCCGTCGTCCTCTACGCGTTCGGTAACGACAACCTGAAGGGGTTCAGCGTCAGCCTGACGGTCGGACTGCTTATCAGCCTTTTTACCTCTCTGTACGTGACCCGGCTGATTTTCGACTACGCCATGTACACGCGGTTTCTGACCGGGTTCAACCCGCTCCGCCTGTTCACCCGCCCGTCGTTTAACCCGATGAAATGGCGGTATCACTTCTTCATCTTCACCACGGTCCTGACCCTCATCGGCCTCGGATTGTTCCTGTACCGCGGCAAGGACGGTTTGAACGTCGACTTCAACGGCGGCACTAAGTACTCGGCCACACTCTCCGAACCGACCGGCCTGACCACGACCGACGGCAAGCCGGGCCTCATGGATTTGCTCGACGAATCCCGCCAGAAAAAGGTGCTCGACGTTAAGCCGGTGGCAGACGGTGGTGTTTCCCGTGTCGGCGATCCGAGTAAACGAACGTTTCAAATCGTTTATGGCGACGGGCAGACGTTTAAGGTGACGCTATCCACGGAGCCGGCCCCGGGGGGCGACGAACAGGCCGCACTGGAGGCCGTGCGCGAAAGAGCCGGCCGCCTGCCGGACTGGTCCGTCGAGCAGATCGACGCCGACATCGGTTCGGGAACGAGCACCAAGTTCACGGTCCGAACGACCGAAAAGGAAATGGAACTGGTGGAAGTCGTCCTGTCCCGACTTTTGGGAGACAAACTCGCCCGTACAACGGTCGAATTGGTGCCGTCCAACCGGCTCGACACCGAAGCCGACCTGACGTTTTCCAGGCCGACGTCCAGATCGGTGGTCGATCGGCTGCTCGGGCGGGAATTCACCGACCTGAATTTGCTCCCGGAGACGGGTGGCAAGGGGTTCGAAGTGGAAGGGGTCGAGACGGCCGCGGACGACAAGAAATCGGCCGAATCGAAGTTCACCCGCATGCGGGTGAGCGTCGGCAAGAACCCCAACTTCCGGACCCTGGCCGATTCGGTCGAGTCGGCCAAGGCCGCGGCCATTGTCGGCGGGTTCGCCGGGGCCAACCCAAAATCGTTGGACGAGGACCGCCAACTCCACGTCGCGCTCGCCGACCTCAAACGGACGATCGACGCCCAGCCCCTGCCGGAATCCGTCGAGACGTTCGACACGGCACTGGCCGACGACACCCGGTCGCGGGCCCTGTGGGCCGTTGCCGCCAGCTGGCTCATGATCCTCGCGTACCTCTGGTTCCGGTTCGGGAACTGGACGTTCGGCCTGGCCGCCGTGCTCTGCCTGATCCACGACCTCTGTTTCACGCTCGGATGCATCGCGGTCTGCCATTACCTGCACGACCTGCCGGTGATGGGGACGGTGTTCAAAATCCAGGACTTCAAGATCGACCTCGCCGCCGTGGCGGCCCTGCTTACCCTGGTCGGTTACTCGGTCAGCGACACGATCGTGGTGTTCGACCGAATCCGCGAGGTGCGGGGGAAGAACCCGGCATTGACCCCGCAAATGATCAACGACAGCGTCAATCAAACGTTGAGCCGAACCGTACTGGTCAGCTTGACCGTTCTGATCGTGGTCGCCGTGCTCTACTTTCTGGGCGGGAACGGGGTCCACCTGTTCTCGTACGTGATGGTGATCGGGGTCCTTGTGGGAACGTATAGTTCGATTTTCGTGGCCAGCCCGCTGTTGCTGATGTTCGGGGAAGGGACGACGGCCGCGACGAAGCAGGCGGAAAAGCGGGCGGTGGAAACGGAAGTGGCTCCGCAAACGGCTCTTTAATACGCGGCCCAAGATATACCTTTGCGTTTCGTGGGCTGTTGTGTCCGGGGTCAGTGACCCCGGATACAGTCCGAAGTGAAGGCCGTATTCTGAAATTCGTTACTTCGTAAGGTGCGGCGTTGCCATCAACGGGCCGCGGGACGATTGCAATTCGTCCCAGATTTCCGTATCCGATTTCCCCTGCCCGATGAGCTTGAGCACTTCTTTGCGGGCGGCGCCCGGGGCGCCGCATCCGTTCGGGTTGCAACTGGACAGCGTGTAGAACTGGCCGGTGCAGATTTCCTTGTCGATCTGGCAGGTGCAGTAGATGCTGGCGAGGAACCACTCGGCCCGCTCGGCCGGGGTGCGGGTGCGGCCGATGTCCGGCGGATAGTGGGATTCGTCCAGCTCTTTGGCGAGGGGCGGCATTTTGAGAAAGACCCTCCGGCCGATCGCGAGGTCCGCGGCCGCCAATTCCCCGACGACGAGCCGGACCACCGTTCGCTCCCGCCACGGCGACACGTGCTTGACCACGGCCTGGATCGGCTCGTCCGCGACCAGTTGAACTTTATCGCCGGTGGTCAGGGATCGACCCCAGCGGATCGCTTCGTGGTCGAGGAGCACGTCGAGTTCGCCGCCGAACACGTGGTTGACGGAGAGCGTGCCGGGGAGACCTTCGGACGTCCAACGGGTCCGCAACCAGTCGCGCTGTTTTGCGAGTCTGGCGTCCGATTCGTTTCGCGACGTGGGTGCCGCCGCGTGAATTTCCTGGCCGCTCCATTCGTCCGCGATCATCGCAACCGACTTCGGGTTCTTGTGCCGGTCGAGTTTGAGCCAGACCCACGCCCGGTCGCCCGGCTTGAACTGTTCGAGTCGACCCCACCACCCATTGATCTTCACCTCGGCGTCCGGTTCGACCGGCCAGACCTTTGGCGTTTTGTCCCCGTCGAGCAGAAGCGTTACCGTTCCGCGTTTCGGGTCCACGGCCTTCACGGTGCCGAACGGCTTCGGAAGCAATCGGAGGAATTCCGCCGCCCCCGCGACTTCCTTCATCGCCTTCTTCGGGTCGGCCGGTGGCTTGGTCTGTCCGTACACCTCGGTGTCCGGATACTCCGCCGACCAGGCGAACCATTTGCACACGACACCGTCGACCGGTTCGAGCGTCCAGCCCTTGCATTCGCCTGCCGTACTCCGCCCGGCCACGTCCCAGTGCGAATTGGTTTCGCGGTCGAGAACCGTCTCACCGGTCAATTGCAGCGAGACCGTCCGAGGGGGTAGTTCTTTCGCTCCGGGTGGGAGCAAAGTTCCGGCGTCTGGCAGGGAGATGCCATCTTTATCCGGCTTGGGCCCAAGGAACTTCCTCGGCTGCCGGGCAATCGGCCGGAACGCAGCCGCGGTCTGGCTCCGCCCGTCTGCGAGCAGGACGACGGGTTCGCCGGCCAGTTCGTCTTTGACCAGCCCGTGCCATTGGGATAGCGGATAGGCCCGGGTTTTGCTTCCCGTCCGGACGCCGAGGACTAACTCGTCCGGCTTCAGCCTCGGATCGGATTTGGCCAGACGTGTCTTTACGCTGTCCGGGTTCTCCGTCTTCGGCAGTTCCACCGGCTTGTATTTGTCGAACATGTGATACGCCACCGCGTGCGGGTATTGTTGGGTCCAAACCCCCCACGTGCTGGTCAATGTCGGGATCGATTTCAGCCGATGACCCTTCTTCGGCCCCTCAACGCCGACCCCGGACAGGCAGGAGTAGACCGTGCCGTCGCGGGTGTCGGTCATCACCATGACGCCGTTGCGCCAGCCGCGGAACCGGTACGTATACCCCGGGGCGAACCCGCGGGCGTACCCGGCGTCGGGGTCGTAGACGAAGACGCCGTAGCTGTCGGAGATGACGCGGTGTTGGGCGAGGAAGAAGCGGATCGGGATGCACCCGCCGTCGGAGTACCCGCGGGTCCAGCAAAGGACGGGGTCACTCGCGTTCAATTCCCCGGCCCGCCGTTTTGCCTCGTCGACGCAGTGGGAGCACTGCGGGTTGACGAGGGTCGGGAAGGCGTCGGGCTTGGCGACGACGGGCGGATCGGCGGCGGGTAATGCGGCGGCACCGAGCGACAAGACGAAAATCGATGGGGCAATTCGCATGACGGCGGCCTCCGGAAGGACGCCGGCTATTTTAGCGAATCCAGGATTTTTAGCCGTAACGCCGAGAGGGCCGGAACGAGTCCGCCGAGTCGGCCCATGACGAGGGTAAACAGCATGCCGGCGGCGACGGTCTGGTAATCGACCATGAGGTGGAGCGAGACACTTTTGCCGCCGCCCCCGCCGCCGCCGGAAAGGGTGCTTTTGGCTTCGAAGAAGTTGGCGAGGTAGCCGAGGGCACAGCCGAGGAGGCCGCCGAGGAAAGAGATGAGGAGCGATTCGAGCATGAATGAAATCAGAATCTGCCAGCGTTTGAACCCGAGGATGCGCAGGACCCCCACTTCCTTGATCCGGGCGGCAATCGACGCGAACATGGTGTTCATGACGCCGAACACGCCGCCGATCGCCATGATGACGGCGACCGCGACGATGTAGGTGAGAAACGTCTCGTTCGTCTTGGTCAGTTCGGCGTAATAGGCCTGCTCCTGGAACGCCTTGAGTTTCACCACGTCGTACCGGTATTGGAGGTGGTAGGCGATGGCGCGGGCCGCCTCGGGCGTGTCCGGGTCGGCCCGGAGGACGAGGGTGGTCGGTTTGCCGTTCTTTCCGAACGGTTTGGTGACGAGGTCGACGTCGGAGACCCAGACTTCGCTGCCGAAGGTCTTCCCCTGTGACCGCATGATGCCGGTCACGACCCAGTTCATGTCGCCGAGGCGGAAGGTGTCGCCCGGTTCGAGTTGCGGCTTGCCCTCGTCTTCGCCGAGGGTTGCGGCGGCCCCTTCGCCGAGAGCGCATTGGACGTACGTGCCGCCGTTGGCCAGCTTCTGGACGCCGGTGTTACTGAACCACTGGCCGCCGGGGTAGAGGCTGATTTCGTGGACCTTCGCGGCGATGAGGGGGTCTCGGAGTGCGCGGATTTGCAGGAAACGCCGGCGGGGCGTTTCCCCGGGCCGCGTCGCCACGGCCTGATTCATCACGAAGTACGTCTCCTGGCTCGCCAGATAGACGTCTCGGCCGTCGGGCCCGGGCATCTTCGCGACGTGAGCCGGCTTCTCCAGCGTCGCCCCGTTCTCGTCCTGCAACACCGTTTGCGAAAGGATGTTGCGAAGGTCTTTCTGCCCGCCGCTGAGGTTGCTGAACAGTTCGTCGGTCGATCCGTCAGACAGCACGATGACGTTGCCGGGAATGCCGGTGGTGTTATTGAGCTCGTACATGCCGTTGACGAAGGCGAGCAGGGCGACGAGGAGGGCGACGACGACGGTGAAGGCGAGGGCGGTCAGGCCGGTAATCCGCCAGCGGACGACGAGGTTGCGAAGGTTGTAGTTGAGCGGCACCCGGCCGATCGCGAGCATGAGCACGAGGTCGAGCGCGTAAACGGTCAGGAACACGAACGGCCAGTGCTGGACCATCGACTGCGGCAAGAGCTTCCACACCGGCACGCCCAGCCACCGCTTCTTCTTGTCGTCCAGCATCACCTGCAGGTACGGCGACGTCGGCTTCAGCTTCTCGATCTTCGCGTTCACTCGGTCCAGTTCCTTCACCGCGAGCCGCTTTTGGATCAAATCCCCCTTGGCCCCGTAGGCCACGCGGGCGTTCTTATCCCGCAGGGCGAGGAGCTCGGCCGGGTCGTCGGGCAGCTTCGGTGCGGCCGACGTCGGCACGGCAACGCCTTTGACCGGCGCCAGCGGTTTTTTCTCCGGCGGTTTTTCCGGGATCAATTCGGCGATGGAAAAGCCCAGGACTTTCCGGCCGATGCTGCCGAGCTGCCCCTGTTTGGGGAGGGGAAGAACTTCGACGATGGCGACGGCCGAGGCGAGCAAAGCGACCAATACCGCGACGCCGCCGGTCAGGGCCATGAGACGTCGCACGGTTCGGCGGAACCAGGACGTGGCGGGGGGGACGGTCTGGGTCAGCACCGCTTCGTTCGGCGACACAGCCGGCAGGGCGATGAGCAGGGCGGTCAGCGGGAGAAGGGAGAGGCCGAGGGTGAACATGGTGGCGATCAACTGGAAAATCGCATTCTCGAACGCGATTCGCCACCGCAACCCGGTTGAAAGGACCGGAAGGTCGTCGGACGTGTCTCCAAACGATTTGAAGAACAGGCTGGCACCGACGACTCCAAGTCCAAAAGCGACTCCCATCCCTGATAAGATCCCGGCTAAAACGTACGTTCCCCGCGCATCCGCTGACAGTTGACCGCCGGCCGCGATCGTTCCAGCCACGACGGTAGATACGGTGACGATTCCCACGGCAGCGGAAAACACGAATAGATAAAGGATTGCGAAAGCCCAGCTCAAAAAGTGAATACATAAAGCCGCCAGGAACCGAT
>DASXPC010000222.1:0-7332 GCA_036493815.1 Fimbriiglobus sp. | reverse complement strand
CGCAAGGTGGCCGTGGCCCTCCTCCGACGCGCCAAAGGCAAAGACACCACCCCGACCGCCCGCCTCCGCGCCGGCTGGGACGACGACTTCCTCCTCAAGGTACTGCAAGGAATTCCAGTGGTTTAAGGGCGTAAGCCCTGGAGGTCCTCCATGAGTGTTCGCAGAGTCCCTCTTCCAAAAAGGAGTATCTAACATGAAATCCTACCCTAATATCGCCACAACAGTGAATTCGCTTATGGTTGAGTTTGCACCCAATCCCAGCCATGCGAAAGATCTGTCTCTCAAGATGGTGCTTGACTATGGTGAATCGGGCGAAGTGATTGGTGTCGAGATTCTCAATCTGGCTTTTGAAGCTGGAAATAATTGCCTTGGGATTATCCAAAGCGCCGTCCCGATTCAAGGTGACGATCTTAAATTCAGTTATGATGAGGAATGCGATGCATTCTACCTACGTTTGCGATCAGGCCGGTCACTGCAACAAAAAGTCGTGCAAGGAAATGCGTGCCTAGATAACGATAGCAGAATCGTTAGCCTGAACGCCGAATGGCACTCACTCTGAAGAGACTTTACTCCCCCTCACGTTGCCAACTTCATTGTAAACAGTGCAACGAAACCCCTGAAATTCGGTTCATTTGTAATTATTACATGGAATCCAGCCGCGTGAGGGGGAGTATCAATGAAGGAGGACGACGTGTTCCGCTACATCGGTCGTTGTGGTGTGATGCTCGGACTCGTACTTGCTATTGGCTGCGGCAAGGACCCCAAGCAGAAGCAGACGCTCGAGCAACTCAATGGTCGGCTGGAAGCTGCGCTGGGGATTACCGACCCGAGCAAACGAAACGATGCGTTGAAGTCGGTCGCGGAGGATGCCGCCGATACCGGGATGGAGGAGACGACCCTAGCGGCATTGGGGAAGATAACCGATCCCAGTCTTAGAAACGATGAGGCCGCGACTTGCGCCTTAAAACTCTCGGTTTTTGGGAACAAGAAAGGCGCGACCGCCGTGGCCGGGCTAATCACTGATCCGGCGAAAAAGAATGACGTGCTCGGCAAAATCGCTAACTAGGCCCTTGCGTCGTTCCAGCAAATCGGCCGAACCCGCCTCGGCATGCGTCGAAAAATAGAGCGGTGGAGGACTTCGAGCGTGCCGAGATCGACGGGCAACAGTTGGATGCCGAGATAAGAATCATTGTCCTCCTGGCGGTGGCAGCCGGGGTGATCGGTTTCCGCCGACGGCTCGGCCTGCTCGAAGGCGACTGATAGAGCCGGTATGACGAAACGTGGCGTTGGTGTACCATAACACCATTCGTCATTCCGCTTCGAAGCACGCCATGCCTCCCTACGACGTCATCGTCCTCGGCCTCGGCGGCATGGGGTCCGCGGCCGCGTTTCACCTGGCCCGTCGCGGCCGGCGGGTGCTGGGACTCGACCAGTTCGCCCCCGCCCACGCCCGCGGGTCGTCGCACGGCCACAGCCGCATCATCCGCACCGCGTACTACGAGCACCCGGGCTACGTCCCGCTCGTCCGCCGGGCCTTCGACCTCTGGTACGAACTCGAACTGTTCACCGGCCGGCCGCTTTTGCTCCCCGCCGAATGCCTCGGCCTCGGCCCGCCCACCGGCGAAGTGGTGACGGGGGTCTGTCAATCCGCCGCCGCGCACGGCCTGCCGATCGAAACCCTCTCCGCCGCCGAAGTCGCCAAGCGGTTCCCCGCCTTTCGCCCGCCCGACGAGTTCGTCGGCGTCGTCGAACGGCTGGCGGGAATCCTGCTCGTCGAGGCGTGCGTGCAGGCCCACCTCGACGCCGCCGGGCAGTTCGGGGCCGAGCTGCACCACGGCGAACCGGTCCGCGAATGGCGGTCCACCGGCACCGGCGTCGAGGTGCGAACGGACAATGCCACATACACCGCCGCGAAGCTGGTCGTCACCGCCGGGGCGTGGGCGACCCGCCTGCTCGCCGACCTCGGCGTGCCATTCGCCGTCCTGCGGCAGGTGATGCACTGGTTCGCCCCGCCCGACCCGGCGCTCGTCCGCCGCGACCGCTTCCCCGTCTACCTCGTCGAATCGCCGACGGGTGCGTACTACGGCATGCCGATGATCGACCCGCGGGGACACAAGGCCGCCCGGCACTTCGGCGTGCCGGAGCTGCCCTCGCCGGACGCCGTCGATTGGACCGTGCGTCCCGAAGACGTTGAGATTGGGCAGGCGTTCGTGAATACATATTTACCCGCCGCGGCCGGGCCGTGTACGCATTCGCAAATCTGTATGTATACCACCACACCCGATAAGCATTTCGTGATCGACATTCATCCGCACCATCCGAACGTCGCCGTGGCCGCCGGGTTCTCCGGCCACGGGTTCAAGTTCGCACCCGCCGTCGGCGAAGTCCTCGCCGACCTCGCCGACGCGGGGCGAACGTCCCACCCGATCGAACTTTTCCGCTCGACCCGGTTCGCCTAGCGCCGCGTCGATAACTTAACAGCCATTCAATACGCGAGGGTCGGGGCATGGTCGAAGGGGCACGGTTGTCGGTCCGGGGGAAGTGGGCACTCTTCGCCGCCCCCGTGGTGCTGGTCGTGGGCGGCGTCGCCGGGGGCCGGATCGTCTACGGCCAACTGCAGCCCGCCGATCCCCCCGTCGCCGTCGCCGCGCCCGACGGGGCCGCCCTCTTCCAGAAGAATTGCGCCGTCTGCCACGGCCCCGAGGGCAAAGGCGACGGCACCGCCGTCATCTCCCCCCGCGCCCGCTACTTCGGCTTCGACAAGTTCCGCTTCTCCACCACCCCGAACGGCATGCCCTGCCCCGACGACTTCGCCCGCCTGCTCGCCCACGGCATCCCCGGCTCGGCCATGCCAAAGTTCGAGACGCTCCACCCCGACGACGTCGCCGCCCTTTACCATCACGTCCGCGCACTCGCCCGCGACGGCGTGTTCGAACGCTGGCGGCGAAAGGTCCTCAAGGATGACCCGGACGACCCCGACCTCACCCTGGCGGCGAAGAAAGTCGAGGCCGAGACGGCCGAACAGCCCTGCCTCGTCCCGCCGTCACTGCCGGCCGTCCGCAATCTGGCCAACGGCCGCCGCATCTTCACCACCAGTTGTGCCCCCTGCCACGGACCCCAGGGCAAGGGCGACGGGCCCCAGGAACAGAAAACCGACGACGGCACCCCCATCCGACCCCGCGACCTCACCACCGGCATCTACAAAGGCGGCGGCCGAACCCAGGACCTCTACGCCCGCATCGTCCTCGGCATCCCCGGCACCCCCATGCCCGCCACCACCACCCTTTCGTTTCAAGACCTCGCCGACCTCATCGGCTTCGTGCAGTCGCTGGCAAAAAATAACCCCGCCGGCACGGTCCAAAAATAGCTTGACTATTTTACTTGACAGAAAGAACCTGTTCTGCCACAGTGCCGGGGTCGATACACTTCCCCATCGGAGTTCCCGATGAATCGCCTCCGGATTCCGCGGTATCGTAAAACTGGCGCCCCCCCCCCCTCGCGCTGCGCGGTTTAGGCCGGGGCTGGTGACGCTGGAAGATCGTCTCGTTCCCGACGGCCGGCCATTGCCTTATCCGGTGATCTTCGCCGGCGCGGAGTCCGGCTCGATCCCGATCGTGAAGGCGTACGACGCGGAGAGCGGCAACCTGAACTTCGAGGTGAAGGCGTTCGAGAGTGCCTTCACCGGCGGGGTGCGGGTGGCGACGGCGGATATTAATCGCGACACGTATCCTGATATGATTGTGGCGCCCGGGCCGGGGGGCGGGCCGCGGGTTCGCGTGCTGGACGGCAAGACGGGCGAACAGATTGCTGGGCCGCTGGGCAACTTCTTCGCGTACGATGCAGGCTTCACCGGTGGCGTCGCCGTGGCCGGGGCGGACGTCAACGGCGACGGTTTCCCGGATGTGATCACCGCGGCCGGCGAGGGCGGCGGGCCGCACGTGAAGGTGTTCAACGGGAAGGACGGCACCGTGCTCGCCAGCTTCTTCGCGTTCGAGGAGAGTTTCCACGGCGGCGTCAACGTCGCCGCCGCCGATTTCACCGGCGACGGCAAGGCGGAACTGGTCGTCGGCGCCGGTTCGACCGGCGCCCCGCGCGTCAGAATTTTGAACCTCAACCTCGCTCCCACGCCCCGCCTGGGAACGCAAGCCGCCATGACTCCCCAACGGGTGAGTGCGAACCCGCAGCCCATCCCCGGCCCCTTGGGCGACTTCTTCGCCGCCCTCCCCGTCGCCCGCGGCGGCGCGACCGTCGGCACCGACTGGAAAGCCGGCGACGTCACCGGCGACGGCATCCCCGACCTCGTCGTCGGCTCCGGAGTCGGCAGTGCGCCCACCGTCCGCGTTTATTCCGGCGCCGACGGCTCGCTCGTTTCCGCCTTCCCCGTCTTCGACTCCACTATGACCGCCGGCGTCCGCGTGGCGAGCGCCTATATTACAGATGACGTATATGCCGACGTCGTCGTCGCGACGGGTCCGGGCGTGCCGAACCGGGTGCAGGTGTATGACGGTTCGTCCATTATTCATTCCACTACGCCCCAACTCATCCCAGGCTCCCTCGCCGACTTCGCCCCGTTCGGCGCGGGGTATAACGGTGGGGTCAGCGTCGGGGCGAGCAACGACCCGCCGACGCTGTTGGATACGGAAACGTCGACAATCACGTGGGCCAACGGCCAGTACATCACGGTGGTATCGGAGGTCTACGACCTGACGGATAAATTCGAGTGGGATTATCACGTCACGAATAACAATTTCAACTGGAACGGGTACACGCCGGGCGTGGGGATGTTCTGGGTCACGTTCGACGACCTGATTCCCGACGTCGACGACTTGAGCCCGACCCTCGGCTGGGACGTGGCCCACAACGCCCCGCTGGGGCAAGATTATTCCGGCGTCGTCTGGCACGGCCCTGAGGAGGGAACCCACCTCAACCCGACACAAACGGCGACGTTCTCCTTCACCACCGACCCGCGGCCGATCGGCCACATCGCGGCCACCGCGGCGGACGATGGGTATTCGTACCTGGCAAGTGGGGAGGTGTTAGGGCCGAAAGAGAAGCCAAGTGTTTCGGCAACATTCGACACAAAATACATCCCCGTGAACGCAAATAATACAAACTGGAACCCGAACGGGACCGCACCACGGTGGAAATCGGAGGCGCAAAAAAATATACCGTTCAAAAGGGATTTCGAGGCCACTAATCTCTGGCAAGCCGACCCGGAACTGATACCTGTCACGGTACGCGTCTTTGGTGGATACGGCGGGACTTTGACAGCGGAAGCCACTACTGCACTTGGCGATGGGCAAGTCGTCTTTTGGGCGGACAACAAGAAGATGGCTCAATTTGCAAGTACTACAATTACGCCAGGTGATTACGCTTTGGGAAGTAAAGCGATCACGATTTATGCCGAAGGCAAACACGAATCAACCTACGACATATTACAGAATATTATTGGTGAAACACATGCGATGTTCAGATTCACCTTGACCGATACGCCCCAAGTGACAGCACAGAAATCAGTAAACGACATAGTGGTCACGCCAATACTGGACGACCTAAGCGTCGTAATCCCCAATCCAAGCGTTGAATTCGTAGACCAGGCAAATCAAGATGGGAGACTTGGTCTTCGCGCAGCCAAAACAGATGGAAATTTAATGTACCACGGTATTACTTTTCTGGCCAGTGTTACGAATGGGAATATGAGCATCAAATATACCCAGGTCATCACTGGATTGTTTAACAATGCCAATGGTAGCGGTGCTGGCGCCGTTTACACAGACGCCAGCAAGATGAATCTCCTGCCAACGCCAAAGAATCCTCAAACTGATACGCTTACCTATCCTGCTCTAGATGTGCAGTCCGCCGCTGATCCTGTTTCGGCCGGTAATTTCGTATTGACGCCAAGGGTCGATCCGGCTACGGGGCAGCAAACAGGTGTTTACGTTAGATGCTCCGATTTTCCTAGTACCGGAATCCCTCTAAACGAACCAAGTTTAGACAGAATCGATTTCCGTATGGAATATCGAACATACCTTGTAGTACAATACGGCGGTGACGATGGATCACTATATACATTTGGTTATGTCGATTGGTCGGTAGTATTTTTTGCAAAGACGAATGTAGCGAACAAGGGTGTTACGGTAATAGATGCGAAGAGTAAAGTTGCCGTTGATCCGAATCAACTTTTGAGGTCTGGCAACCCGGATCCCAGCAAAACTGTCGGGCCGATTTACAACTTTAATGTAACTTGGCAATAGTATTTCGAGTAACCCCAGGCGAGATGACGCAATGCATTCATTTGCTTTGACGCTAATGTGTTATATTTTTGGATTTGAATTAATTCTGCCCACCTACGATAGAATTCAGGAGGATGAGAAGCAGAGAGCTTTCGTCTTCATAGAAGATACTGATCGATGGGTAGAAGTATACAGGAATAAAAGTCGATTGATTGGGAAAATTGATAAGCGGGGTGAATTTCATGTTGAGCATACCTTGGGCGTAGAGTTCTCAACGAGCGGAGGGCTGCCGGCTGGAATACTCGTCATTCCAGCATCAGGACCGGCAATTGATGTGTACGAATATAGATCCGGAATGCTAATTCCTGGACAGCTGAAAGATGGATATTTTGTGCCAAAAAAAGGAGGGACGATTGTTTCATTTGATGAATATAAATATGGGCCAGAGGCAAAAAAAATATGGAATTTACCAGGACACTTCGAAGAAAAGAAGTAGCGATATGACCTGAAATAGGGAATTGAAATGAGGTCGAGCTGGAAAAGGGACAGCGTGGAACGCCATATAGTTAACGCTGAGGACGGAAATGGGGAATTCGTGATTTACTAGGGAAAAAAGGGAACAGCGTGAATAAATTGCTCGTTCCCCTCCTCGCCGAACAGGGTCGGTGATTTTCCAGCCGGCTTCCGCGGCCGGCCGCGCGGCCGCAGGCTCGATCCCAGTCCGAGCCGACCCGCCGCGCGGCCGATCCACGCCGCGTCGCCGAACGGCCTCCGGCGGCGGATGCATTCGTGGCGGAAACTGGGACATTGTGATTTGATCAGTAATTGCTTTCCCAAACAAGGACGACTCATGGGCTTTCTTTCGCGGTCGGCCTTGCGGCTGCAAACTCGACTCCAAACCGGAGAACGGGGCGGTTCGACCCGCCCAGACCGGATCGCCGAGCGGTTTGCGGCGGGCGCACTCGCGCAGGGTTTCCAATTCCGCCTCGGTTATGGTAAGTGGACATGCCGCAGTCATCCGGCCAAACGCGGCCTGGGGCCACCGCCTCTCCCAACGGTCATCACTTCCCGCCCGGTGCGGTGTCTTTGAAGACGACTT
>DASXPC010000221.1:0-76649 GCA_036493815.1 Fimbriiglobus sp. | reverse complement strand
CGACTCGGCTCGTTGCATTCGGGCCCGGGTTGGAGACTTCGAGTGCCGGACAACGGACGGCAGCGCCCGGGGGCAAATATCCGCCTTCGGTCAGCTTCATCGTGAACGACCCGGCCGTAGCCGCTCCCGGCACTCCGACCTGCGGATACCGCCCGCCGTGGGTTTGCGAAAACCCGTCCAGCGAATCGGACAATACGCGAAGCACATTTTGGCAGGACCGCACCGAACTTTCGTATCGGTTCTTTTGGATGGCTGCAATCACCAAACCGAACGCCAGGAACCCGATCCCCGCTGCGATGATAAAATCGATCCGTCGGCGTATCGAGAACAGCGGTTCGTCGCGCAGGTTCGGACGAACGGCAGTCGACGGAATGGTCGGCGGCCCAATCTGGGCTGCGATGGCGGCCAACGTTCGGTCCGCGAGACCGGCCGGAGAAACGACGTCCGAAGGCTGACGGAGCGTCGACAGGATCTTTCCGAGAAGGCGGAGCCGTTCGGCCACGACCGGCCTCGTACTCGAAATTTCGACCGCGGCCCGTTCCGGGGGGGACAGGTCGTCGAGCAAATACGCGGTGAGGATTTCGTCGGTCATCGGGATTTCGCCTTCGCGTCTTCCCGCCGTGGCGGGGGAGCGGGGTCCGGGGCTTCGGCCGGTTTGAGAATCTCCGCCAGTTTCGCCACGGCCGCGTGCATTCGGGATTTCACTGTGCCGACCGGGATGCCGAGCACGTCGCCCACTTCCTGTAATTTCAGTCCCTGAAAGTAGGCGAGCAGCACCACCTGGCGGAACAATTCGGGCAAGCGATCAACCGCGTCTCTGACTTGCTGGCGAAGTTCGTCCGTTTCCAGGTTCTCGGCCGGGCTGGGTCCCGAAGCGGGCAAGAGGTCGAGGAACGGCCGGGCGTCGTCGTCGCTCCCGGCCGGGAAACCCATTGTCGGATCGGTCACCCGGTCCGGCCGCCGTGCCCGCCGCCGCAAAGCGTCGATCGCCTGATTCGTCGCGACCGCGTAAAGCCACGGTCGTGCCGGGCGACCCGGCTCATATTGCCCGATCTTCCGAAACACCTGCACGAACGTTGCCTGAAACACCTCGTCCGCCAAATCGTCCCGGCCCAGGTAACGCCGCAAGTACCCGTACAACTCCCGCTCGTAGCGCCGGATCAGGTCGGCGAGGTAATCGTGCTCCCCCGCCCGAACCTGCGCCAGCAGGTATTCGTCGGACGGACGTTCGCGGTGTTCGGGGGCCGAAGCCAAGTCAAGGTTCCTACGCTCCCGGGCGAATGCCGGTTCGCGCCGCCGGGGGTTCGGGCATCTTACCAACTGCGGAATCCCGACGAACCGGGAGTGGGATCGGCCAGTGCTTTTTCACGGTGGCAACGGACGGACTGCCCGTGGTAGAATCCGGTGTTTATTCGCTGGGGATATTCCATGTTTCGAGCCGTTCTTGCATGCGTCGTCCTCGCCGAAACCGTTACCGCCGCCCCACCGCCTAGGGAACCGGAATCGGTCAAACTGAAGCGGATTTACGGCGAGACGACGGACGTCGACAAGGATTGTGCGTTCACCCTCGACGGCGAGAAGTTGAAGATTTCACTCCCCGGAAAGAGCCACCTGTTCCGGGCGGCAATGCACAACGGGGGGCGGGGGCTGGTAGATAACGCGCCCCGAACGACTCGAACGGTAACCGGGGATTTCACTTTGGTGGTTCAACTGTTTCAGACGGTGCCGACGGCCGATGCTGCGAACGCGGGAGCACTTACCGGGGCGGGGGTCTATATTCTGGGAAGCGATTCGGCCTGCTCGATCGCCCGGCACCATACACTTGATGCGAAGGGTAAGATCAGGTCTACGACGTTTCAACTGATGGGGCGAAAGACCAATAGTTCCACCTCCGGCGGCCGCGGCGCCAACAACGACGAGGCCACGAAACCGGTCTATTTTCGACTGGTCCGGGAGGGGAACTCGATCTCGTCCAAGTTCGGGACCGACGGGAAAACCTGGAAGCCGCTCTGGACGTATGAGGGGGAATTCCCGCCTGAAGTAACAGTCGGAGTATTTGCCGAAAACACGGGAGTCAAAGGCTACGAGGCGGTGTTCGAGGGATTGAAACTTGATACCGGGGACAAAAAGTAACCGTGGCACGAGTGCTGCCGATTGTCGTCGTCCTGCTCGGCCTGGCCGCCGCCCCACCGCCGAAGGAAGAGGGAACGGACGCGATCCCCCGGAAGTGGGGAAGCGTCATCGACCCGTTGAAAGACTGCACGGTGAAACTCTCCGGAGGCAGGTTGAGAATAATAATCCCGGCCACTCCCCACCCCTACGACATCACGGGCGGTAAGCTCACCGCCCCGCAGGTTCTCCAGGACCGGACCGGCGACTTCGTCGCCACGGTGACAGTCTTCCCGGGCCGTTTACCCCTTGCGGCGAAATCCAAACACGGTATCACTCCGTCTGCCTACGCGGGTCTGCTTTTGACCGATACGGCCGGGGCATATCGTGCCTATGTCGGCGTTGAGCGGATTGCGAGCAGTACATATAAGCGGGTGCTGACGTTTGCCGAGATGGCGCACAGCCCGCAAGGCGGATGGTCGTCGTCCAGCACGCCGTTGGACGATCCGAAACAGGACAAGCCGGTATACTTTCGGCTCGCCCGCACGGGAAGCACGATCGAAACGGCGTCCAGTACCGACGGCCAGCACTGGCACGCATTCGAGCCTGTAAAGGCTGACTGGCCGAACAATGTAAAAGTCGGTGTATTCGTCGCCCACGACACCGACGCCGCGTTCGAGTCCGGCTTCGTAAACCTGAAGATCGCCCCGCCGGACAAGAAGTGAGGTCGTGACCCGCAACTCCCCGCCTGCTTCTCACTGCGGGGGGAGTATCCGCGGCCGACGGAATCGGAGGAATCGAAATGGGCCGGGCTTTTCTTTCCCTACTCTTCTTCGCATCCAGTGCGGTCGCCGCCCCGCCTCCAAAGGAATCCGCCGAAAACCGTTTTCACAGGATGTTCGGTACGATCTACGACCCGGGAAAAGATTGCTCGATTACGCTCGACGGGTCGCGTCTGAAGATTCAAATTCCGGGTACGCCACACCGGTTCACCCCGGGATATGAGAGCGAAAAAAGTACTGCCCCGCGGGTACGGCGGGAAATCTCCGGCGACTTCGACATCCGAATCAAGGTCGTTTCCCTGACTCCCCCCGGTCCAAAATCCGAGGGCATGGCCATGACCGCCGGCGGGCTATTCGTCGGCACCGACGACGACAAATTCATCACCATGTCCCGGTACATCAACATGGAAGTAGGCGGTACCGGCAACACGCCTCAATTCCTGTTTCAGCACCGCCTGCCGGATTCGAGTGCCTCGGAACTTGGACTTCCACAAAATAATTCGAACGACAAACCGATCTACCTGCGACTCGTGCGAAAAACGAATCAGGTAAACGGGTACACGAGCTCGGACGGTAAAGCCTGGACCTTGCGTGGCACGCAATCCTATGTCTGGCCACACAAAGTCTACGTCGGCGTGTTCGCCAGCCACGGCGTCAACCACGCGGTGGAAGCCGTGTTCGAAGACTTCCAGGTAACGCAGCCAACGAAGTAAGTCCGCTTCGCCTTGTGCCAATCTTTGACTTTTCGCATACTCCCCGGCCCGCGGGGCCAGGACAGCCCCGCCCAGTGCAAGGATGCACGCATGTTTCGAGTCGTTCTCGCCGCGGTGTTGTTCGTTTCGGTCGCCTTGGCCGCAGAGCCGCCCGACCCGGTGACCCGGGCGGTGGGGGTGCAGAAGGCGATCCACGACGCGAAGGAATTGCTGGCCGCGGGTCAGGCGTCCTCGGCTGCGGCCGCACTCGAAGCTCAGCTCCCGAACGCCGACGGCAGCACGGAATTCCTCGCGCTTTTGGGCCGGGCTTACATCGCCGAGCTGAAGCAACTCCGCGTCACCGCGACTCCGGACGAAAAGCGAATCCGGGCGGTGACGACGCGAATGGCCGCGTTGGGTTTGTCGCCCGAACCGGCCCCGCAGGCCCCGCCGATCGTGCCCGCGGCAGCAAAGGAACTGGCACCGTCTACATCATCGGCGCCCTCCACCGCCCTCATTGCCGCGACCGACTTTTTCAACAAAGCCAACTTCTCGGCCGCCGCCAAGCTGTTCGAGAAAGCATTCCAAAATAAAGTCGAACTCCGGCCGGATCAGGTTACCGCCTGGGCCTACTGCCGGGTTAAGGTCGCCGCGGACCAACTAAACCGGTCCGGAGCCGACGTCGCCGTGGCGAAAGCGGTGGAAGCCGAAATCACCGAGGCGCTGGCTCTCGCGCCGACCCACGAAGGCTTGCAGAAAGCCGGCGCCGAGGTTCTGGCTGCGGCACGGAAGCGAATGGGCAAAACCGGTCCCTCCCCATCCACGGCCCCGCTCCCCAGCGGGTGGGAGGCAGTGGAGACCGCGAATTTCCGCGTCCGGCATCAGGGGACACGGTCCGTGGCCGAAACCGTGGCGAATGCCGCTGAGGTGAAACGAACGGAAATCTACTCCCGCTGGTCCGGCCCGCCACGCGGGGCGTGGGGGACGAAGTGCGAAATCGTCCTGCACCCGGGGGCGGTCGGGTTCACGTCGGCAACGAAGCTGCCGGCCGGGGCGACCGGCCTCGCCACCGTCAAACTCGAAAACGGGGCCGTGACCGAACGGCGGATCGACCTGCGGGCCGACGACCCTTCGACGGCGACTGACGCCCTGCCGAGAGAACTCACGCACGTGATCCTTGCCGACCTGTTTCCGACCCAGGCCCCGCCGAAATGGGCCGAGGTGGGCATGGCGGTGCTGTCCTGTTCCCCCGAAGAGTTGGGCCGATACGACCGCACCGCGACCGCGGCCGCCCGCACCCAGGACCTCTTCGCCGTCGCCGATTTGACGGCCCTCCCCGGCTTTCCCAAGGCGGAAAGAGTCACAGGCTTTTACGCCTCGGCAGTGACGCTGGTCGAATACCTCGTCAAATTGCGGGGCGAAAAGGCGTTTACCACGTTTCTCCGAGACGGCCAGCGATACGGAATCGAGGCCGCACTCCGTCGAAATTACGATACCGACGCGCGAAAGCTCGATACCGCCTGGCGGCAGACCGTACTCGCGGGGCGGTAACATGCCGCGAACGGGCGAGGCATTCACGGACCTTTCCGACCGAGCCTGGGCGGTCGGGCGGACGGCGATACTCCTCGCCGCAGCGATTCTCTTCTTCGGCCGCCTCGGGGACAGGGGCGTCGTTTCCGAAGAGTTGCGGTGGGCGGAAGTCGCCCGCGAAATGCGGCTTACCGGCGACTACTTCCACCCGACCATCAACGGCCATACCTATTACGACAAGCCTCTCGGCTCGTACTGGCTGATCGTTGCCGCGTCGCACGTCACGGGCGACGTGGACGAAGCCACTGCCCGCCTCCCCGCCGCCGCGGCCGGGTGGCTCGGCGTACTGTTCGTGATGTGCCTCGCCGCCCGGCTCTACGACCGACGCACCGCCCTCGCCGCGGGGATCATTCTCGCCACCAGTTTCGGGTTCGTGACCTACGCCCGGCGGGCGACGGCCGACGCCGAAACCGCGACCGGTCTGCTCGCCGCGATCTATCTATTTGAGCGGTATCGAAACGGGACCGGTCAACGCTGGGTGGTGATCTTGTGGTTGCTCATGGCCTTCACGTCGCTTACGAAAGGCCTCCTCGGTTTTGCCCTCCCCGTCGTCGCAATGGGGTATTTCGGCACGTGGAAGGCCTGGTTGAATCGTTCGCGAAGCACGCTCGCCGGAGAATTCGTTCTTGCGAATCGCTGGTTCTTTAACCGCTGGACCTTCGTCGCCGTTCCGCTGGCGGTTGCCACGTATCTGGCCCCGTTCCTCGTCTCGCAATGGCAGTCCGGGGCGGGTGACGGACTGGCGATGGTGTTCCGGGAAAACGTTCAGCGGTTCGTCGCCCCGCGCAATCACACCGGGCCGGTTTATCTTTACCTGGGTGTGGTATTCGTTCTGGCCGCGCCCTGGTCGGCGTTTCTCCCCGCCGCGGTATTCCCGGGCCGGACGACGACTGACGGCTACCGCCTCGCCCGGGCGTACTTTTGGGCCGTATTCCTCTTCTTCACCGCCTCGGCCTCGCGGCGCAGTTATTACCTGTTGCCGGTGCTCCCGGCCGTCTCGCTCTTGATCGGGCGGGCGTTGACGGCACCGGTGGAATCGCTCCGTCCGCTGGCCTGCCGGCTACGCTTCGCAGGGTTTGTCTGCGTGGGCCTCGGCACGCCGGCAGCCGGGGCATTCCTCCTGCCATTCGATCGACTATTGCCCACCCCTTACAATCAGCTTCCGCCACTTCCGGCTCGATGGGCGTTCGCCCTCGGTTGGGTTGTTGGTGCTAGCGGGTTCGCCACCGCGGTAATTCGGAAGAAAGGACTGATCCCGGCCACCGCACTCGTTGCGACCCTCGGCCTCGCGTACACTTTTCTCGTGGCCATGCCCGCCGCCGACGAATTCAGGACTCGGAAAGCGTTTTCGAACGAAGTGCGGGAACGCACGAGCAACGAACCGGACCGACTTGCCCTGTTCCACGCCCGCGACGTGGCGTTCGATCTCGGCCGAACGGCTCCCGTTCCGGACTACGCTACGCAGGACGCTTTGATAAAGGCGATTCGCGCCGGCACGGTGCGGTGGGTCATCGCCCGGACCCGTTACCTGGCCGGAATCGATTTACCGGCCACAATTCTCTTCCGCGAAGCCGTCCATCCCTGGGAAGGGATCGATCAACTCGGGGACAAGATGGTGTTGATGGAAGTGGCGCCACTCGGCGGAAACTGAATGTCCGCGTCGTTAACTCTTCGTCCGTCGTTCCAACCCCAGCCAGTTACGCAGGCCAATATAACAAATCATGCTCAGCGACCGGACCGATTCCTTCCCGTTCACCTTGCTCGACCCGGCCCGGCGGTTCTCGAAGATGATCGGCGATTCTCCGAGCCGCGCCCCCGCCTTGAAGCAGCGGAACAAAACTTCTTGCTGGAACGAGTAACCGCGGGATCGGATCTTGTCGAGCGCGGTCTGCTTCAACAGGCTCACCCGGTAGCAGCGATACGCTCCGCTGGCGTCTTTCACCGGCATCCGGAAGAGGATACGGACGAGGAAATTGACCGACTTGCTGACGAACCGTCGTGAGAAGGGCCAATTTTCCGTGCCGCCGCCGGCGACGTATCGGGACCCGATCATCACGTCGTGCCGGTCCATGCCGGCCAGTATCGCGGGGAGGTAGCGGGGCGGGTGGCTGAAGTCCGCGTCCATATTAACGTGGAAATCGTACCCGTGTTCGATGGCGTACCGCATGGCCGCGAGGATGGCGGTGCCGAGCCCGAGTTTTCCTGTGCGGTGCATTGCTCGGATGCGGGGATCGGCAACGGCTAGTTCGTCCACAACTTTCCCCGTCCCGTCCGGGGAATTATCGTCCACGACGAGCACGTCCGCTTGCGGGATTTGGGCCAGGATGGCCGCGATAAGACCCGGAAGGTTTTCCCGCTCGTTATACGTGGCCAGGGAAACGAGATACCGGCCGGGTGGTATGGGCCGTGCGGAGAGGGAGTCGGCGGTTCCGTCGGGCATCGGGTTGCGGCTCCGGAGATATACTCTACCATAGGAAATCGACCGTCCCCTGCCGTCTTCCCGCTTGACCGCCGGCAACGGCGAGGCATCGCATGGCCGCCACTTTCGACGTCACCTGCCCGAACTGTGCCACCCCGCTGAAGGTGCCCACGGCCTTGGCCGGCAAAAAGGTGAAGTGCAAGCAGTGTCAGCAAGTTCTCACCGTGCCCGCCGGGCCGGCTCCGGCCAAAGCGGTGCCGGTCAAACCGGTTGAGGACCAACCCGCGGCGTACCAGTCCGCGGCCGAAAAACGCTTCGCCCAGGAGGCCGAAGACGAAGCGGACGACAAGTCGGATTACATCGTAATCAAAGAAAGCGACGCCCCCCGGTGCCCGCACTGCGCCAAGGAACTCGACCCGCCGGACTCCAAAATCTGCCTGAACTGCGGCTACAACACGCTGACCCGCCAGCGCAAAGAGAGCCGAAAAGTTTACGACCCCACGTTCGGCGACTGGTTCCAGCATCTCGGCCCGGCCGTCTTCTGCTTCCTCCTGGCCGCCGGCCTGATCACCGGGGCCGTCATCTGCTGGATCGACATGCCCGACTGGCTCGACGGGTCCCTCCTCCAATCCGACGAGAAAAACCCGACGACCCTGAAAAAGACCTGGCTCGTTCAACCGTGGTGTTTCTCGCTCTGGATCATGGTCATGGTGTTATGGGTCTCGTACAAGCTCGCAAAGTTTTCGATCAAACGGTTCATCTACCACTTCCGGCCGCCGGAACGGATCAAGAGGTAGGAACCGGCCCGTCCGTACCGCGGGATTCGCCCATGCTTGCCAAGCTCCGGACGTTCGCCCTTTTGGGCATCGACGCGGTGCCGGTCGAGGTCGAGGTGGACGCCGGACCGGGCATGGCCAAGGTCATTCTGGTCGGCCTGCCGGAACTCGCCGTCCGGGAAAGCATCCACCGGATCGAACGGGCACTGGCCAACCTCGGCTATGCCCGGCCCACCGGCCGCACGGTCATTAACCTCGCCCCCGCCGACCTGAAAAAAGACGCCGGAGCGTTCGACCTGCCCATCGCCCTCGGCATCCTGGTCTCGACGCGGCAACTAAAACCGGAACAAGTCGATCAGTTCGCAAGCGTCGGGGAACTCGCCCTCGACGGCACCGTCCGAAACGTCAAGGGCGGCCTCAGCATTTCGATGGCCGCCCGGGACCTCGGGGTGAAGAAACTGATCGTCCCCGCGGCCAACGCCCGCGAGGCCGCCGTCGTGCAAGAAGTGGAAGTCTACCCCGTCACCTCACTCGCCGAAGCCGTCGGCATCGTCTCGGGGGCAGTCGAAGTCGATCCGGTCGCACCGGAAAAAGAGGAAATCGAGGCCCGACTCAACCGGTACGAGATCGACTTTGCCGACGTCCGCGGGCAGGAGACCGCGAAGCGGGCGATCGTAGTCGCGGCCGCGGGCGGCCACAACGTGTTGATGCTCGGCAGCCCCGGCAGCGGCAAAACGATGCTCGCCCGCCGACTGCCGACAATTCTTCCCCCGTTGACCGCGGATGAAAGCCTCGAAACCACCCGCATTTACTCCTCCCTCGGCCGGCTTAAGCCGGGCGAATCGCTCCTCGCCACCCGCCCGTTCCGCAGCCCGCACCACACGATTTCCGACGCCGGCATGGTTGGCGGCGGGTCCACGCCCACGCCGGGCGAAATCTCCCTCGCCCACCACGGCATCCTCTTCCTCGACGAACTGCCCGAGTTCAACCGCCGCAGCCTGGAAAGCCTTCGCCAGCCGTTGGAGGAAGGCAAAGTCACGATCAGCCGGGCGGCCCACTCGGCCCAGTTTCCCGCCAGTTTCATCCTCGTCGCCGCCATGAACCCCTGTCCCTGCGGCTACCTCGGCGACCCCCGCCGACCGTGCAAGTGCGTGCCGATGCAAGTCGAGAAATACTTGGGGCGAATCAGCGGCCCGCTATTAGACCGCATCGACCTGCACATCGAAGTCCCTAGCGTACCGTTTTCCGATCTATCGAAACCCGCCGACGGCACCGGCAGCGCCGCCATGCGCGAGCAGGTGAACGCGGCCCGGGCCGTTCAAACGGAACGCTTCGGTGCCCGCGTCGGCGGATTGAACAGCCGCATGAACTCCCGGCAGATTCGCAAGTACTGCGTCCTCGACGCCGAGGCACGAGGGATGCTAGAAACCGCCATGGCCGATCTGGGCCTAAGTGCGAGGGCCCACGACAGGATTTTACGTGCCGCCAGAACCATCGCCGATCTGGCCGGCCGGGCGAATATTGTCGGCGACGACGTCGCCGAAGCCATCGGCTACCGAACGCTGGACCGGAAGTTGTGGGCGAGGTGACGACTCTCGTTATCTAACAAGCAAAATGAGAGCCATTCCGCTTACCGGCCGGCATGGATTTGTGTTCATGCCCGCGATGGATTTCATGCCCTATGAAGAGAAGAACCGTAGAATACGGGCGAACACTCTTACAGGGGTTCGCCCATGTTCCTGTTCGCCGACGACCCGGCCCCAGCCACTATATGGTTCACATGGCAAAACATACTTTCGAGTACGCTGTTCGTGACCATCGTCGGCGGCATCGGGAAATTAATTCTCGTATGGTGGAACCGGAAGCAGCCGTTTGTTCGTATCGACCAATTAGAATCCACATCACTGGTTAATATTGCCGAATCGGTTCGGGCACGTCTAAAGGTAACGATGGATGATCGGGTTTTTGTCACAGCTCTTTCTCAGTCCGTTTTCCAGATTTACAATACGTCGTCCGAAACGTGTAAAGACGTATTGATAAGATTCGTTTTTCCGTATACTACAAAATATCTCACTCACGAGGCACACGGTTGCGACGCCGTCGCGAACACCCTGAGTACGACATCGCTGGAGGGCTTTCCGACTACAGCAATCGAAGTATCGGTGCCATTCTTGAATTCTTATAAACCTCATAAGTCAGTCGTTATTTTGAAAGTAGTTTGCGACGGTGCAGCCAACCCGACGACTGTTACTCCCCCTCACGCGGCTGGATTCCATGTAATAATTACAAATGAACCGAATTCCAGGGGTTTCGTTGCACTGTTTACAATGAAGTTGGCAACGTGAGGGGGAGTAAAGGGGAAGGCACAGGATGGTCCACTCTCTATAATTCTGCCGAAGAAAGGAAGAAAAGATTATTCTGGATGGACTCAGAGAAGTTATTTTCACTGATTGCTTTTGGTTGGCTACTTACAATTTCCGCATTAGCACTATTCAGTAATGCTAATATCGTTTTTTCATTCTTGATGGTTTCCATTATGTTGTTTCTTTTGATTGGAACAGGTATGGCAACAATTTCCAGCTTTACTAACAAACAAGGGTCAGGACGTCGTCCCTGACCCATACTTGACACGATGCCTCAATTCCAAGGCGTGGACTCCCAACCGCATTGAGCGTCATAAATGGATTCCGTTTGTTATTCATGCGATCTGACGACACAACACCCAATAAGGAAGAGATGCCCTCGACCCAACCCCGCCGCCGAAAGGGTAAGGCGGACCAGACCGATCCATCGCGGTACGAAATCATCCTGTACTGGAGCCGGCAAGACGAGGCGTTCCTGGCCGAGGTGCCGGAGTTCCGCGGGTGCGTGGCGGACGGGGCGACGAACCAGGAGGCCCTGGCCAACGCCGAAGTCGTCATCCGGGAGTGGATCGAGACGGCCCGGGAATTGGGTCGGCCGATCCCGGAGCCGAAGGGGCGGTTGAAGTTCGCGTGAGTCGACGAACGGTTTCCGGTCGCATGTTTCGGAGCAGTTCCACATTCCTCCCCGGAATCCCCGCCAACACCTCCGGGTTTCCCGCGACCTCCGTAATGCTTTCTTCCCGCAGCAAATGCAGCATCGGGTACCGCGACCGGTTCGTGTAATTCGTCACGTCGTCGGGGGTAGTGTCGGCGAATTGGTAACGGGGGTGGAAACTGGCGATCTGGATAACGCCGGCGTAGCCCAAGTTCTTCAATCGCCTGTTCGCGGCGTGAAGGAAGTCGTTGTAATCGAGGAAGTCCAACAACGCCCGGGGGTGGATGAGGATCGTCGTTTCGATTGCCTCCCGGGGCGACGTGGCGAGGAGTTTCAACTCCATATCCAAGACCTCCAGCAAGTCCCCTTCCCCTTCGACGTCCGTCGCCACGAACCGGATCCGCCCCGCGTCGAACGGCTTCTTCGCGAACGGGCAGAGGTTGAGCCCGATGACGAAGTCCCGCACCCACTGACGGGTGACGGCGATCGGGTCTTCCACGGGCATGGTCACGCGGCCTGTCGAAGGGGATTATCACCCAAGTTGATCGTATCCCGGACGGCGTAGGCGCGCTTGCCCTGACTTTCGAAATAGACGCGTGCCATGACCTCGCCCATAAGGCCGAGGGAGAGGAACTGAACGCCGATGAGCTCGGCCATGACGCCGAGGAGGAAGAGGGGGTTGGCGGTCATGCCGGGGCCGGTGGTGTATTTCATAATCACGGAGGCGGTGAGGCCGAGGCCGCCGAGAGAGAAGATCAGGAGGCCGAGGCCGCCGAAGAGGTGCATGGGTCGGGTCTGATAGCTGGCCAGAAACTTTACGGTCATGAGGTCGAGGACGACGCGGACGGTACGGGTGAGGGTGTATTTGGATTTCCCGGCCGTCCGCGGATGGTGCCGGACCGCCACCTGGGCGACGCGGGATCCCTGTTGCAGAATCAAAGCGGTGATGAACCGGTGCATTTCGCCGTAAAGGCTCATGCCCTGCACGAGATCGCGTTTCATCACCCGCAACGTGCAGCCGAAATCCTTGAACGGAATGTGCAGGAACTTGCGGATCAGCCAGTTGGCGCAAAAGCTCGGCAGCTTTCGCAGGAGAACTTTGTCTTGCCGGTTCTGTCGCAACCCGAGCACTGCGTCGTAGCCCTCGTCCAGTTTGGCGAGCAATAACGGCAAGTCGGCCGGGTCGTTCTGGAGGTCGCCGTCGAGGGTGGCGATGACGTCACCGACGGCGGCATCGAACCCGGCCTGCGTCGCCGCCGATTGCCCAAAGTTCCGGCGGAGGCGGATCACTTTCACCCGCGGGTCCGCAGCCGTTTCGGCCAGTTCCTCATGCGTGCCGTCGGTGCTCCCGTCGTCCACCAGTACCAGCTCCCACGACAAACCGCGCAACGCGGCCCGCACTTTCTCCACCAGCGGCCGGACGTTGTCCCGCTCGTCCTTCATCGGGATGACGACGGAAAGAAGCATGACCAGCCTCACGAGGATTATTTCACCCGCAAACCCGCCAATAGCGGCTCCGCCCCGAACTGCACGAACGCCATCGCCCGCGCGTCGACCCCCGCCCCTCGATAGTCGAACATTTCGATCTTGAGCAGGTACGTACCCGGAGACTTCAGTGCCGGAACGACGACGTCGAGGTCCACCGATTCGCCGGGGGAAACTGTTCGACGGAACAACCCGGCTTTGCCCGCGTACCGCGGTACCGGTTCGTCCGGGAACCAGACCGAATAGCCGAGGTGAATTCCCGCCGTGCTTCCGGGCTTCAATTCCCAGGCTTCCGACGACCGGTTCGTCGCCCGCACCTGGAGAATGATCGGCTTATTCGCCGGAACGACGTCGGGAATCGGATCGAGGAATTTCAGGTCGGCAACGTCCGGGCCGGGGGAGTAATACGTGGTGGCCCATTCGCGGAAGCGATCGCGGGTGTGGGATTCGTTTCGCCCCGTGAGCCAGGTCTCATAGCGGTCGAAGAAGTCGTCCATTGCGGCGGTTCGGCCGAACCGGAAATGGCCGCGGATCGGCCAGAGTTCCTGCCGGGCGCGTGTCGGCGTGGCATCGGTGAAAAGGAGTAACGTCATCGCCGAGACAAGACCGGTACGATCCGCACCCTGTTTACAGTGGATCAGGATCGGATAGGCTGTGCGGTCCAGGATATCGATAAGGCGGCGGAGTTCGGCCGGCGGCGGCAGCCGATTCGCGGAAAAAGTGACGTCTTCCTGGTTGACATTCCGGTCCGCCGTGGCCCGCGCCTCGGATTTGTACCAGTCGTATTCCGGACTGAATCCGCGGAGATTGATGACGGTTCGAATCCCGAAGCGGTCGACGGTACGGATCAGGAGGTCGTGGCCCGGCTGACTGCACCGGTAGACCCTGCCGGGAATGACCTCGTGACGGTTCGGCCCGAGCACGACGTACCCGAGCCATGCGGCAAATGCGCCGCCGAGACTCAATCCGGCGGCACGCAGAGCGAGCCGGCGGGTCAGTCGAGGAAACCGCACCGTGATTCGGGGCTGAACCGGCACCATGAGCGGGGAAGTTTGACAAATCGGCGGGACGCTGCCAACCCCAAGCCGGAAGGGGCGTCGGTGGATTCGTAGCTTATATTGACCCTATCCCGACCGTTGGTGTCCCCATGCCCCACGACCTCGACGACCCGAGCCTGTACATCAACCGCGAGTTGTCCTGGCTCTCGTTTAACCGGCGGGTGCTGGAAGAAGCTCAGGACGCCGGCGTGCCGTTGTTGGAACGCGTCAAATTCCTGGCGATCGTCAGTTCCAATCTCGACGAGTTCTTCATGGTCCGGGTGGGCGGGTTGCAGCAAAAGGTCCAGGCCGGAATCACGCGGTCGAGTGGTGCGGACCGGATGACGCCGACCGCCCAACTGGAAGCGATCGCGGTCGCGGTGAAGGAAGCCGTGGCGGAGCAGTACCGGTGCCTGACCGACGACGTCTTACCAAAGCTGCGCGAAAGTGGGATCGTGATCCGGGCGGAAAAAGACCTGACCGCCGAAGAACACCGGCACGTGCAGGACGTATTCCGGTCGCAGATCTTTCCGGTGCTGACCCCGCTGGCCATCGACCCCGGACACCCGTTCCCGCACCTGGCGAACAAGTCGCTGAACCTGGCGGTGCTGTTGCGGCGTCCCGGCGACCCGGAACCGCTCTACGCGGTGGTGCAGGTGCCCGGCGTGCTGCCCCGGTTCGTGCCGTTGCCCGGAACCGCCGACGCCGAACCGAAACCTTCCATGTTCGCGTTCTGCCCGCTGGAAGACGTCATCCGCCTGCACCTCGCCGACCTGTTCCCCGGGATGATGATCGGCGACGCCGTCTGTTTCCGGGTGACGCGGGACAGCGAGTTCGAAATCGAAGACGAAGTGGACGACCTTCTCCGGGCGATCGAAGACCACATCAAGCAACGGCGGCGGGGTCATGCGGTCCGGCTGGAAATCGAAGCGACCGCCCCGGCCGAAGTCGTGCAGTTCCTCGTCGGCGCCGTGGACGTCGACCCCGGCGACGTCACCCGCATCCCGGGCCTGCTCGACCTCACCGGCCTGTTTCAACTCCACGCCCTGCCCGGGTTCAACGACCTGCGGGACCCGCCATACGTCGCCGCACCGGTCCGCGAATTCGCCCAAGCGTCCTCGCCCTGGGCCGCGATCCGCGGGAAGGACATTCTGATCCACCACCCCTACGAATCGTTCAAACACGTGACGGACTTCGTTGAGGCGGCGGCGGACGACGACCGGGTTCTGGCCATCAAGCAGACGCTTTACCGCACGAGCAGCGACAGCCCGATCATCCGCGCCCTGGGCCGGGCCGCGGACCGCGGCAAACAGGTGACGGCCGTTATCGAACTGAAAGCCCGTCTGGACGAAGAGCGGAATATTCTCTGGGCGAAGGAGTTGGAAAAGGCCGGCGTCCACGTCGTGTTCGGGTTCGTCGGCCTCAAAACGCATTGCAAGGTCTGTCTCGTTGTTCGGCGGGACGAAGACAACACTCTCCGCCGGTACGTCCATCTGAGCACCGGCAACTACAACCCCCAAACGGCACGCGTCTACACCGACCTCGGATTCTTCACCTGCCGGGCCGATTTCGCGGACGACGTGTCGGCGTTGTTCAATTACTTGACCGGCTACGCCGAACTGCCTCAGTGGCGGAAGCTCATCGTCGCTCCGTCGCGATTGATGGACTTCATGATCGAAAAGATCGATCGGGAAGCTGCGAACCAGGCGGCCGGGAAACCGGCCCGGATTGCGGCCAAGGTGAACGGCCTGATCGAACCGGCGGTCGTCCAGGCCCTCTATCGGGCAAGCCGTGCCGGCGTGCCGGTCGAAATCGTCTGCCGGGGTGTCTGTGCTCTCCGTCCCGGCGTCGCCGGCGTCAGCGAAACCGTCCGGGTCGTCTCCGTCGTGGACCGTTTCCTCGAACACAGCCGGATCTTCTTTTTCGGCAACGCCGGCGACCCGGAAGTTTACATTGGCAGTGCCGACCTCATGGACCGCAACCTCACCCGTCGCGTTGAAGTCGTATTCCCGATCGAGCAACCTGACCTAAAGGCCCGAGTGATCGACGAGATTCTCAAGACGACGTTGTCGGACAACTGCAAGGCCCGGGAGTTGCTGTCGGACGGGACGTACAACCGGATCGTGCCCGCCGCCGATGAATCCTCGATCCGCAGCCAGCAGCGGTTTTTGGAACTCGCCGCCGAATCGGAACGGCGCCAGCAGCAAGCCCAGGCACCGGTCGAACGACCAAAACTCGCTACCGGGTTGAACGGGGCGGCGCCGACAAAACATGCCAAACCACACGCCAAATCGCGGAAGGGGCGGGGGTGAAATTTACCCCACCCACGGCCGTACCCGCTGCCAGGAGGCCCAGACTTTCGCTTTCACGGTGCCCGCATCGGCGCCGAGTCTGGCGACGACACGCTTGAACCATCTCACGGTGCCCGGCGGGCGGGCATTTTCGGGGCACGCGTCGGCTGCGGCTCTGAGGTGCTCCTTCGCTTCGCCGAACGCCGACACCTTCCCGTCCGGCCCGGCCTGCTTCACCATCAGCACAGCTTCCGCCATCGCCAGCACCAGCTTCACCGAATCGGGCAGGCCGATCTGGTCCATACCCTTGAGATAATTTGCTGCGGATGCGGGTTCCCCCGCCTCGGCGGCGGCGAGGGCGAGCCAGCCACGAAACTCGGCGGCAACGTCGGGCGGCGGGTTCGCGGCGAGTCCACTTCGGCAAACGGTCAATGCCTCCGCATCGCGGTCGAGGGCCCGGAGCGAATCGGCCAGCGGTCGGAGCATCCACCCTTCGACCGCGACGCGGTTCGGCCAGTCGGCAAGCCAAGCGGCGGCGAGGGCGAAGTGCCGGGCTTCCGCCAAAACCGCCCCGGCCCGGGCCCACGAATCGTCATCGGCACGCAGCAGGTCGTTGAATCGCTGAACGGCGGCGGCGGCGGCTTCCGGCCGGCCCGCACTCACCAGCCCCCAAGCATACGCCAATACCGCCGCCCGACCCGCCGGTGGGTTCCCTTTTGCCAGCAGCGGCAACTTGTCGCCGACCCGTTCGAACCGGTCGGCCTGGACTTCCCTCTCGGCCCAAAGCGTGGCCACCGCCGGCGGGGCGTCCGGGTCGGTCGCGCGTGCGGCTAAGACGTCGTCCGCCTCTAACGTCCAGCCTTCGTCATCGAGGGCCGTGGCAGCCTCGCGAAGTACCGCGGGACTCACGGTCGGATCCGCCGCCAACGCCCGAAATTCGGTCCGGGCGGCCCGGCCGTCGTGGTTCGCGGCAGCCACTTGCACCGCCCGAAGCCGGACGAGCGGTCCGGGGTTCTCACCCTTAAGCGACCGCAAGGTTTCGACCGCTCCAGCCACGTCATTCGCCGCGAGTTGTTCGCCGATCAGGTGAATCCCGGCCAGTTCGAAGTTAGGGTCGAGGTCGTAAGCCCTGCGGAAATCCTCACGGGCGCCGACCCGATCCCCCGCGTTACGACGAGCTTCGCCGCGGAACAGGAGCGCGAGCGGGTCGTCCGGGGAGAGTCGGACGAGGTGGCCGGCGGCGGTGAGGTGTTCGCGGGAGCGGCCGAGCGCTTCGGCCCAGCCGGCCAGTTGCCGCCAACCCCAAACGTAATTCGGGTCCTCGGTCAAGACCGTTTGCATCAACGTGATCGCCTTCGACCGATCGCCCCGTTCGGCAACGACCCACGCGGCCCGGCCGCGCAGTGCCACGGGGGGCGGTTGGCCGAGAATGACGGGAGCACACGCCGCCATTGCCTCGTCGAACCGGCCTGCTTCGGCGAGGATTTCCGCTTTGCGATCGTAAGCGACGGCGAAATCCGGGTAAGCGGTCACCGTTGCGTCAAGCGCCGCCAGCCGTTCGGACGGGGTGGATTCCAGGCCGGCTGGTGAATCGACCCAGAAGATGGCGGCCCAGGGGTTGAACGGCCGACCGGCCTGCCAGGCCGCCTTCAGCGTCTCGACCGCACGGGATTCAAATCCACCGTCCCGCATCGCGTCGTACGCCACCTTCACCACGCCCGGGTTCGTCTCGCCGTCGTGTTCGCACACTTCAGCGAACGCCCGGCCGGCCCCGTCTTCGTCGTTCGTCCGGGCGTGGAGTTGAAGCTGCTTGACGGCGACTTCGGGTCCGGTGAGGTGCTCCTGCAGCACGGCAAGGGCGGCCCGGGCGTCGCGGAGTTCGCCGTCGTCGAGGCAGGCGTCGAAGAGGACGGCCGCCGCAGGGGCGTATCGCGGGTTCAGCCGCAACGCCTCTCGAAGGTCTTCCTTGCCGCCATCCCGGTCGTCGAGTTTGATCTTGGCTTCGCCCCGCATCGCCAGGGGCACGGGATGATCGGGGCGGAGGCGGACGAGTTCGCCGGCGGCTTCAAGGTAATTTTGCGGCCGGTCGGTTTCGTTGTACCAGTCGGCCAGTTGCTGCCAGCCCCAGTAATAATCCGGGTGAGCCGACACGAGTGCCTGCATCGGGGCGATGGCGGCGGAATAGTTCCCCCGTCGGGCCTCAACCCACGCGGCACGACCCTGCAGGATCAGTGGCAGTTCGTCCCCGAGTTCGCTCGGCTTCGCCGCCGCCAATGCCTCGTCGAACCGACCCACCTCGGCGAGCTTTTCCGCTTTGAGGTCGTGGGCTTCCACGTTTCTCGGGTCGAGGGCGGTGGCTTTTTCCAGGGCGAACAAGGCTTCGTCGATGCCGGACCGGTCCGTCAGGAGGCGAACGAGCCGCAGCCAAACCCGCGGATCGCCCGGCCGCTCGCGGGTCAGGTCGCGCGCGAGAGAAACCGCATCGTCCGGGACTTCGAGACGTTCGCTCCACTCGGCAACGGCTGCCCAGGCCCCGTCGTATCCCGGTTCGTGCCGGACAGCCCGCTTCGCCCGATCCAGGGCCTCCTGCGAATGCCCGGCGTGCCAAAGCTGCTCGGAAAGAAATCCGTGGGCGAGCGGGTCGAGCGGGTTCCGGACGACAGCGCGTTCGAGTACGGCCACGGCTTCGTCGTCCTGCCCCGCCTCGGCGAGGGCGGTGGCCAATTCCCGCGACGCCGGCGTCCAGCCGGGGGCCGCCGCCACCGCTTGCTTCAACGCGTCGATCCGGTCGTCCGTCCGGTCCGCCAGGCGGGCGACTTCCGCCCGGTCGACCCAAAGCTTCGCCAACAAGGGAAAGCGCTCCGTCGCATCGACGGCGAGGGCGTTCGCCTCGTCCGTACGGTGGAGGATGGCGAGTTGTTGAACGTTGATCGACCACGACTGCCAGAGATCAGGCCGGTCGTCGAGGTATTTTTGCACTTCGCGGTAAAGCCGCTCGTGCCCTTCCCCTTCTTTCAGCAGAGCGAGCATCTGATCGCGGTAAGCAATTAGACCGTCGCCGGTGTGGGGCCGCTTCTTCAACTGTTCGGCGACATACCGAAGGGCCGCGAGTTTTTCTTTTCGCCCGCGGCAAATTTCGACCAACTCGGTGATGGCCAAATCGAAGTCCGGGTTGCAGGCGATCGCCTCCTTGTACGCGGCTATGGCGGCGTCTGTCCGGCCGGCCTTGCGGTGTGTATGTGCGGCCACCGCGAAGTGCGACGGGTGGTCCGGTTCGAGGGCGGCGGCGGCGGCGAGGGCGGCCAGGGCTTTGTCGTCCTCCAGGCGGTCGGCACAGATGAGGGCTTTCTGCCGGTGTGCCCAGGCGTCGGCCGGACAGGCCGCGATCATCCCTTCGACCGCCGCCACGCCGCGATCGTCCGTTTCGGGGCTGTACAATTCGGCACGGAGTCGAACGAGCGGGTAGAAGCAGGGGTGCCGGACACAGGCTGCGTCGAGATACGTAGTGGCTGCGATCCGGCCGTCGGTATCGAGGAGCAAGCCGACCAACAATCGATGCCCGTCGGCCCAGAGCGGGTCGAGATCGACGGCCGCCCGGAGGTGGAAGATCGCGGCCGCCAAGTCGGGCTTCACTCGTGCGATCCGGGCGGCGGTCCGGTGCCAGACACCGGCCGGGGCGGCTGACCGTGCCATCGAAAGGTCCGATTCCGCTTCCTCGAACTCGCCGAAATTTGCCCGCACCTCCGCCCGAAAAAGTAATATCTCCGCCAGCGTTTTTTCTTCTCCCGGCGGCGGAGGAGTCAGCTTTTCGACCGCTTTATTCAGTGCGGCGAACGCCTGGGCCGGTTCGTCCCGGTCGAACAGTGCGTTAAACAACGCTCGCACCGCCGAGGGAGGCGACGCGGCCGTTCGTGTCACCCGCTGTTGGAACAGGCGAAGGGCCTCCGGGGCCTGACCGACGCACCGGGCCACCCGGAAATATGCGTCGGCGAACTGGTCTTCCCGGTCGTCAAGGCAGCAGGAAAAACGATAGTAATCGGCCGCGGGGCCGAAGTCCTGCCGCTCCCACGATTGAGACCCGAGCAGGTAATACCCCGCTGCGGCCTGCGGTCGAACCCGCACCGACCGCCGCAACAACCGCTCCGCTTCGGCCTGATCCCGTGGGTCGGTGAGCAGCATCTGAGCAAGCGACTGCATCAACAACGGATCGGCGTCCGATTTCCCGCCGAATACCCGTAGCAACTCCAGACGTTCACGGACACGACCCAAGTCCCGCAGGGCTGCCGCCTTAGCGACTAACAGTGTCGGATCGGTCGGGAACTCTTTCAACAGCGATTCCGCCGCCTGTAATTGCTCCACCGGGTGCCCGAGGGTTTTAGCCAGGTTCAAAGCGGCCCATTTTGTCAATCGGTGCTGTGGGAACCGGGCCGCCATCGCGTCGTACGACTCGCGGACGACGCGCCAATTCCAGGTACAACACTGCGACAGAACCGCATAAAGGGCGGTGAACGCATCCTGGTCCGGCAGGCCGGCGAGAAGGCAGGTTTTGTCCGACCCCGGCGGAACGAAGGCGATCGCCCGCGGACCGGTCGAGCGATACCGGGACAACAACACAGAAAGTGGGGCCTCGACCGGCTTCCGATCCTGACCGTCGGCAAGGAATAGCGTGTGTCGGAGACGGTCGTAACCGATCGCCATCCGCGACTGACTCACTCCGACTTCGACCAGTGTAATGAGGAATGGGACACCGGCGTCCAACAATCCGAAAGCGGAATCCGCGGTCAAGGTGAACTCGGCCGCGGTCCAGCCCGCCTCCTCGGCTCGCTTCCGGTCACTCGGGTCCGGAACGTCGTCCGTGAAATCGCGGTCGTCCATAGCCGTAGGGAATGGGATTCCCCAGAATCGGCCGAGCAAATCATGGGCGGTTGGCGGCTTTTCTCCGTACGACATGTCGATCGGCAAGATTTTTCGGTCCGTCGCGGCCCCGGATTGTTCGAGTGCACGGGCAAAGGCTCCGTAAAAGTCGTCCCTGACTTCGCGGGCATGTTTCGCGGCAGAACAGGTATCGCCGAGTAAATACGTAACATCCGACCGCCGGGCCGACAGCCATTGGCGAATTTCCTTCTCCCGTAGCGGTGCCAATTCCTCGTACCGATCGAGCAAATTCCTCTTTGATATGTCCTCCGCTCTTCGCGCGTCGAGCAGGGAAGAGATGAGCTGGGCGACGATCAGCCCACTTTCGGTAAATTCGACGGCATCGGTGAGAAGGGTTATCGCTTCAGATTCCCGGCCGAGCTTCTGTAAGACGTGGGCCGCGGCTTGAACCCCCGGACGGAACCAAGGCTGCAATTCGAGGCTTCGGCGGGCCGACGCGAGCGCGTCTTCGTACCGCTCGGCCGCCTCGAACGCCGCCGCCCGTTCGACGGCGACCCAGGGCCGGTTCGGAGCCATCGCTTCGGCCTGATTCAGAAACCGGTCGGCCCGGTCGAAATCCCGCAGCCGGGCCGCGACAAATCCGGATAGGGCGAGCCAGTCTCCGCGTAGCTCCGGTGCGGCATCGGACCAATCGGGATGGAGTTTCAGAAACCGCCAGCAGGCGAGTGGGCCGAACCGCTCCATGCGATACCGGCCGTGGTAATAGACGACTTCGAGGTTAACGGGAAATTGGCGGACGGCAGCGAGGTGGAGTCGGCGGCCAAACTTCGGGGCCCCGAGTTGCATAGCCAACCGGCCGGCGAGCACCATTCCGCCCGGCCCCTTCCACTGCCGGTACGGCCCGAATCGCGCCCCTTCCGCGTGGGCCGTAAAATACCGCCCGGCGGTATACAGCTCGCGGATCGGGGAAAGGTCTGCGGGGGTCAGGTCCATGCGATCGTCGGCCGGGTCTACGGTATTCAAAATAGGCGACGCAGTTTCCGCCACAATTCGGTCGTGCGTTAAGTCGGTGCCGAGGCGTTTTCCGCCAAGGGGGTGAGCTGGTTGATGATCCCGGCCAGTTGATTCAGACGCGTGCCGTATCGGTCCAGAAACTCGCCGAGGGCATAGTCGCTTTCCAGCTCGTCCGCGCTGGAGTCCGAAAGTTTTTCGGTCACTTCATTCACCATCGTCAGGAAAACCCGCTCCACGGCGGGAAGCACGGCCCTGCAACTCGACCCCACGTTCGGAAATTCATCATGCCATCGGGCGAGAAGTGCCTTCCACTTCGGGCTTTGATCCTGCGACGCGAGCAAGCCGCGGAGGAGGCCGGTTTGATCGCGTTGTCCGTCGATCAGGTGACGGAGTAAATCGCCCACTTCCGACGCCGTGGTCGGCGCAGGGGCTTCCGGCAAATTGAAATGTGGGGCGGCAACGTAGATCGGTTGCATGGCGGTGGCGGTACCCGTTCCGGTGGTGCATTCGATTATAAGCGCCAACCCGGCCGGGATGAATGCGGAAACGACGCGGGCCGCCGGCGGGGGAGCCGGCGGCCCGTGATTGGGGGAAAGCAGACAGGAAGGGGGAAGGGTCCGAACCGAGCGTCGGCGGGGGAATGCCGGCGGTCGCACGGGGGGAATCGGCGACCACACCGCTCGGCCCGTCTCGCGGGGTCGGTCCGGGGGAAGGGACCGGCCCCGCATCGCGTCATCCGCCAGGGATTCGGGGGAATCGCGGATGACAAATCACACTAATGCAGCCCCCGTGCCAAATACATATTTTCTTTCCAATAGGTCTTTTCGCCAGCGAATCTAAGTGTGCAAGATTACGATTTTGTAATGTTGTGTAATTCGCAGTACTACCTTTGCAATAGTTACACGGAACGAATTACCGTTCCATGCCGTTCTCATCCCTCTTTCATCACTCCCTGCTGGCGATTGCATTCCCGTCTGGATAGGATCGGGACAATAGGGAACATGATCCGTTCGCATCGGTATTCTGACGGACGGGTCGGACTTCCCACCCGCCGGCTTTTTCTCATCCCGTTTAGAGAGACCCTGCCGTGAGCCGCATCGTATCCCTCAGTCGATGGTCGTTCCTGCTCCTGATGTTCGCCCTCCTGATCGCCCTGCCGAATAGCCGGGCCCAATCCGACGACGGGCAGCCACAAACGAAGGACGCGAAACAGAAAAAGATCGAAGAGATACAAAAGCAGATCGAGGCGTTGAAAAAGCAAGCGGAAGAGTTGAAAGGTACGACGTCCAATTCCGCCGGAAAGAAAAAGGAAGGCGCTCCTTCCCCGACGAAAACTCCGGTCGAAGGGACCATTCCCGAATCGGTCAGCAAGCAGATAACCTGGCGGAGTATCGGCCCGGCAAACATGAGCGGCCGGATCGTCGGCTTCTCGGTCGTCGACAACGACCCCTCCACGTACTGGATCGCGACCGCGTCCGGGGGTCTGCTTAAAACCACCAACAACGGCACCACCTTCGAACACCAGTTCGATAAGGAGACGACCGTTTCCATCGGCGACGTCGCCCACGCCCCGTCGAACCCGAATATCGTTTACGTCGGCACCGGCGAAAAGAACCCGCGCAACTCCGTTTCCTACGGCGACGGCGTCTACAAGAGCACCGACGGCGGAAAAACCTGGAATCACGTCGGCCTCAAGCAGTCGTTCCAAATCGGCAAGATCGTCGTCCACCCTAAAGACCCGAACATTGTCTACGTCGGCGCCCTCGGCCGGCTTTACGGCCCGAACGAGGAGCGCGGCCTGTTCAAATCGACCGACGGCGGCAAGACGTGGGACAAGGTCCTCTACGTCGACGACAAGACCGGCGTCATCGACTTCTGCATGGACCCGTTCGACCCGAACACGCTGGTCGTCGGCATGTGGAACCGGAAACGGGACGAGTACGACGGCTACTTCCCCGGAACCCAGCCGGCCGACGTCCCCGACCAGTACGGCCCCGTCGTATCCCACGGACCCGGCGGCGGCATCTTCAAGACGACCGACGGCGGAAAGACGTGGAAGAAAATTAACGACGTGAAGAACAACAAGGGGAACGGACTGCCGACCGTAAAAACCGGCCGGATCGGCATCGATTTCTCTTTGCGAACCAAGGGCGTGGTGTACGCCATCATCGACACTGAAGACGTCGGCAAGGGGAATGCAAACCTGCCCATTTACATGGGTATCGTGGCCGAGGACGTGAAAGACGTCGGCATCAAAATCGAGTCGGTCACCGAGGGCGGGCCGAGCGAGAAGGCCGGGTTCAAGGCCGGCGACGTCATCATTACAGTGGACGGCAAGAAATTCGATGACAACGACAAAATGCTGGAATACGTCCGAACCAAGAAGCCCGGGGACAAGGTCCTGGTGGCGATCAAGCGGGACGGTAAAGACATGGTCATCGACCTGATTCTCGGCGTACGTCCGGAAGACGCCCAGGCGGCCGCGGCTGCTCAAGGAGGCGGCCGCGGCGGACGGGGCGGGGCTGGCGGCGGGCGTGGTGGAGCCGGCGGACGAGGCGGAGCCGGCGGACGGGGCGGAGCCCAGGGAGCCAATACCATCCTCATGCCCGGATTTACGCCGGCCGTCGGATTCGGTGAACCGGTCACGGTCGAAAAAGTCCCCGCGGGTGGTCCGGTCGAAAAAGGCGGCATCAAGCCGGGCGCGCTTGTCACCAAAGTGAACGGAGTCGCCGTCGAAGATTTCCGCGAACTTCTCACAGAACTTCGCGTCACCGCCCGGTCCGAAGATCCTCGGAAGGCCGGTGACAAAGTGAAAATCACGTTCAAACAAGGCGAAAAAGAAACCACTCTCGAACTCGCCCTCGTCGAAACGCCGCTGCAACTGCCTTTCGGCGGCGGCGGTGGCGGACGTGGGGCGAACCCGGCCCGGCCCAATGGACTCGGGCTCGGCGGACAACGGCCGAACGTTCAGGACCGACAGGGCAAGGACGGCTACCAGACCGGCGGCGTCTTCATGAGCAAAGATAGCGGCAGCACCTGGACCCGCGTCAACAGCCTCAACCCGAGGCCCATGTACTTCAGCCAAATCCGCGTCGACCCGACCGACTCGAAAAACGTCTACGTCCTGGCCGACACCGGAAACGGCGGCGGGAACTCGGCCGGCCTTTACCGCACTACCGACTCGGGTAAAACTTTTTCCCAGGCCCCTGTCCGCGGCGTGCACGCCGACCTGCACGCCTTTTGGATCGACCCCGCTAACGCCAAACACATGCTCGTCGGCTGCGACGGTGGGACCTATTGCACATACGATCGGGGTGCCACGTGGGACCACCTCAACCACGTCGCCATCGGCCAGTTCTACCATGTCGCCGTGGACAACAAACGACCCTACCACGTCTACGGCGGCCTCCAGGACAACGGCAGTTGGGGCCTCCCGTCGGCCACCCTCCGCCGCACCGGGCCGTACAACGAAGATTCCATCTACATCAACGGCGGCGACGGGTTCGTCTGCCGGGTCGATCCGAACGACCCCGACCTGATCTACGCTGAAAGTCAGGGCGGTGCGATTCAACGTCGGAATCTCCGTACCGGCGAGCAGGGCGGAGCCCGGCCGGGGATTGGAGGCGGTGGCCGCGGCGGAGCCGGTGGAGGTGGGGGTGGGGGCCGCGGCGGAGCCGGCGGAGGCCGGACCGAAGCCCTGCGTTTCAACTGGAATACCCCATACATCCTTTCCAGCCACAACTCGAGCATCTTCTACTCGGCCGGCCAGTACGTTTTCCGGTCCATCGAGAAGGGGTCCGCCCTTAAGAAGATTTCACCCGACATCACCCGGACCAAGAACGGCAGTGCAACCGCTCTCGCCGAATCTCCGAAAAACCCGGACCTGCTCTACGTCGGCACCGACGACGGCTACCTCTGGGTCACCCGGGACGGCGGCCTCAATTGGAAGAACATCACGGAAAACCTTCACAAGGCCGGCGTACCGGGCCCGCGGTGCGTCGCCGCCCTCGAACCGTCGCGGGAACGGGAAGGCAAATGCTACGTCGCCCTCGACGCCCACCGCAGTAACGACGACAAACCCTATATCCTGGTCACCGACGACTACGGGGCGAGTTGGAAAAACATCAGTCACAACTTGCCCGAATTCGGTTCCACCCGCTGCATTCGGGAAGACTACAAGAACCCGCAGGTGCTCTATTGCGGGACCGAGTTCGGGGCGTTCGTGTCGGCGAATAAAGGCGCGTCGTGGACGAAGTTCGGCGACAACCTTCCGACCGTGGCGGTGCACGAGTTCGCCCAGCCGACGGTGGCCGAAGAAATCGTGATAGCGACCCACGGCCGCAGCCTCTGGGTGGCCGACATCAGTAGCATCCGCCAGATGAAACCCGAGACGTTCAAGGAGGATGCCACGTTGTTCGCACCTGCCCCGGCCGTCAAGTGGCGGATCGGCGCCGGCGGGGAATCGCCGTATTCCGAAACGCTCCGCAAGTTTGTCGGCTCCAACCCGCCCCGCGGCACGGCCGTCGACTACTTCCTGAAAGACGCCGCAAAGACCGTGACGCTGAAAATCTTCGACGTGTCGAATAAGGTCGTTTGCGAATTCGTCACGCCGCCGAAAACGGCCGGCTTCCACCACCTGCAATGGACGCTCGCCCGCGGCACCATCGGTGGCGACCAGGGCGGTCGTGGGGGCCGAGGCGGCTTCGGCGGGGGCGGCGGCCGAGGCCGAGGAGGCTTCGGCCGAGGAGGTGTCATCCTCGCAGGCAGCTACCGCGTAACCCTCACCGTCGACGGCAAGGATTACTCCCAGGGATTCGCCGTCGAAAACGACCCCAACCTCCCGGCCGGGGTCACCTCGTCCGAAGAAGTCACCGTCGATACCGGCGACGAGGACGACGAACACGAAGGCGTAAAGGAAAAGATGATCGAAGAACTGAAGAAACTTCTCAGTAAATTCAAGGACGAATAGAAAAGCCTGCGAGTTTGTTGTCAAATCGGGAGTCAGTGACCGGAGGAAGTCCTCCGGTCACTGACTCCCGATTCGTTAGGGTCCAAGGAATTGGTGGCAACCTCGGGCTGTGGCGGGAGTCTTTGAACCGGTTGCAGAAGACTATCAGGATGGCGGAGTAATATCCTGGTAACCGTAACACTTCGTAATTGCCGGGTTGGGATGAAGACAAGCCGCCGGTTCATCATTCTTCTCCCTTACTTCTCCCCCAGGTCCTTCCGCAACTCCGTCATCCGCAGTTTCAATTTCTCGACGACCGGCTTCATGGCGGGCCGGGAGTAGAGGTTCACCCGCTCCTCGGGGTCTTTTTCGAGGTCGTAAAGTTCAAATTCCTCCCGCCATTTCGGGAACGGCGGCTCGTAGTAATCGATGAACTTGTATTTCTCCGTCCGAACGCCGCGATGCTTCACCACGTTGTGCGAGATGTCCGGGAACTCAAAATATTCGTAGTACCAGGCGTCCCGCCAGGGCGCTTTCCCGGTTGCAAACAGGTCGGTCAGGCTTCGGCCGTGCATCGGCGTTGGCGACTTTGTCCCCGCAAGGGCCAATAGCGTCGGGGCGATGTCCACGTTCAGGACCATTTCCTTCCGTTCGGTGCCCGCCTTCACCATCGGCGGGTATCGCAGTAACAAGGGCACCCGGATCGACGGCTCGTGCATGAATCGCTTGTCGAACCGCTGCCATTCGCCGAGGAAGAACCCGTTGTCCGACGTGTAAAGGATCGCCGTCTCGTCCAGGCACTTCTTGTCTTCCAGGGCTTTCAGCACTTTACCCACGTTGTCGTCCACCCCGGTGAGGCAGCGGCTGTAGTCGCGGATCATGCCGTCGAAATCCTTCGTATCCGGGTACTGGCCGATCATGTTCGCCGCCTGCAAAAACGCCCGGGGTTTGCCGACACCAGGGTCGTCCCACAGTGCCGGCTTCACCACCTTCACGTCGGCATATTTGTCCTTGTACCGGTCCGGAGGAACCCACCGCCGGTGTGGCGACTTGAAGAACAGGAACAAGCAGAACGGCTTTTCCCCGCGGTCCCGTTTCATCCACGCGACCGCGTGGTCGGTCAACACGTCGTCGACCCAACCCTGGTACTGGCGGTCGGGACCGATTGTTCCGTCCGCTTGGCTCTCGGCAATTCGGGGGTTCACGTAAATCCCCTGTCCGCGAAACCCGAAGTAGTAGTCCCACTTTTTCTGCCGAAAATTACCCGGCACGTGCGACTTGCCGCAAAAAGCCACGTCGTAACCCGCCGCCCGAAGCAGGTCCGGCATCCAAGTCACGGCGGGATCGAGCGTCGAACCGAGGTTGTCTTTCACCCCGTTGGCGTGGCTGTACAGGCCGGTCATCAGCGTCGCCCGACTCGGGGCGCATAACGAGTTCGTCACGAACATGTTCCGAAATCGCACGCCTTCCTTTGCGATCCGGTCCATGTTCGGCGTTTGCAGGAACGGGTGCCCGGCACAGCTCATGAAATCGAACCGCTGATCGTCGGTCATCATCACGACGATGTTCGGGTGCTTGGTGTCGGCCGAATACGCCGGTGTTTCCAGGAAGAGAGCGGCAATTGCGGACGCCGCACAAACCGCGAAAGCGGGTACTTTGATCAGGAACCGACGTCGATTCGATGTGACGAGAATCGGAAACGGTGCAGGTTTCTTCATGGGGTTCCACTCCGATGGGGAAATGTCGTTGGTGAAGACCGTCCCTTCCCTCCGAACGTCGAATTGTGGACGCTTATTCGTCGTCAGGCGAACAGGTCTTCGACCGGGTCGCCGGTGGAAATGGGCATCGGGCGGGCGAGTTGGTCTTTGATTTCGGTTTTCGGGTCGAGGCCGAGGGCGTGGAATACGGTGGCCGTGACGTCGTCGGGCCGAAGAGGGTTGTCTTTCGGGTAAGCTCCGGTCGGGTCGGAGGCGCCGTAGGTGACGCCGCCCTTGATTCCGCCGCCGGCCATGACAACGGACTGGCACGGCGGCCAATGGTCTCGGCCGGCGTCCTTGTTGACTTTCGGCGTCCGCCCGAAATCGCCGGTCCAGTAGACCAGTGTTTCGTTCAGCAATCCGCGGTCCGAAAGGTCTTCGAGCAGGGCCGAGAGGGCGGCGTCGGTGTGCGGCAGTCGGCTGGTCTTCAGCGTTCTGAAGTTGTCCTTGTGGGTGTCCCAGCCGCCGATGCCGGGGGAGTAATAGACGGTGACGAACCGGACTCCCGCTTCGACGAGCCGGCGGGCGAGGAGCACGCTCTGGCCGTAGGTATTGCGGCCGTACTTGTCCCTCGTGGCCGGGGACTCCGCCGAAATGTCGAACGCCGCCCGCGTTTTCGGCGAGGTGAGGAGGTCGACGGCCCGGGCCTGATAATCGGCCAGGCCCTTCGCCGCGGCCGATTTTTCCGCGAGGGACGACAACTTCGCCAGGTCGGATCGGATCGCGTCGCGGTTGGCGATCCGTTTGACATCGATTCCATCAGGCAGCGTCAGTTCGGTGACCTTAAACCCTTTCCGGTTAGGGTCGGCCAGAACCCAGAGGGGGTCGTACTGCTTGCCGAGGAAGCCGGCGAACTCGCCCGGCGTTCGGAACGGCCCGTCGGCAATCATGGTCGGAAGGGCGACCGACGCCGGAACGTCTTTCGGCCCGGGAACGAGGTAATCGACCACACTGCCGGGATGGGGAAAGTCGGTGGCCGCGGCGTTTGCCGTCACGAAATCGGTAAGCGGTTCCCGGCCGACGAGCGAGTAGTACGCCCCGGGGTTGTGGTTCGCCCGATTGTGCGAGACGCTGCGGATCACGGCGAACTTGTCGGACCGGGCGGCGAGTTTCGGAAGGTGTTCGGAAAGGAGCAGCCCCGCCGTCCTCGTCTTAATAGTCTTGAACTCGCCGCGGATTTCGGCCGCCGCGTCCGGTTTCGGGTCGAACGTGTCAATGTGGCTCGCCCCGCCGAACTGGAAAAGCAGGATGACACTCTTGGCGGTCGCCTTTCGTTTCGATCTTTTTCCTTCGGCACGCAGCAGACTCGACAACGTCAGCCCCGCAAGACCCGCGGCTCCTACCCGAATCGCACACCGCCGATTTGGCAAGTGTTGTTGGAAATCGCGGCATCCGGAAGGAAATTCGGGCATGGTGACGGGCTCTTTCGGCGGGAATGATATCATGACCGCGCAGACCGGCGTTTGCAAGTCTTACCCAACCTCGTCCGGTCCGTCTGCAATCGGCAGGGAGAGGTCGAACCGTTTCCCCGAATTGCGATGCTGGGCGATTCGGCAGACCGGACCGTGCGGGCACGTGGCGGTGCACGTCTTCGACCGCGGGGCGAGGGGAAATGCCCCCCGGCGAATGTACGTCACAAGATCTACTACCCACCGTTCGAGTTGGTTGCGGAATTGGTCCCATGCCATTTTCGGTAGGACGGATTTCGATCCCGTGTGGGAGACGAGCCAGTAGGCCAGACCGAGGAGTCGGGCAGGCTGGCCGGGGAAGAGCACGCGTTCCGCGGCCAGGGCATAGAGCGGGAGTTGCAGGGCATCGAGGTTGGCGACGGCGGTGCCGGTGTAGTAAGAACCCCGACCAGATTTGTAGTCGACGATCCAGAAGCCGAGGCCGTCGGGCACGTCGGCCGTGTCGATGCGGTCCACGGTGCCGCCGATGCGTACCTCCAACCCGTTCAACGAAAGGACAAGCGGAGGCCCACTCGGACGCTCATCGGTCGACGTCAGGCCGAACGTGGCTTCGAATAAACGGGGAACAGGAGTCGGACCGGTCTTCGATTCCTTCGCCCGGAACGATTGCCACTGTTCGGGGTATCGGTTGGCGGTCCGGTGCAGTCGCAATCGTTCAAGATCCCACATTGCCGCCGGGACGGACCCGCCCGAACGGGCTTGATATTCGGCCACGGCCGCGTCGAACTGACTGCGAACACCCGACGCGACGGATTTTGGATCGTCCGGACTGGGACCGGCCAAATGGTATCTGGCCATCGCCCGATGGATCGCCGAACCGTGACGGGTCCTTTCGACAGCGTCCGGCGGGTCGTCCAACGGTGCGACGCCCAGAACGCGTTCGAGCCAGAAACGGAATGGACAGGCGACGTAGGTTTCCAGCCCGGACGGACTGAATACGTGACCCGGTTCGAACACGTGGCCCCGGCCGAGGAGGTCGAGGTTCGCGTTCAGGAATTCGGGACGGATTCCCCCGTCGAATCGGCCGAACGCCTTTCCGTCGAACCGGGCTCTGGCGATTTGTTGAACTCGCTTCAAATTCTCAACAACCGGTACCGGCAATCCGGTTTCACTTTTGTCGGTAATTCCCCGCACCAGAGAGTTGGCGTACCGAACTCGCCGCTCCGCGTCGGAATAGATTTCTCCTGCCGCGTAATCCTGAATCAACATCATTTGCTTTTTGGTTTCGACGTCCGGGTTTTGCTCGCGCCATTCCGCAAGGAACGAACTCGGCAATTTTTCCCGTCCCTTTTCGTCCACGGCAGGATAACTCAAAACGAGCCGCAACCGCGGGCGAGCCAGCAGGTCGTTGAACAACGCCTGCTCGGCCGGGCGTCGGTCGGCGGGGTCTGGAATCGACAATCCGGCCCCGCGAAGAAAAACCCGATCCGCATCGGTCAACAGCGACTCGGGTGGGGCGAGGTTGGGGAACAAACCTTCTTCCAGGCCGGTGAGGAAGAGGTAGTCGCAGTCGGCGAAGCGGGCATTCTCCGCGGTGAGGATGCGAACGGCCGGTTCGGCAGGCGGGGCTACGGGTACGGTTGCGGCGGAAGTGATGGCGTCGAGCGCCGAAGTCAGTGCAGCGGCCGGCAGGGGCTTCACGGGGGACGCCGTTCCGGACCAAGCGGCGAGGCCTTCCCACAGCACGTCGATCGCAGACGTATCGTTCGGATTCGCGTTTGTTTCGAGACCGCAAACCCGTGCGAATTTTCGGATCCGCTCGACCCATTTTTCCGGTTTCGCGTTAGAGGGGATTCCGTCCCACAAAGCGAAGAACGAATTCAAAAAGGGCCTGCACGTCCTTGCCAACTCGTGCGTCCGCCGCCGCGTTCCCGCCTCCGCGGTTTCGTCTTCCAGTGGCAACGGCGGCGACTCGGCCCACCGGTCGACCGAACGCAGGAAGTTCTCCTTGCCGTCGGGTCCGCCGATCTTCCGCAGTAATGTCTCGGCTTTCAACGGCAGGTCAGGGTCGAAACCCGGAAGGCGAAAAAAAATGGACCTCAGGATCGCGGCTACATCGGAAAAAGAAAACCCGCGTGACGGAACACGCCAAGCCTGCAGGAAAAACGCAACGGCTGGGGCGCGACCCAGTGGCGTTGCAGGGAACCCGTGCACCGGAATCGCGTACTCGTCGAACACTTCGGCGAACATGTCGGCCGAGGTTTCCCAGTCTCTGGCGGTCACGACGATGTCACCGGGGGACGTGCCCGATGCCTGCAATTTCCGAATCCGGCGGGCCACCATTCTCGCTTCGCCGATGTGCCCGGGTGCCTCCATCAACTCGACGGCAGCTGAATCGCCGACATGCACAATGTCAATATCTTCGCCCGGCCCCAGGTTTCGAACCCACCCGGCCAAGGCCGGGTCGCCCTCAGCAGGAAGCGACACGGCCACGATATCCACGCGATTCGAGATGGCTTCGATCAGTTTTTTTTGCGGTTCGGAGAAGTCCACAAAACGTTCAACTACGACGACTCGGAGGTCTTTGAACGCAATAGGTTTGTCGCTCCTCCAAACGGCGGCAGCCCGCAGGAGTTGATCCTCCGGGCTGTTTAGTCCAGTTGCCAGTCGCCGTTTCTCGAAGGCGGCGAAGAGCCGCCCGACGTCCGCGAGGCGGCCTTCGACCTTCGGCATATGTCCGGAAAATCCCAATCGCTTCAGATCGTCAATCGTACCGGCTGCCCGGTCCACAAATCCGCGGGTGTCGCCAATCCGACCGAAGTATTTCCAGCTCTTCCCCACATCTTCAATAGCCTGCCCGATGAGAATGCGACGGCGGATTTCGTCGAGCGGCATGGCCGTCGGATCGGACCGGAATGCAAATTCGACCAATTTTTCTTCCGAGTCGATCCGTAGCGTCGATCCGTCGGGAACGGAACAGGACAATGGCTGCATTGCTTCGACGGGGGACGCACCGGGGCTAACGCGATAAAGCGGGCATCGGGCCATAATAAGAAGTGTACCAATGCACCGACCGAACGATGGACAACTTTACCCGCCGAAGTAAGATAGGCGTGGGGGTGGTTCCGGACGGGAACCACCCCTGTTTTTTCGGCCCTTCTTGATCGAGCCGTTGCCATGTCGAACCGCCGCACCCCGCTGTACGATCGGCACGTTGCGTTGGGAGCCCGGATGGTACCCTTCGGCGGGTGGGACATGCCGGTGCAGTATTCCGGCGTGATACCGGAACATAAAGCGGTTCGAAGTGGGGTGGGAGTTTTTGACGTTTCGCACATGGCCCGCTTGTCGTTCGCCGGCCCGGACGCCCTTGCACTCCTGGAAGACGTGTTCACCAACTCCGTCGCCGGCATGAAAGACACGCAGGTGCGGTACGGACTCGTCTGCAACGAATCCGGCGGCATCCTCGACGACGTACTCGTATACAAGTGGCCTTACGGCTACGCGATGGTGGTGAACGCCGGGAACCGGGAGAAGATTCTCAACTGGCTCGACGTCCGCAAAGCCGGGAAGAACGTCCAGATCATGGACCAAACATTCGATACGACCATGATCGCGGCTCAAGGGCCGCGGGCCATATCACTCGCGTCCGGTTTATTCGAGGCCGATATTTCCGCTCTAAAGTACTACTTCGCCATTCCGACGCGGTATCAGGACAAGGGCTGCGTCGTCAGCCGGACCGGATACACGGGCGAAGACGGATTCGAGGCAATGGTGCCTAACGCCGTCGGCCCCATGCTGTGGGACGAATTGATAGCGAAAGGGGCGGTGCCCTGCGGTCTGGGCGCCCGCGACACGCTCCGGCTCGAAGCGGCCATGCCACTTTACGGGCACGAACTGACCGAAGAGATTAACCCGTTCCAGGCGGGGTTAAGTTGGGCGGTCAAACTGGAAAAGGGACCGTTCGTGGGCCGGGAGACACTCGTATCGGCGGCACTCGATAAGTCCAAACCGACGCGGGTCGGCCTCGTGCTCGGCGGAAAACGGGCCGCGCGCGAAGGCAGTCCGATCTTAAAGGAAGACGATACCCCGGTCGGCACAGTCACCAGCGGGAGCTACGCCCCGCACCTCGATCGTTCCATCGCAATGGGATACGTACCCCGCGAACAATCGGTCCCGGGAACGGGGCTGAAAATCGACATCCGCGGCACCGCGGTCCCGGCCACGGTTATCGCGCTGCCGTTCTACAAACGCGCCAGGTAACCTCGAATCTCTCCAAGGATTGAAGACATGGATTTGAACGCCCTCCGCTATACGTCGTCCGACGAATGGGCACGTCTCGACGGCGATACGCTCACCGTCGGGGTCACCGCGTTCGCCGTAGAACAACTCACGGACGTGACCTACCTCGAACTCCCGTCGGTCGGAAAGAAATTGGACAAAGGGCAGGAATTCGGGGTGATCGAATCGGTGAAAGCCACGTCGTCCCTTTATGCCCCGGTTGCGGGCGAAGTCGTTGAAGTAAACGCCGAAGCGGTGAAAAACACGAACGCGGTCACCGCCGATCCGTTCGGAGCCGGCTGGCTGGTCAAATTCCGGGTCGCCCCCGGCACCAACCTCGACCACATGCTGTCGAAGGCCCAGTACGATGCAAAGTGTGCGGGACACTAATTCCCGAGGACCATAATTTTCGGAGTCGCCGCACGTGCCTTACCTGCCGAATACGGATGCCGACCGTACCGAAATGCTTGCCCGGATCGGGGCGAAATCGGTCGAAGAATTGTTTTCGCCGATCCCGGCCGAATTGCGGCTGAAACGGTCGTTGAACATTCCGCCGGCCATGCCCGAGCAGGATCTGACCCGGCACATCCAGCTCTTGGCCCGGAAAAATCAATCGGCGGCCGACCTGGTCTGCTTCCTCGGCGGTGGGGCCTACGACCACTTCATCCCCAGTGTGGTCGACGCGATCGCCGGACGCAGCGAATTCTACACCGCATATACCCCCTACCAGGCCGAGGCCAGCCAGGGCAGTTTGCAGGCGTTCTACGAGTATCAGACGCTGATCTGCGAACTCACCGGCATGGACGTGGCGAATGCGTCGCTGTACGAAGGCGGGTCGGCCGTGGCCGAAGCGGTGCTCATGGCCGTTGCCGTCACCGGTCGGCGGGGGCACGTTCTCGTTGCGGAAAGCGTCCATCCGGAATACCGCCAAACGCTCGCCACCTACTTGTTGAACCCGGGCATCAAAATCATCACGCTTCCGACACCGAACGGATTCTTAAATCCGGACGACGTGAAGAAGGCGGTAACGGATGAAACGGTCGCGGTCGTCACCCAGAACCCGAATTTCTTCGGGCACCTGGAAGAAATGCAATCGGTCGGCGACGCGGCCCATTCCGCGGGAGCCCTTTTCGTCGCAAGTTTCGACCCGATCTCCCTCGGCCTCCTCAAACGACCCGGTCAGTACGGGGCCGACATTGCGGTGGCTGAAGGACAGGGGCTCGGCACCCCGCTCGGCTACGGCGGACCGTATCTCGGGATCATGGCCTGCCGGCAGGAATACGTCCGCAAAATGCCCGGCCGGCTCGTCGGCGAAACCACCGACCGCAACGGCAAACGTTGCTGGGTACTCACCCTGAGCACCCGCGAACAACACATCCGCCGGGAAAAAGCCACCAGTAACATCTGCACGAATCAAGGCCTTTTTGCCCTTCGCGCGGCCGTATTCCTCACTGCGCTGGGACCGAACGGGTTGAAAGAGACGGCCGAACTTTGCTTCCGGAAAGCCCGGTACGCAGCGGACGTTTTGACGAACGTCCCCGGCGTGAAATTGGCGTTCGAACGGCCCTTCTTCAAGGAATTCACACTGACCCTGCCTGGGGATGTCCCATCCGTTTTGGCGAACCTCCGAACGGCCGGCTTTCACGCCGGATTGCCACTCGGTAACTGGTTCCCGAACCGAAAAAACGGCATGACGGTCGCGGTCACGGAAAAGCGTACGAAAGCCGAGATCGACGGGCTGGTGGCTGCTTTACAAAAAGCGTTATAGAAACACCACTCTGTATGAAGGATACGATTCTGTAACCTTCAACATTATTGACTTTTATACATAATACTTTCGGCCAGTCATCGAGTCGGACAAGCACCCAGTCTACCCCGGCGCCTGCGGTGTTTCCTTTCAATCCCCTGCCCGCACCCATTCTTCGTTGAACCGGGCATGCTTCATGCTTTTGCCGCCGGCGACGAAATAGCTGTAGACGCAGTGAATCGAGCCGTCCCAGGCCTGAATGACGGCCGGGTAATGGAACGAGCCGGTCGGGTGCTTTTCCAGGTGCCTTGTCCACTTCCAGGTCTTTCCCTCGTCGTCCGATATTTTCACCGCAAGCGAATTTCGACCGCGGGCCGAGTCATTGGAAACAATGAGCCAATGGCCGTTCTTCAGTCGCACGGTATCGAGGCCGGAACCGGGGTTGGGGATCGCCGTGACGCCGACCGGCCCCCACGTCAGGCCGCGGTCCTTCGACTCGGAAACGCGCACTTTGTTGAGCGGCCCGTTCTCCCGCATATAAGCGACCAGAGTGCCGTTGGTTTTCTCAAGTACGCTCGGTTGAATGCTGCCGTACCCGGCGAGCGGTTTGGATGCGGTCCAGGTTTTTCCCCCGTCGTCGGAAATCGCCATCAGTCCCGCCGAGTAAGTATCCGAGTAGAGGGGGAGTAGAATCCGGCCGTCCCTCAGAACCGTCGGCTTGCACCGCGGCTGCCAGCCGAGGCGGGAAGAAAGTTTGTCGTTGATTCGCTTTTCCCAGTACTCTTCGCCGACCTTTTTCGTCAATTCGCTGCCGAACGCTTTGGCATAGTCGGCCCAACCCCGCTTCATTTCATTTACAAAATCGACGGGTTTCAAAAAGAGAGTGCCTTGCCAGTCCCAGACCGGGGCACCCGGTCCGTCGTACTTCGCGGCCACGCGAAATTGCGTTAAACAACTCTCCCACGTGTTGGCGAGAATCACCGGCCAGAACAGCCAGAGTTTTCCCTTCGCGTCAATCCACATCGTCGTGTTGCAATCCGGGAACCCGGGCGTATCGACCATCAGAAACGCATCGGACCATTTCGCTTCCCCTTTCTTTCGCCTGGCCCCGTAGACGGCCACGTCGTCAGCCCCGCGTTCGCCGGATCCACGGTACCATGAAACCAGCAGATCCCCGTTCGGGCACTCGACAATGCCCGGGGCATGGTTGTGTTGCGGGTGGAGAGGGAAAACCAGTTCAGATTCGAATTCGGCCTTTTTGGGTACCGTCGGAATTCGTCCCGGCTCGTGCCGGCCGGAGCCGGGCCGGTTGGTGCGTGCGTCGCCCAATTCCTCCCGGGCGGCCTCGGCAAGCCCGAGCATCGACCGCAGTACACCGGGATTCTTCCCGGCCACGTCCGTCGTTTCGTCCGGGTCGGCAACGAGATCGTACAGTTCCGGCTTGGTCAGTTTCACCTGTCTGTACTTCCCCGGCGTCCCGTTCTTCCCCGGGGACTGACCCGCCATCGTGCGGTACGTCTGCGGCAACATCAACTTCCATCGCTCAAACCGCACCGCCTGAAGATCGTTCTGGTTGTAATAAAAGAAGTAAATACCATTCCCGGGCCTGCGGGTGCGGAATTCACCGGGCTTCGCGAACACGGTGTCGGGATCGGGGAACGATAGTGTCGTGGCAGGTTTTTCGACCGTTCCCCGCAAAAACGGCCCGATGTCGCTGCCGTCGATCCGCTGCTTTGGCAAGTCTGCCCCGATCAGTTTCGCGATCGTGGGGAACAGATCAATCGTCATCGCCGGCTCCCGACACACCGTCCCGGCCGGGATCACTCCGGGCCAACTGGCGATGAACGGCTCGCGCACGCCACCCTCCCAGACGGTGCCTTTGCCTTCGCGGAGCGACCCGGCCGAGCCGCTGTGGTTGCCGTAAGAGAGCCACGGACCGTTGTCGCTCGTAAAGATCACCAGCGTATTCTTTTCCAACCCGTTCCGATTCAGTGCGGCAATAATCTGTCCAACCGACCAGTCGATTTCCTCGCAAACGTCCCCGTACACTCCGCCGGCCGAAATACCCTTGAACTTTTCGCCAGCGAAAAGCGGCACGTGCGGCATCGTGTGGGCGACATAAAGAAAAAACGGCTTGTCCTTGTTTCTCCCAATGAAATCGACCGCCCGTTCCGTGTATTGCCGGGTCAGTTTCGCCTGATCGGCCGCGGTCACGTTCGGGTTAACAACCTTCTCTCCGTCGAACAAGGGTAGAGGCGGATAAGTCCCCGGTTTCGCCTCCGGGTGGTACGGCCACATGTCGTTCGAGTACGGCAGCCCCAACCACTCGTCGAACCCATGCCGGGTCGGCAGGAATTGCGGGTGATGACCCAGATGCCACTTCCCCACCATCCCGGTTGCATACCCCTTCCCCTTGCAAAGCTGGGCCAGTGTCACCTCCTTGTCGCTGATCCCCACTTTCGACCCCGGGCCGAGCGCCCCGGAAATCCCGACCCGGTTCGGGTAGCAGCCCGTGAGTAAGGCCGCCCGGCTGGCCGAGCAGACTGGTTGGGCGACGTAAAAATCCGTGAACTTCATGCCGTTTTGCGCCATTCGGTCCAGGTACGGAGTTTTCCAATCTTTGGCCCCATAGCAACCGAGGTCGTCAACGAAGACGATGACAATGTTCGGCGGCCGTTTGTCGTCAGCCGCCAAAACAGGAGGAAGAAAAGCTGAGAGAATTAGCAGGGAGAGAATGCGGTGCATTGCTTGACTCCGGTTGGGACCGACGCCACAAGTTTATCCGACTGGGTTGGTACGGGGTACGAACTTTGCCAATCAGAAAGTCCTCCCCGTAATCGGTCGGGTAAACCTCGGCCGGAATACCGATGCGGTTCAGCCGGAATTCATTCCGTATGAACGGACACGTTCATCGCAGGCGAAATTCACCCGGAGTACTGGCAGAGAAGAGACGTACCCGCTCCGCTCGACGTAAGAATTGCGGCCGAGCTCCTTTGTGCAAGCACGGTCGTTTTGCAGTATTCCAACACTTACCGATCTTTGGACCGCAATGCGTTGGGCGAACTCTCTTTCGTCGCACCGTTAGTGACAAGCCGCGACTCGACTGGTATGACGAGGTCTCCCGTAGTAATAGGTGTGTTTCCTCGAACGATCACACGTTCTTTTCCGGTCAGCCCCGCGGTGACTTGGACCCGCCTTCCGTCGTCGTAGCCAATTTTGACCGGCACCACACGAACGACACCCCGCGCCGGGTTGTCGGCAGACGGGTCGACCACGAGGACTTCCGGGCCGGAATCCCGCCGCACGAACGACGAAGACGGGAGGATCAAGGCATTCGTCCGGGTGCCGAGCGTCAGCGTCATGGTCCCGAACATTCCCGGCCGCAAGTCGCCCCGGCGGTTGTCGAACTCGATTTCCGTTCGCATCGTACGTGTCGTGGGGTCAATCACTCCCGCGGTGCGGGCAATTCGGCCACGGAACACGCCGTGAGATGGCGCCTCCCGAAGCGCGGGCAACGTCAGTACGGCGTTCCCCTCGGTCGAGGAAGCATTTTTGGAATTCCGAAGAAGTTCTTCCACCGCTGGCACGTCGCGTTCCGAAACGTCCACCAAAACCCGAACTGTTTCCAGTTGCATGAGGGTCAGTAAAGTTTGCGCCGAGTCTTTGACCGTAGCCCCTCGGTCCACATTCCGCCGGGTAACGATGTAGGTGGAGGGAACGTCGTTGCTCGCGAGGGACGGAATACCTTCGGACGGGGGCGGCGCCTTGATTGTGGCCAGGGCGATCATTTCTTCGGTCGTTTTGAGGTCCGCGGCCGCAACGGACACGCGGGATTCCGCCGTCCGCCGGTCGGCCCCGGCGGAAGAGCGTTTCACCTTTTTGGTGTCGACTGCCGCCCGGGCCGCGTCGGCTGTCGCTTCCGCCACGTCCAACTGCCGCTCCGCTTCCTCAACCCGTTCCGGCTGGATTACGCCCTTCGCGGACAATTCGGTCACGCGTTTGGTTTCCAACCGGCGGTACTTCACGTCCGCGGCATAACGCTTGAGCTGGGCTTCGGATTCGATCACTTCCTGCTCCGCCACCCGCTCGGCCTCCTTTGCCTGTCCGACCTGGTCTTTCGCCAGGGCCAGGGCGGCCTTGCGTTGCTCCCGCTGCGCATCCAATTCAGGAACGTCCAGGCGGAGAATCGGCGCCCCCGCCGCGACGCGCTGACCGACGTCGAGATTCGCGGGAAAAAATTCGGCCACGACTCCCGTTACCCGGGCGCAGACGTCCACCCGATAAAGCGGCTCGACGGTGGCCGAAAGGTCGACCCGGATCGGAAACGTTTCCACAGTCGGGACCGTGGTTTCCACCCGCACCAGACGGTCCCGCGGCGGGGTGGAGGTGGCGGGCGACCCGCACCCGGTCACTAACAGAATTACAAGGATCGGAAACGTGGAACGCATCAGGCCTCCTCGGGCCGGGCGGGGGTCAGTTCGATCATATCTGCCGGCACGGCCGGGCCGGAAGGTTTGAACAGCGTATATAGCGCGGGAATCACGAAAAGCGTCAAGACCATCGAACTTAGCATCCCCCCGATTACGGCGCGTGCGAGTGGAAGGTTCATTTCGTCACCGGGGTGCAAGTGAACGGCGAGCGGCAACAACCCTCCGATGGTTGCCAGCGTCGTCATGAGGATCGGGCGAAGGCGGGTACGGGCAGCCAACAGTATCGCCTCACGGGTCGGATGTCCCGCCTCCCGTTGCTCGTTCGCGAATTTTACAAGGAGCACCGCGTTGGAGACGCTGATACCCACCAGCATCAGTACGCCCATGCACGATTGAATGTTCAGCGAAGACCCGGTGACCCAAAGTATTACTGCCACACCCACCAGTCCGAGCGGGGCCGATGCGACAACGATCAACGGGTCTACCCAGGAGGAGAACTGAGCGGTCAATAGGAGGTAAACGAGCACGACGGCCAATATGAGTGCGAACGCCATCTCGCGGAACGACGACCGCATGCTCGGAACTTCACCCAACACCTCCACGCGTAGTCCCTTCGGAATGGTCAATTCCCCCACGATGCGTTCGACGTCCGCTGCGACTCCGGCGATGTCGTCTCCCGCCACACCGACGTATATCTGACTGACGCGAGTGAGTTTGGAATGAAAAACCTCGACCGGATCCTGGGCCGGCACGATGGTCGCCACATCTTTCAGCGTTCGCGGCAGAGGCCCGGACCCGCGCCCCGGGCCGAACCCGCGTTCCGGGGCGATGGGGATGTCTTCGAGGGTGTGGAGGTCGCGGACGAGGTGTTCGGGGTATTGCACGCCGATTACGTACGGGTTCCCGCTCTTCGGGTCGATCCAGATGTTTGGCGCCAGTTGCGCACTGGACATTAGGGCCATGACGACGTTTCGTATGACGTCCGACTCGGTCAACCCGAGCAGGGCGGCCCGATCCCGATCCACTTTGATCCGCACCTGGGGCAGGTCGATGGACTGCGGGCGATACGTGTCCTGGACCGCCGGTATTGTTGCCACCTTCTGTGTCAGCATGTCTCCGAACGCACGCCGCGCGACGTTGTCCCGGCCGGAAACCTGGATCTCGATCGGCGCGGTGGCCCCGCCATTTAATATCCGTCGAATCATTCCGCCGGTCTCGAAGAAAAAGGTGTGGTCGGGAAAGCGTTCGGCCAGGCGTAGGCGGATTTTCTCGACATAATTGGACGTCGGCGTGGACCGCCCCGCGAACCCGCTCCGCAATTGCACACGGACGAACGCGGCGTGCGGGCCGTTGTTGGGCGTGTAAATGGCCGACCACCGTGACGACAAGCCCGCGTTCGACAGGATCAGGTCCAGATCGATATCGGGAATGACGTCCGACGCAATCTGCTCGATTTCGGCCACCATCCGCTCGGTTTCTTCAACCCGCGGTCCGCCGACGGCCCGGAGGTGAATGGTAAATTCCCCGGTATCGACGTCGGGGAAAAGTTCTTTCCCGGTATGCCGATACGCCCAGACCGCCGGGAGGGCGGAGGCGACGACGAACAATCCCACGACCCACCGCCGCCGCAGTACCCAAGTCAAAACGGCGAGGTATCGGTCGGCCCTGCGTTCGTACCACCGGTCGAATTTCCGAGCCAGACGGGAGAGCACGACCACGGCAAACGCCACGCCAGCACCGGCTGTGATCAAAGGAAGTGCGGCGAGCAGCCAAAGTGGCCAATCGGCCGCCCAAACGGGGCGACGGGTGGCTACCAGCAGCGCACCGCCGGCCAGGAACAAGACGATTCCGCTCGCCAGCCGCAACCAGCGCGGAAGTCGCTCTTCGTACCCGTGCGGTTTCAGGAAGAGCGAGCAGCACAACGGCGAGACCGTACGGGCGACGACATAACTCGCGGCCATCGCCAGACACGCCGCAACCGCCAGGGGCGTGAACAGGTACTTCCCCATTCCTTCCATCAACATCACGGGTGCGAAAACGATCATCGTCGAGACGGTGGCCATCAGGACCGGCAAGGAAATCTCGCGGGCGCTGTCGGTCGCCGCCCGCAGGGACGGCTTACCCATGCCGAGGTGCCGGCTGGTGTTTTCGATGTCCACGATGCAGTCGTCGATGACGCGGCCGAGGACGAGCGCCAGCCCGCCGAGCGTCATGATGTTGAGCGTGTGACCGGTAACGTAAAGCCCGATTAGGGCGGCCAGTACCGACAGCGGGATCGACAATCCGACAATCGCCGTCGCGCGGAGACTGCTGAGAAACAGAAGGACCACGAGCGAGGCGAGCACGGCACCGGCACCGGCCTCGAACCGCAGGTTGCCCATCGCCTCGCGAACGTATTGGGACTGATCGAACACCAGTTCCACTTCGACGTCGTCGGGGATCGCACCACGTTCGTGCAGTTTCGGCAGGAATTCGCGGACGTTGTCCACCACCGTCACCGCGCTGGCCCCCCCCTGCCGCAACAGGGGCATGTAAACTGCTCGGCGGCCCTCGGCGCGGACCACGTTGGTCCGCCACCTCTGGCCGTCCTCGACGCGGGCAACGTCGCGGAGTCGAACGACTTTCCGGCCGTCGGTCCACAACGGAATCTGTTCGAATTCCTCCAAGGTGCGGGCCATGCTGTTCGAACTGAGGTAAAACGTGCGGGCGTCGATGCGGATTTCCCCGGTGGGGAGAACCTGACTTTGTGCGTTGACGATCTTCGCGACGTCGGCCGTCGTCAGCCGATACGCCTCCAAGGCCCGGGGGTCGACGTAGATTTGCACCTGCCGGAATGTGCCACCAAATACCGGTGCGCTCGCGAGACCTTCAATGCCCGCCAGTTCGTCGCGGATGCGGGTGTCCGCGAGGTCGAGGAGTTCTTTGTCGTCGGCCCGGTCGCTGCGCACGACGAGTTGACCGACCGGAATCGCCGAAGCATCGAATTTGAAGATCGTGGGCAGTTGCATCCCGGGCGGCATGTTCTGCATTTCGGCGCTGACTTGTGCGGCCACCTGACTCGCCGCCACGTCTGGATCGACGTCGGGGCGGAAGTAAATACGAATCATTCCAATCCCGAGCAGAGACCGCGATTCGATGTAGCGGAGACGGTCACACTTGGTTAGCGACCGTTCCAACACCGCGACCACACTCTGCTCCATCTCCGGCGCGGGCATCCCGCGGTACGACGCGAACACGACCACGACCGGCGTTTTCATCGTCGGCAGAATGTCCGTAGGCGTACGGAGGTAACTCACAGTACCCAGTAGTGTGACGAGCAGCATTCCAACCCAGACGGTGTACGGCCGACTTAATGCCAACAAAACGATCCACATACATAAACCTCAAACGAAAAACCGTGCCCGGACCGAAAGTACCCGGACCGGCTACGGTCGGGTTTAGGGTTTTTCCATTGCGAGAATCGCGGTCCTTCACGCCACGAAAACCTGTCGGAACGAATTCATTTCGTGCACAATTTTCCGGAATCTCGCAAGGGGAGAAGTGTTTCCCACCACGGTCCGGGTTTCACCCGGACTACCAGGTCATTTACCGAGTGTATCGTGCGGGTCGAATCCTGGCGAGGCCAGTCCGCACCGTTCACCGATCTCTCACGGATTCCGCCGGACGGGCGTCGTCGAGACCTGAGGCGGGGGAGGCATGCACTCGGGATTGTAAAGGGCCGCGGCTGGGAGTCCTAACGCCAGAAGCAGGCGGACGTGTGTGCGATCGTAATCGCTGAGGCCATTCGCATACCCTTCCAGGATGTCGTTCAACCCCCGAATCGATTCGAGTGCTTCCAGCGGCCGCCCTTCCCCCCCACGGAACCGCGCGAAGTTCAGCCGGAGGGATTCGTACACCGGACCCGCGGGTTTGCCGTTCTTGTCGGCCAGGGCTTCCCACGAGGTCCAGAGCCGCTCGAGGTTCTGAACGACCGCCGCGTGGGCTTGAACGACCTGCGCACTGACCCGTTCCCGTACGGACAGGAGCCGGATTTCCGCCTGGGTGTGAACCGCACGGGCTTCGCGAATCTCGGCGACGTTTCCGAGCCCGAACCCTTGTAACTGCCAGCCGAGGGTTAAGGCGAGGTCGGACCGGTGGCCGAACCGGCCGATCTCGTCCGTGGGGGAAACGGGCTTGTCGATCGGCCCATTCAAGTCCTGCGTGATCTTGCTGCGGGGGTCGCGGAGCGGCCCTCCGCCAAACCCGCCGGCAAAGTACGCCACTTGAACGACCGGCAGATAGGGCCGGTATCGGGCGCCCCGTTCGCGTTCGACCGCGTAGCGGGCCAGGGCCTCGGCTTCGGTAATTTCCGGCCGGTTGCCGAGAGCAAAGGTAATTAACGTGCCCACGTCCAGCTTGAGCCAATCGGCCCCGGGCAACGGGACGGCGGCCCACCGGTCTTCCACCGGGCTGAAACGGGTTTGCGGATCGAGCCGCAGAAGCCTGGCCAACTCCGCCGAGGCCACGCGGAGGTCCTGCTCGATCACGGTCCGCTCTTCATTGCGGCGGATCACTTCCACCTTCAGGCGGGCAAGGTCGGATCGGAACGCGTCTTTACCGCCGGACTCTACGACGTCCCGGACGAGCGGATACAACCCCTTTGAATCGGATCGTTGCGGCGCGGGCTTTTCGTCCGTGAGATACGACAGGACGAGGTTCACGCGTTCGAGCCGTCGTTGCCCGCGCAGCACGGCCAGGTAGGCGTCCGCGATCGCGACCGCAGTGTCGTTCGTCGTGCGGACCGTCGCCGCGAGCGCGGACTGTTCCAGTTGGCGGGCAGCGAGTGGAAGGAAGATCGCGTCCGCAAAGTCGAGGGACAGCGTCGGGGTGACGCCGACGGCCAGCGACGTCCGGTTCACGTTGAGAATGTTTCCGTTTGCCTGTTGAATCCGGCCGTCGTGATCGACGTAGGTCGCACCGGTTCCGACGTTCGGCAGGATCCGACTGTCCGCCCGCTGCCGAGACGCCCGGGCCAGGTCGAGAGTCGCGCGGGCGAATGCGATATCCAGATTCGTCGTCGTACCGAGACGCAAGGCGGCCCGGAGGTCGATCGGCTGCGGGGGCTCTTGCGAACTGAGTGACGGGGGATTATCGCCCCCGCGCGGCATCGGTGGCGGGGAATATTGCCCCAGGCCGGTCGAACCCGCCAAGCCCAGAGCCGCTAGTACGATTCCCGTCCGAAATTTCATCGTACGTGCTCCGACGACAACGACATCCGGCAACGGTTCGTCGCGAGACGCTGTATAGCGGTATCGGCAATCCGGCACTTCAATCGCCAAGAAAAGTGGACGATCCGAGACTCTAGCGAGCGCTTGAGGTAGCGGTGTCAATCGGTTTGTTTGCCATTCTTTCCCAATAAAAAACGGTGTGGTATTGACCGTCGGGAAAAATAGGAATGTACAAAATTACGCCAAAACCCCCTTCACCACCACGCCCTTCACGTCCGTGAGCCGGAAGTCGCGTCCGGAGTAGCGGAACGTCAGTTTTTCGTGGTCGATGCCGAGGAGGTAAAGGATTGTGGCGTGCAGGTCGTGGATGTGAACGCGGTTTTCGACAGCGTGCATGCCGACGTCGTCGGAGGCTCCGTACATGAGGCCGCCCTTGATGCCACCGCCGGCGAGGAGGGTGCAGAAGGCGGTGTGGTGGTGGTCCCGGCCGTGGCCGCCCTTTTCGACCGGTTGGGCGTAGGGCGTCCGGCCGAACTCACCCGTCCATACCACGAGCGTTTCGTCCAGCAAACCGCGGTCTTTCAAGTCTTCCAGCAGCGCGGCCGTGGCCCGGTCGCTGTCCGCACACAATTTCCGGTGCCCCTCGTTATTATTCGCGTGCGTGTCCCAGGGCTGGTTGTTCTTCGGGTCGAGGTAGTACGCCTGCACGAACCGCACGCCCCGCTCGGACAGGCGGCGGGCGAGGAGGCACTGCTTGCCGAAGTTCGTATGACCGTACCGGTCGCGGGTCCGGGGCGATTCCCTGGAAATGTCGAACGCCTCGGCCGCGTCGGTCTGCATTCGGAACGCCGTTTCCATCGCCTTGACCTGGGCGTCGAACGCGGTATTCGTCTCCCGCCGCTCGGCATGGATGGCGTTCAGTTTGCCGAGCAGGTCGAGTTGTTCCCGCTGGTCCGTCCGGCCGATCGTGGGGTTCCGCAAATTGGCCACGAGTTTGTCCACGGCGAAATCGGCGGTGTCGAGGGCCGTGCCCTGATACGCACCGGGGAGGAACGACGAACTCCAGAGGTGCGGTCCGACGACGGGTTTCCGCGGAGCCAAGACGATGAACCCGGGCAGGTTTTCGTTTTCGGTTCCGAGGCCGTAACTTACCCACGAACCCATGCTCGGCCGGACCGGCTGCTGAACGCCAGAATGCATCAGGATGAGGCCGGGCTCGTGATTCGGAACGTCGGTGTGCATCGAACGGACGACGCAAAGATCGTCCGCCCGTTCGGCCAGGCGGGGAAAAAGTTCGCTCATGACGACGCCGCTTTTGCCGTGCGGGGCGAAGGCAAACGGCGAGGGAATGAACCCGGCGGCCACTTTCTGCCCGTTCGAACCCTTCGGCTTCTGCCCGACATGTTTCGCGAGTGCCGGCTTCGGGTCGAACGTGTCCACGTGCGACGGCCCGCCGTTCATGAACAGGAAAATGACCCGCTTGGCCCGCGGGGCAAAGTCGAGTCGACGCGGGCTGGCATCCGCGGCAAGGAGGCCGCCGCGGTGCATCACGCTCGCGAGGCCGAGCATGCCGACGCCCATGCCGGCGCGGGACAGGAGTTCGCGGCGAGTGAAGGAATACATTTATTTACCTCGAATGACACGTATAGCTGCCTTTTTGTTTTCCGGCTCATCAAGTGACTATTTACGTTCGTCCGGATAATAAATCCGCCCTTGCTGTGGGTCGTAAACGGCCAACCCATGTTTTCGAGCAAGTTCGCGAACCACACATTCGACTTTTTCGGCTTGTGACCAAACGCAAGGCATTAAGACATGCCCCGATGAATGGTCGAGAGCGCAACTCCAAGGGCAATAATCGTGATCATCGATGTGATCATCGGGAACCGTGTCGATCTCGGGATATTTTGCAATCAAATCCGCATAGAATGACTCAACCCTTGGATGCGGAGACACGCCTCCAATACGAGACTCGCATAGTTCAACATATAACTCGCCTGCCTCCTTATCGGAAAGTCGATTGGTTGTGTGCCAAACTCCAAGATCAAAACTCATGATGTCTCTCTATTTTTCAATCGACATACATCATCTCGTTCGCCATCAATAACACCTGGGCGTATTGCTTCCACCGTGCCCCTTGATCCGGCCCGCCTCCCAGGAACTCGATCCCCAAATTCATTTCCGCCTCCGTCGCCGGCCGCGAATACAGCACCCGGTACGCCCGGTCGATCCGCTTCTTCACTCCCTCGCTTGTTTCGTCGGGTACTTCCTTCGCCAGCCGGTCGCTCAGGGCTTTCGCCTGGGCGGCGACGAACGGGCCGTTCATCAGAAACAGCTTCTGCAACGGCGTGATCGTCTCGGCCCGCTTCTCGGCCGAAACGTTGGCGTCGGGGAAGTCGAACATCGCGAGGAACTTGTTCAATTCGAGCCGGCTGACGCGGGAGTAGACGGTTCGGCGATGACTCTTAACGTCCATCGGGTCGATCGACGGGCCGCCGACTTTGGTCGTGTCGAGCGTCCCGGCCGCGGCGAGGACGGCGTCCCGCCAGCCTTCGGCTCCGAGCCGGCGGCGGGGCATGGCACTCAGTAGCCGGTGGTCTGGGTCGTTCGGGTTCGTGCCGGCGGACTGGCGGTAGGTGGAGGAAAGTACGATCTGCCGGTGAAGCCATTTCAGCGACCAGCCGTTTTGCATGAACCGCACGGCCAGGTCGTCGAGGAGTTCGGGGTGGGTGGGGCGTTCGCCTAATGCCCCGAAATTGCTCGGCGTGCCGACGATGCCGGTGCCAAAGTAAGCCGCCCAGATGCGGTTGACGATGACCCGGGCGGTGAGCGGGTTGTTCGGCGAAGCAATAACGGCGGCAAGGTCTTTACGGCCGCTGCCGGTCTTCCACGGCTTCGTGTCGCCGCTGCAAAGCACGGCCGGGAAATGCCGGGGGGTCACGGCCCCCTTATTGTTCACGTCGCCGCGGATAAAGACCGTCAGGTCGGTCGGCTTCCCCTCGCGGACGATGTGCATTGCGTTTTTCGGCGATTTCGACTGGCCGTCGCCGTTCTTCTCGGTCTTGTCCGTCAGTGGCCGGTTAAACATCTTCGTACCGGCGAACACCCCAGCCAGTCCGTAATAGTCCTCGGTCCGGATCGGGTCGTACTTGTGGTCGTGGCAGCGGGCACACGCGAACGTAAGGCCCTGAAGTCCCCTCCCGACGACGTCGACACGGTCTTCCCATTCATCCGCCATGACGGTGAGCGAGCCGCGGCCGTAATATTTCGGCCCGAGGCCGAGGAAACCGAGGGCGGGCAGATCTTTCGACCCGGGCCAGGAGACGAGGTCCGCGGCCAGTTGCAGCGTCACGAATCGGTCGAAGGGCAGGTCCTTGTTGAACGCCCCGATCACCCAGTCGCGATAAAGGTAAGCATTCGGATAAAAGAGCGATTGGTCGTCGCCGACGATGTGGGCCTGATCTTCGGCGTACCGGGCGACGTCGAGCCAGAGGCGGGCCCATTTCTCGCCATAGGCCGGGGACCCAAGCATTTGTTCGACGAGTTTCCGGTAGGCGGCGGGCGAAGGATCGGCGGCGAACGCTTCCACTACTTCTGGCGTCGGCGGCAGACCAGTGAGGTCGAACGAGAGCCTGCGGGCCAGAGCTCGCGGCCCGGCCGGCGGCGACGGCGAAATGTTGGCGGCTTCCAGCTTCGCCAATACGAACGCATCGATCGGTTGCGTCGGCCAACTCGTATGCTGGACCGGCGGGGCCGGGTGCACCTGCGGTCGCTGAAATGCCCAGTGTTTCCTGGCCGCGACTAGGTCCGCGGCAGAAGGCCCGGCCCGCGGGGCAACGGGTACGCGCGGGTCGAAGGCGCCGGTTTCGATCCACCGCTCGAAATCCTTCACCACCGTGCCGGGCAGTTTGCCGGCGGGGGGCATCTTCGTGTCGCCGTCGTACCGCAACGCCGCCAGCAGCGTCCCCTTACCCGGCTGGCCCGGAGCCACCGCCGGTCCGCCGTCGCCCCCCGCCCGCATGCCGGCCCTCGTATCCAACAACAGGCCACCTTTAAGCTTACCCTTCCGTTTCGCTTCGGCGGAGTGGCACTTGTAGCAATGCTCGACGAGTACGGGGCGGATCTTCTTCTCAAAAAGGTCTTCCGACTCGCCGGCCCGGACGATTCCGGGTAAGGCGAACGCAATGCCATAGAGCAGGACAGGGCAAAATCGCATAGGGCAAAACCGGATGGCGAAGCGAAGTACCGGCAGGCAAGTTATTATGCCCCAGTCCTGGGGAGAAGTCACGCCGAATTCCCGCTAATAAACAGCCCGATTGTGGTTTAATGTCGGAAGTTTTCAGGAGGGCGAGCGCGTGCGTGGAATCAGCGATACGTCGCCGGACGTGGAACGGATGCTCGTCGAAAGCTACCGCCGGATGTCGGTGGCACAACGGTGGCAGAACTTATTCGAAGATTATCGAATGGCCCGGTCTCTCCATCGAGCCGGATACAGTCATCGAAATCCGAACGCATCGAATCGCGAGATTCAGATTGAGTGGCTTGGGCACTCGTTCGGAAGCGGGTGGAACTGCCAGTTTTCGGAGATGCTCATGGACTCGATCTCTGACGACGTGAAACCCATCCTATTCCATACCATTCGGACGCTGGATCGTCTCGGAATCGAATACGCTATCGGCGGATCGATTGCCAGTTCGCTCCACGGAATTGGGCGAATGACACGGGATGCCGATCTGACCGCAGTTCCGTTTGGCGGAAAAGTTGACGCCTTCCTCTCGTCTTTCCCTGAGAGCGAATACTACTTGTCCGAGCAAGCCGTCCGCGAAGCGATCCGGACGCGTTCGTCGTTCAACATTCTCCACCCGCCGACCGGTTACAAGATCGACGTATTCGTTCAAAAGGACAAGCCGTTCGACCGTTCGGCGTTCGGCCGCAGATTCCCCTTCCCATTTGCGGAGGTTCCCGGCGGTGAGGTCATGCTTTTTACTGCGGAAGACATGATCCTCCTGAAGCTAGACTGGTTCCGCCTCGGTGGCGGTGTCTCCGACCGGCAGTGGGGGGACGTCCAAGGCATGATCAAAACGCAAGCCGACCATCTCGACGGGGCGTACCTACGGCGGTGGGCCGCAGATTTGAATCTATCGGACCTGCTCGAAGAAGCGTTTGTGGAAGCGGGTTGGGTGCCTCCCGCAGAGCCTTCCTGAAGCAACCGGGCAAGCGGACCGATTCACTTCTACAATTTAATACATGTCGCCCGACGACCCCGTGCCGGATTCCGCCGTTCCACTGACTCCGGCTCCGGTCGGGGAGCCCGAGGGCTCGACGTTCGTCCCGGACGAATACGAGCCGTTTCCGACGAATCCGGCGACGCGGAACGGTCGGCCCGGTCCGGCGGTCTCGGCCCGGTCGAGGTTGAGGATGTGGTTGATCGTCGGTGGCGTGCTTTGGGCAATCGGGTTGGCCGGGTGGCTGTTGCTCTTCGTGCAAGGGTGCGAATCGGACGGCGATCCCGGCCCGGCCGTGAAGAAGAAAAAGTAACCGCGATGCGACCCTGCCTGAGCCAGGTGACGACCCTGACGACGCCGTTTGCCGAGGATCTCGACGCGGCCGCGGGCTCCGGCTGCCCGGCCGTCGAAGTTTGGTTGACGAAACTGGAAACGCATCTCCAAACGCAATCCGTTGCCGACACCCGAAAACTAGTCGAAGCCCAAGGGATTATCCTTGCCGCTGCCGCGTATCAGGGCGGTTTGCTTTTATCCCGCGGGGAGCAGAAGCTCGCCCATTTTGAACATTTTCGGCGGAGGCTCGACCTGTGTCAGGCACTCGGAATTCGCATGATGGTACTCGCCCCGGACGTGGTGGTGAAGCCCGATCCGGCGGCATTCGCCGCCGCCGTCGCCGGACTGGCAGAGGCTTCCCGCTGGGCTGAAGGGTTCGGCGTCACCCTCGCTCTCGAATTTCGGCCCGGGCCTGTTTGCGCCTGCCTGGACACCGCCGTGTCGCTAGTCGAAGCGTGCGAAGAACCGAACGTCGGCGTCTGCCTGGATGCGTTCCACTACTACGCGGGGCCGAGCAAGCTGGAAGACCTCAACCGACTCACGCGGGAGAACCTGGCTCACGTTCAAGTGTGCGACGTCGCGGGAGTGCCGCGAGAACTCATGGGCGATTCCGACCGCGTCTTCCCAGGGGAAGGAGACTTCCGACTCGAACCGATCATGACCCGGCTGCGTGCGATCGGTTATGACGGGTACGTTTCACTGGAATTGATGAACCCGGAACTGTGGAAATCGAAGCCGGCGGGGGTCGCCGAGCTCGGCGCGGCCGCCCTCCGCCGGCAGTTGGAATGCACCCCCGAAAGTTAATCAATGACGACCGTTTTGGTGACGTCATTTCCGCCCACGACCAGCGAGTCGCACGCCGCGACTGCCGCGACCGGCGGCAGCGGCAGGTTCCTCCTCGTGCCGTGAGGAATAAGCAAATTGGCATCGACCGCCTCGGGTGCGGGTTTGACCCCGCCAAACCGCGGGCTGTCGGAACCCAACGCCACGACGGCCAGGGCCGTCCCGGCCAGAATCATTGCGTACCCGGTAAATCGTGACATGGCAGCGTCACTCCCGTATGGGTGTCGGGCCTGTCGGGGGCGACCGCCGCCACCTGACCGCCCGTTTGACCCCGACTGGAAAAGAACATTAGATGTTCGTCCGGCAAAAGATATTATTTGGCAAATAAACACAATTTATAATAGTCCAATAAGTGTCATATCTTTAAGATAAAGACGTGGGGCACGAGATTCGGCCGGGGACTCGCATTCCCGGCTAGTCTCGTGCCCGTTATTGGAGGGGTGGCAGCGTCGGGTCTAACCCCTTCGCACCGGCCGCCGGGACTCGCTTTCCGTCGGCCGACACCTAAAGACTTAGGCAAGCCCGATGCCAAGAAAAAACCGCCGAATCAAACTCGCGGATAAAATGAATTAACCTCATTCATGGTAATGAGTTACCTCATTCACATTCGGAAGACTATTTTTTGCCTGTGTTTTTGAACTCGCGACTAAAGCGGGAATTGTCTCGTTCTGCAACATCCCAGATGGGGAATAATCGTCCACTTTCGAGTCGATGAGTTGAGCTCACACCGGCTTCCTCATTGGATAAGGCGACTGCCGGGCGAAACCACGCGAGAGGTAAAACGTCTCGGCCGTCGGCCGGGAATCCAAAAACAGGCAAATCATGCCGCGGGCGACCGCTTCGGCTTCGGCGAATTTCAGTAAAGCCGTGCCGACGCCGCGGCCTTGTACTGAAGCAGCGGTAACCAGGTCGTCCACGTGCAGGTGCCAACCCCGGGTGTACGTTTCGAGCGGCCGGTAACCCATCGCTCCGACGATCAAGCCGTCCGAATCGAATGCGCCGATCAACTCGTAGCCGTACCCCGTCATTCGGGCGGTGCGGGCCAAAAAATCGGGTTGGGTCAAGTGAGTTCGTAGTTCGTGAATGACCGCATAGGCCTGCGGCCACTCGGGCGAAGTGAGTTTGCGTATCGCGTAGTCACCCACGGTCAACCTCGTTTCCGACACAGCGTCAATCCGTCCGATATCGGCAGAAAACTCAGCGTCACCCGCTCTTCGAGGAACAATTTCGCGTTCAGGTTCCGGATGGCGACGGTGTCCGGATCCGTAACGGTCGGGTCCGCCACTTTGCCGTCCCAGAGCGTGTTGTCGATGGCAATTATCCCCCCGGGTCGGAGGAGTTTCAGGCACCGTTCGAAGTACCCGTCGTAATTCGTCTTGTCCGCGTCGATGAAGGCCAGGTCGAACGTTCCGGCCTCCCCGGCCGCCAAGCGGGCGTCGAGCGTCGTCAGGCCGGGTTGAAGGACCAAATCAATCCGATCCGCGACGCCGGCCTTATCCCAGTAGCGTTTCGCCGTGGACGTGTATTCCGGACTCACATCACAGGCAAGAATCCGCCCGCCCGGAGGAAGAGCCCGAGCCATCCAAAGTGTGCTGGTACCGGTGAAAGTGCCGAGTTCGATCACTTTTTTCGCCCCGAGCACTTCGATAAGAAACGCGAGAAGCGGTCCCTGCTCCGGGGCGATGGACATTTCGCCGTTGGGCAACTTCGCCGTCTCGGCCCGCAATTCCCGGAGCACGTCCGGTTCGCGGAGGGAAACGGAAAGGACGTAGTCGTACAGCGCCGGCGTGAGAGGGGTCGGGGTCACGTGGCTGGTCATGGTTGCGGGCATCCCGTTTTTCGGAGGGTCGGCGTTGCTCCGGTGGCCGTCGCCGCTATCATATCCGGTCCCAGGGATATCGAATTCGATACGCGAGGATACCGTCATGGCCCATAAGAAAGGGCAAGGCTCGGTTCGAAACGGCCGGGACTCGAACGCCCAGCGCCGCGGAATCAAACTCTACGCCGGCGAATCGGTGACGACCGGGGGTATTATCATTCGGCAGTGCGGCACAAAATGGCACCCGGGTAAAAACGTGAAGCGGGCGAAAGACGACACGCTTTTTGCCCTGTGCCCCGGAACGATCTTCTTCGATCGAGAAGGCCGACGGGTGAATGTGAAGCCGGTGGCCGCCACGAAGGCATAATCACGAATTCCGATGCCGTTCTTCCGCCCAGGGGTCGCCACGCATGTGGTAGGCCCCGTTCTCGGGTCGTTCCCAATATCCCGGACGATCCGAATCCATGAATTCCACTCCGCGTACCCACTTCGCACTTTTCCAGGCATAGAGTCGGGGAACCACCAACCGAACCGGATAGCCGTGGTCCGGGTCGAGATCTTTCCCGTCGTGCCGGAGCGCGAAAAGTGCATCCTCCGCGAAGAAATCCTCGACAGGCAGATTTGTCGTGAAACCATACTCGCAGTGAATCATCACGTATTTCGCGGTCGGGTTTACGGTTACGTGACGGAGAAGGTCACGAGTCGGCACCCCTTCCCAAAGGTTTTCCAGCCGACTCCACCGGGTCACGCAGTGCATGTCCGCGAACACTTTCACCCGCGGAAGCACGGCGAATTCGGACCAGGTGAATCGCTTGATTTTAGACACAAAGGGGACCGGAAAAACGGTAAAATCCCAACAACCCGAATCAAATGGAGGCACCATTCCGACATGGAGAACGGGCCATTTATGAGTGCGGACCTGGTTCGGAGGGAGTCGATTTTCCCGCTCGGTATCGCTGGAAAGGATGACATCGCTCATGGTTGCGTCCTATTCTTCGCTCGTCAAATCACACCGCTCGGCTGCATGATACGGTGGTGAACAGGGTGGGACAGTAGCAGAAGTGCCGGGCGTACCGGCGCAAATTGCTTGCCAATGGCCAATGGCATTTCTAAGTTTTACCCAGGTTGTCTGACCGGCCCGATTTAGGTCAAGGGGGTTTGTCGCTGGTACGTGCCGCGCCCCACCCACCGCCCAACGGGTTTCGGGTTCCATGGTTCGAGTCGGACCTTACTTGTTCAAGCTCGCCGACACGGCGGACGAACTGGACCAAGTTCACCGGCTCAACTTCCGCACTTTCGTACAGGAGATTCCCCAGCACGCCGGCGCGGGTGCGGACGGCCGACTGGTTGACAAGTTCCACCACAAGAATCGATATTTCATCTGCGTCAAGGACGGACGTGTGGCGGGCATGCTGGCCGCCCACCACGAACCGCCGTTTTCGGTAGCGGACCGGTTGCCCGACCCAACAATACTGACCAAGAAAGGCGTAAGGCCGGTCGAAATCCGACTTCTCGCGGTCGACCCCGACGAACGGGATTCGGCCCTGATGCTCGGACTGGTGATTAACCTGTTCCACTACGCCCGCGATTCGGGGTTTACCCATTTCGTAATTTCGGCGGTGGTGGAACAGCAGACACTGTACGAACACTTGGGATTCGTGGCCTTGGGCCGACCGGCGGGTTCGGGGCGGGCGAGTTTCCTGCCGATGTGGGCGTCGCTGGGGATGATTCAAGACAAGATGGGGCAATCCATGCGATTGTGGGAAAAGCGAGCGAAGCGGGAACGATCCCCCGAATTGGGGGGGATGGACCTTCTTACGGCCGCGCTTGCACGTTCGGCACCGCTCGCCACCGCTCCCGTTTGTTTACTTCCCGGCCCGGTTGCCATAGCCGATGACGTCCACGATGCGTTCCGCGAACCGCTCGTCTACCACCGTGCGGATGAGTTCGTGCCACTGTTCGAACGGGTCCGGTCGCGATTGTCGGCCCTGGTAGGTGGTAAACCGGCAGCCTTATTCATCGGCTCGGGCACGCTCGCCAACGACGTCGTCGCTGCAACCTTGGCTGCTGACCCGTTTCGGGACGCCGGCTTGGTTTTGGTAAACGGCGAATTCGGCGGACGAATCCTTAAGCAGGCCCGCCGCTGGGGCCTCGACCCGCAGGTGCTCTCCTGGGACTGGGGGGCGTCCTGGGACTTGCCCGCGGTGAACGCCGCCCTCGCCAAACTCCCGAAAAACGGGTGGGTTTGGGGCGTTCATCACGAAACCAGCACCGGAGTCCTGAACGACCTGCCCGGTCTCACCAGATTGGCGAAAACGCACGGCATCCGCGTCTGCGCCGATTGCGTCAGCAGCATTGGCACAACCGACGTGGACCTGTCCGGCGTCTACCTCGGTTCCGGTTCGTCCGGAAAGGCGATCGGGTCGTATGCCGGCGTCGCCGTCGTGTTCGCCAACCCGGATGACCTCACCCATCTCGAATCCGATGCGATCCCATCGTATCTCGACGTGGCGGCGACGTTGGCCACGCACGGCCCCCGGTTCACCGTACCCAGCCCGTTGATTCGGGCACTGGATGTGGCGTTGACGGCGTTTTCGACGCCGGAGAAGCGGAATACCCGGCTGCAGCGGGTCGCCGACGTCGGCGGGTATCTCCGCAGCCGACTCTCGGCCCTGGGCCTTACTCCGCTCGCCCCCCAGGCGTACGCCAATCCTTCGATCGTCACGTTCGCTCCACCGGCCGGCCAGACTGCTGCCGATTTCGTCGCCACTTGCCGGAAGTGGGGGTTCCAGGTCGCCGGCCAGTCCGGTTATCTCGCCGACCGAGGCCTCGTCCAGATCGCCGTTATGGGCGACGTCACCAAAGCTCAGATCAAGCCGCTGCTGGACAAGCTGGCGGGGTAAAAACTCGCGTGTGCTACCGGGTACTCACAACTATGCTGGTACGGATCGACAAACATCCTGAGCAATGACGGTAGGGAGGCTCAAGAGAATTCGACCCGTCACGGCATCCGTATCATTTCTCTGTGAACCCTCCATCTTCCGACCCACATGTTTTTCTCGTCGGCGCCGGTCCCGGCGCCGCCGGCCTCCTTACTCTCCGGGCGGCCGAAGTGCTCGCCCGCGCCGACCTCGTCGTTCACGATCAGCTCGTCCCGCGCCGAATCCTCGATCTTGCGAACCCCGGGGCGGAAATCATCTGCGTCCGCGACCTGCCCGGCCAGCACCCGGAAAAGTACCCGCACATCTACTCGCTTCTCGTGGACCGGGCGAACCTCGGACAATGTGTCGTTCGACTCAAGGGAGGCGATCCGCTCGTCTTCGGCCGGGGCGGGGAAGAAGCCGAGGCGTTGCGGGCGGCTGGGGTGGCCTATGAGATCGTCCCCGGGGTGACGGCTGCCCTCGCGGCCTCGGCATTCCTCGACATGCCCCTGACCCACCGCGGCTATGCCAGCGCCGTCGCCCTCATTACCGGACACGAATTGCCGTCGAAGCCCGGGAATCGCATCGACTGGGAGGCCCTGGCCAAGTTCCCCGGCACGCTCGCGATCTACATGGGAATTGCCCGGTTGCCGCTGATCGTCGCCGAGCTGATTCGGTTCGGGAAGCGACCGGAAACGCCGGCGTGCGTGGTTGAACGGGCCGGCACCGGCGACATGCGGTCCGTCACGGCCACGCTGGCGTCCCTCGACGACGCCCGTCGCCAAGCCGGGCTCGAAGCCCCGGGACTGATCCTGATCGGCGAGGCCGTCACCCACCGCCGGGATCCTTCCTGGTTTGAAAGTCGGCCCCTCTTCGGCCAACGCGTGTTGGTGACCCGGCCGCGGCATCAGGCCGAAACAATGATCCAACGGCTCGAATCGCTGGGAGCAGTAACGTACCACCTGCCCGCCGTCGAAATCCGCCCTCCGACCGACCCGGGGCCGCTCGATGCCGCGATCCGCTTGCTGAACAACTGGCAGTGGATCGTCTTTACGAGTGCCAACGGGGTCGATTTCTTCGTGAATCGGGTGAAGCACCTCGGCCTCGATCTGCGGGTATTTGGCGGCGTAAAATTGGCCGCGATCGGGCCAAAAACCGCGGCCGCTCTTCGTGGATACCACCTCGAACCGGACACGACTCCTCCGAGTACGTTTTCCTCCGAAGGCCTGGCAGCGACCCTCGCCCCACACGTGGCCGGGACGCGAGTGCTGCTAGCCCGTGCTAACCGTGGCCGCGAGTTTTTATCGGAAGAGTTGTCCAAGACAGCCGTCGTGGATCGGGTCACCGTTTACGACCAGATCGACGCGGCCGATCCGCATCACGAGGCCTACGGTCTTTTACGCCGGGGGGAGATCCGTTTCGTCGCACTATCCAGTTCCAACGTTGCGAAGGCCGTCTTGGCGGGCTTCGACGAGACCACAAACGCGCGCGTCCGACGCGGAGAAATCGAACTGGTCGCAATCAGTCCCGAAACCGGTCGGGCAATTCGGGAGTTGGGTTATCCCGTGGCGGCCGAGGCGGAACGGTTTACCGCCGAAGGGTTGATCGACGCGGTCATTTCCCTGGCAAAGGCCCGCCCGCATGTCCCTCATCCGGGATAAAAACCATCGGTTCGTTGTCCAAGTCGTCCCCGTGACAGCCGTGGGCGAAAAGGGGAAAGATCGGAACGAACACGAACAAGAAAAGCAATTGCCATCGGAGTGTCGAACTTCTGCCAAATCGACGTTGTGCGTCGGACTCGTGAGGTCCGACGCCGGGCGTGGGAGCAAGACTTGTGACCATCACTTGTCGCCCTTCATAAGTTGCTCTCGCAGAAATGTCGTCACCGTATCGCTCGTCTCTTTGGCCGTTTCACCGGACCACCCGTGGCCTTTGCCCGGCACCTTCACGAACTCGCACGGCACGCCGCACGCTTTGAGTTTTGCCACGAGTCGCTCGGAATGGATAATGGGCACGATCAGGTCCACCGTTCCGTGAATGATCAGGAATGGTGGCGAGTCTTTCGTGACGTATGTCAGCGGCGACGCCTTCCTGTGCAGTTCCGTACCCTTTTTCGCCTTCGGCCCCAACAGCGGGACCATAAAGCCGGCGTTCAGCCCTTCGGACCCGGCATAGAGTGTCAAATCGGTCGGGCCGAAGAGGTCGACGACGCAATTCACCCGGCTCGATTGATCAAGGTACTGCGTCCCTTCGAATCCCGCGCTAGCTCCGGTCAGGCCCAGGAGGGCGGCGAGGTGTCCGCCGGCAGAAAATCCGAGGGCGGCCACGCGGTTCGGATCGAGATCGTATTCCTTCGCCCGACTCCGCAGAAACCGAACGGCGGTTTTACAGTCTTCGAGCGGCGCGGGGAACGTACAGCCCGGCACGTTCCGGTAGCCGACGGTGGCCGCGGCGAAACCCCGGGCAGCGAGGCCTTCGATCATGCTCATTCCGTTCGACGCCTTGCTCAACTCGGGATCGAGAGGCTTTCGGGAAAGCTCGGTCCGGTCGCCGAACTTCCAGGCCCCGCCGTGCAGGCAAACGACGAGCGGATGCGGGCCGGGGGTCTTCGGGATCGCAAGATCCAGTCGGAGCGTTTTCCCGGAAATCGTTTCGAAGGGGATGTTTCGATCGACTTGGATTTGGCTTTTCGTCAGCAGTTTGGCCGTCGGCACGTCTGCCGCAATCGCGGCCGGTGCGAAGAGGAGAAAGAAGGCGATTGTTCTCATGGCATTATCTTCCTAGTGATTTGCAGGCAGGGGTGGCGTCGCAACGCAATCAAACCTTCCTCTTTCGCCGCCTTGAACCATCGGTTCCACCCGGATTCCGTGCCTGGTCCTTCGGGTATTCACTGCCGAAAAGCACGTGACTTAACAGGTCATACTCCCTCACCAGGGCGTCGAGTTTCGGCTCGAGGGCCGAGTATACTGTTTTCGAGGCGACCAGCGTAACCTCAACCCGGTTCGCATCGGGTGGCGGGTCCGGCAGGCCATTCTCACGGCAATCGAGCGTTCGCAGGGTGTCCTCCGAAAACCCGGAATCTTCGAATTCGGGCAAATCCTTCAATTCGTGCAGTAATGCTGTGAGCTTCTTCGGATCGTATCGGCCCTGGGCCTCCCGGTTGTTCAGCACGATGTTCAGGGCTTTCTCTTTGGCCGGGGAAAGTCGGACGACGGAAACGGGGATTTCGCATACGCCGAGGTCTTTCAGGATGCGGAGGCGGGCGTGTCCGCCGACGAGCCGGCCGGAGCGGGCGTTCCAGACGAGCGGTTCGACCAGACCGAACCGCTCGATGCTGGCCCGAAGTTTCCGATATGCCGGGGATTGCGGGGACAGGGGTTTGCGGGGGTTGTACCGTGCCGGTTTGAGTCGGGAAACGGGCAACGTTCGAACGGCGAAAGGCGGCATGGCGACAAGCCTCCAGATGCGTCTCTGCGGGAATGATACGCACGTATACTAAAACCCAAGTGTCCGATTCCTCAAAAAAGGGAGGCATGTTTCCGATTTTCTCCGCCGCCGGTTTCGACGTCGCCCCGTGGGCCCCGGCCCCGTTCGCACTGCTGCTGCTGGCCATTGCCATCCTCCCGTTGGCCGCGGGGCATTGGTGGCGATCGAATCGCAACCGCTTGATCATCGCGCTCGGCTTTGCACTGCCGGTTGTGGCCTACCTCCTGGCCCTTAACGGAGACACCAACGGGGCGAGTCTTCGCGCCCTCCTGCACGAACTCCAGTCTTACGTTTCGTTCATGGTGATTTTGACGGCGTTGTACGTCATCAACGGCGGAATCGTGATCTCGGGGGACGTTCTGGCCCGCCCGCGAACGAATGTCGCCTTTCTCGCCGCCGGGACCGTATTGGCCAACTTCATCGGCACGACCGGGGCGAGCATTCTGCTCATCCGCCCGCTGCTGAAAACGAACAGCGAACGCAAACGAAAAAATCACGTGCCGGTATTCTTCATTTTCCTGGTGTCGAACGCCGGCGGTTTGCTCGTTCCGCTCGGACCGCCGCTATTCCTGGGCTTTCTGAACGGCGTACCGTTTACCTGGACCCTGCAACTCTGGCCGCAGTGGCTGGTTGTCGTGGGAATCCTTCTCCTGATCTTTTGGATCTGGGACCTGCGGGCGTATTCCCGCGAAACGCCTGCGGATTTAGCCCGGGACCTCTCGAACGTGCAACCGCTCGGCTTCCGGGGCTGGAAACTGAACGGCGTGCTGCTCCTGGCTGTTGTCGGCGTCGTGTTGCTGCAAAAATATCTGCCGTTCCCGGCCGGGGACGCCGCGATGGCGGGGCTGGCATTGATTTCCTGGTGGAAGACGCCGCGCAACCTTCGCGAACTCAATCGGTACAGTTGGGGGCCGATTCTGGAAGTGGCGATCTTGTTCCTGGGAATTTTCGTCTGCATGGTTCCCATGCTCGCCCTGCTTGAACGGCACGGCGGGGAACTCGGCTTGGCAAGTCCCATGCAATTCTTCTGGGTGTCGGGTGCCCTATCAGCCATTCTCGACAATGCCCCGACCTACCTCACTCTGGGAACCCTGGCGGCCACGGTGACGAATTCGGACGGTCTGAGGGGGCTCACCACCACCGCCCCTCACCTGCTCGCGGCCGTCAGTTGCGGGGCCGTCTTCCTCGGTGCGATGACCTATATCGGGAACGGGCCAAACTTTATGGTGAAAGCCATCGCCGAGGAAAGCGGGTATCGGATGCCGTCGTTCTTCGGGTACATGGCTTATTCGGGTGCCGTGCTGATGCCGGTCCTTTTCGTCGCTTCCCTGATTTTCTTCCGCTAACCTGTTTTTCTTCAATTCCGGAAAATCCCTTCCCTGCGCCGGCGAAGAACTTCTTGTTGAACCGTCGGTCGCGTCTTGCGGGTGGCCCACGAGACGACCGCGACACCAGCCCATCCCCCATGAGGTTCCGGGCATGTTCAAGAAGATTTTGATTGTGGCGGTCGTTGTCGGGGCGGCCGCCTTCGTGTTCCACGGCACCAAGGTCGCCAGCTATGCGAAGGACGAAATCGCCAGCCTGCGGTCCTGGTGCGAATCCAAGGTTCCGCCGGAGAAGGAAATCGCCCGGCTCCGGAAGGAAGTGTCCGCGCTCGACAAGGACATCGACGCCGTGAAGGGCAAACTGGCCCGCGAGATCGTCGAATGCCGGTACATCAAAGAAGACTCGGACAAGCTCCGCGTGCGAGTCGATGCCGATCAGGAACGGATTCTGTCCGCCGGTGAACGGATCAAGAACGCGACCGAACAGGTCAAGTACGGCGGCCGGCCGATGAACCCCGTGAAGGCCAAGGAACTCTTGAAAGCCGACGTCGTGCGGCACATGAACAACAAAAAGACCCTGGAAAACATGGAATCCAACTTGGCCGCACGCGAGAAAATCAAGACGATCCTGGAAGGCCAACTCGACGAGCTGAAGTCCAAGAAGAGTTCGCTGGCGACGGCGATCGATTCGATCGAAGTCGAACTCAAGGACCTCCAACTCAAGCAGATGGAGAACAAGTACCAGTTCGACGACACCCGGTTGGCCCACATCAAGGACTCGATCCGCGAGCTGCGCAAGAAGATCGACGTCCAGCGGGAAGAATTGAAGCTGGCTCCGCTGGGTAACGAGGACACCACCGCCCCGACCACGACCGCCAACGACTCGGTCGAGGACATTCTCGCCCCGCTGACCACCTCGAATGACGGGTCGAAGATCAGCAAGAAATAACCGCCCCCGGCTGCCGGGGTCCACTGCCGGGGGGAGCGCGACGCTCCCCCCGGTGGCGTTTCTATAATCTCGTCACCCGATCCCTTCTCCGCGGGCCGCGATGACTCTGCCGTTCCCGCTCACCGCCCGGCACGTCCGGGACGCCCTGAAAGCCGGCCGCCCCGAGAACGCGGAGCGGTATCTCCAACCTTACCTCGACCCGCCCCACCCTTCGGCCGTCCCACTATTGAAAGAAGTAGCCCGGTCGTTCGCGGCGCGGGGCCGGCAAAACCTGCTCGCGGGCCGGATCGATCAGGGCTGGGACGACCTCTATGCGGCGGAAACGCTGAACACCGGCGAGCCGACCGTTTCCGAACTCCGAATCGACCTGACCAAAGCGGCCCTGGCCGGGTGCCGGGCCGCCCTCGACGCCGGCGACCCGGTCGAATTGTTGCGAAAGGCCAAGGCGCTCCGGGACCACCGGTGTAATCACCCGCAACTCGAATTGCTCACCGACGCGGGCCAGAGTTGGGTGCTGGCGAAGGAATTCGCCGACCGGGGCGAGTTCGCCCTGGCGAAGCACGCGGTGGACGGCGTCCGCCGCAAGATGGGGTTTCTGCCGCTGGGCGTCGAAAAGTTTTCCGACGTGTTGGCGAAGCGGAGCGACCTCTTCGCCGCAGCATTTGCCCGGTTAACGGCGGCGGTGGATCGGAAGGACTGGCCGGCGGCACTGACGTCCGCCGAGGAAGCCGTCGCGGCCGCACCGACCCATCCGGACGCGAAACGATTGCAGCAAACTGTCTGGACTACGGTCCGTCACGCGGCGAATCCGGACCGGCCGACCACACCGATGTCGCAGCCGTCGAGGGGGAGTGCGGTACCGCGCGACCCGGCCGCCCTCGCCGCCGCAACCGGCGGAACCGTCACCGCCGGCCTTTCGTCCGTGGCCAACCCCGGCCTGCCCAAGCGGTTCTTCCTCTGGGTCGACGGCATCGGCGGGTACCTCGTCTGCCTGGCTGCCCGCGTGACCGTCGGCCAGGCCGCCGGCGACACCCCGGCCGACGTCCCCGTCTACGCCGACCTCGCCCGCGTCCACGCCGAAATCACCCGCGACGCCGAGGGATATCTGCTCGCCAGTGCCCGCGGCGTCCAGGTGAACGGACAACCTGCCGATCGGAAAGTTTTGCAGCCGGGCGACCGGGTGACCGTGGGCTCGACGTGTCAATTCGTCTTCCACCAACCGGTGCCGCTCGTGCCCACGGCCGTCCTGGAACTCGTCAGCGGCCACCGGTTCCAAGTCGCCGTCGATGCGGTGATTCTCATGGCCGAAACCCTGATCCTCGGCCCCGGCCCGGACGCTCACGTGATTCTGCCCGAGGCCGACCAGAACGTAATCCTCTACCGGGCCAAGGACGGTCTGGGCGTGCGGTACGACGGCGACTACGTGGTCGGCGGACAGGCCGCAAAAGGCCGCACGGCCCTCCCCATGCCCGGTGGCGTCACGGCGGACGCTATCAATTTCACGGTCGAGCCGGCGGGGAAGAAATAAGCAGATCGATTCTCGCGAAGATAAGCTTTTCTGCAATTTGCCATTGCACAACAATAGACTTTAAGTCATTCCCACCGGAGGCCGGAGTGATGGCGTACGAAGACCAAATTGACGAATACGACCGCCGGCCCGTCCGGAGTTCGAACAAAACACTTTGGATCGTACTTGGCGTAGTGGGGGCGCTGTTACTTACCCTCATTCTCGTCTGTGGCGGCGTCGCGTTTTTCGGCTTCCGAGCGGCGAAAGACATGTTCAACCAAATCTCCTCGGCGACCGGGACGGCGGAGAGTTTTTTGAACCAAATCCAAGCCGGGCATCTTCCGGCCGCTTACCGGGTTACCAGCCAAACTTATCAGGCCAGTCATACCCAACAGCAATTCGAGAAATTCGTCGCCCAGTTCCCGATCCTTACCGAACATACGAATCGAACCGCTGGTAGTTTCAACATGATGAAGATGAATGGCATCGATCAATTCCGGATCCAGTACACGCTCACAGCACCAAACAACGGGTTGACCTGCACGCTGACCCTGGTAGAAGAAAACGGAGCGTGGATGGTGGACTCTTTCACCGTGCCGTAGCCGCCTCCAGTGGACCCGCTTGCTCTCCGACGACCGTTTCCATATCGCCGGCATGCTTCCGGGCTGACTTTTCCAGGGCGAGCCGATGGCGGTTGATGAACTGGAATTACCGGGATCGCCGCTTGCTGCCCCGACACAAACCGAACAGCAGCAGATCAACGACTTGATGTACCCGGGCTTCGACGATTTTCCGTCGGCCCAGTTCCTTCGTGCTCAGGGCGTAGGGGATGAGGCTGTTTGTTGCCAGGAGGATCGCTTCGGCTGCCCGAACCGGGTCGGGGCAATCGAATTCGCCGGCGTCGTGGCCGGCTTTCAAAATGGTTTCGAGAATGGCCGCCTCGGCCGCGAAATACTTTTCCCGCCGGGCCAAGTACGCCGGCCGCAACGACGCAAATAATTCGTCCAGTCCGTGGGAGTATCCGCGAACGCTGTCGAACCGGTACATCACCCGTTCGACCAGCACCGCCCGCATCCGGTCGGCCGCCGGCCCGGGGGCGGCAGCGTGCCCCCGCAGCCGGGCGACCAACCGATCGACGATGCGGTCGATGGTGCAGAGGACCACCTCTTCCTTGCTCGGAAAGTAGACGTAGATCGTCCGCTTCCCGACGCCCGCCTCCCGGGCCACGTCTTCCACCGTCGTTTTCGCATACCCGAGAACGCCGATGAGCCGTTCCGTCGCGTCCAGAATCAGATCCCGAGTTCCGGTGGACATCGGACGGTTCGTCTCCTCGATTGCAATATTGCACGATTACGGTTTTTTGTGCAAGAGAAATCTGGCAAAATATTTCCGTGATCTCTCCCCCCCCCGAAACAAAGGGGAACGGAAAAACGGGCACGGCAACGAAGCGACCGCGGGCAAAGTCTCTCGATGACGTTAAGTGAGATCGTGTGCCGAACGGACTTCCGTGCTTGCGATTCGATTCTTGTTGATGCAGAATATCGGGCGTCGCCTTTTCGTCGGATTCGCCTCCATGTCGCACACGCCGCGCAGCTTACTCGATCGCGTGAGCGAAGGAAACAATTCGCCCGATTGGGGCCGATTCGTCGATACCTATCGGCCCCTGCTGCACCGGTGGATCGGGCCGGTGTTGCTGCAACCAGCGGACGCCGAAGACGTCGTGCAGGACGTTCTGGTCGTCGTCATCGCCAAAATGCCGGAGTTCCGCCACAACGGGACGACCGGGGCGTTCCGCGGTTGGCTCCGTGGAATCCTGTCCCACCGGCTGCAGAATTTCTGGCGCAAAAAACTCCGCATCCCGACCACCGGGCCCGTGTTCGACGACTTCTTCGTCCGGTTGGACGACCCCCACGGCGAACTCGCCCGACAATGGAACGAGGACCACGACCGGCACCTCGTCGCCACCCTGCTGGAAGCGATTCGCCCCGAATTCCAGACGAACACCTGGCGTGCGTTCTGGCGGACGGCAATCGAAGAAGCCACCCCGAACCAGACGGCGACCGAACTGGGGATCACCACCAATGCCGTCTTCATCGCCCGGTCCCGCGTCCTTCACCGCTTGCGCGAAGAGGCCAAGGGGTTGCTCGACGATTAATTCGGTTCTTCCGGGTAAAGCAGAAATGTCATGGCGTCGTTGACACGTTTCAAACCGGAGTTGCATAAAAAAACTTGCACCGACGATAATACCCCGGCCATTTTGTTACATTTTCAAACACTGGTGAAAGGTTTGGCACTTACCTGCAATAGAAAAGAGTGCCCGAATGGATTCCGGCTCATTCATCGACCAATTGCGAGAAGCCCAAGTGATAGCACAACACCCCACGGCATCAGACCTTTTCGAATACTCAAGCGGCGGATTATCCCGGACGAATCATGCGGAAATCGAATCCCACGTGCAGGACTGCCCGCACTGTCTGAACCTGCTCGCCCTCCTGCCGGAAGCCCCGCTCGCCAAATTAGCCCGCAAGGCCGTCCGGGAGATTTCCACCTGCGATAGGACGCCCCTGCCTGCATCCGGGAATAACGCCGAGGCATGAGCCCATCGTCCCCGTCAGCGGCTTACGCTTATGTCTCCAGACGGATATGCCCCGACGTTATGCAGAGCCTATTCCATTACTTGACGGGCGATATCCTTAATCCTCGGTCCCAAACACCAGTTTGGGGACCGGACGATTTGGAAACTCTGTTTCCCACCGGCCGCAATGGGAAAAATGGCGCCATTTCATGGGTGGAAGATCGCGAAACGAAGTTTCGCGAAATGCGGTCCCAAACAGGAGTTTGGGACCGAGAGGAAGCCTAGGTTTTCATAAATGCAGACATACCGCCGCGCGCTTTGCCTGCAAGTCGGGTGGAATGATCGAGTCGCCGAAAGAATTCTTTAACTCGTCCATCCATTTCGATAAATCGATATTTACCGGGTATTCTTGGTTTTTAAGGCCGTGCAAAAATCCGCAAAAAGGAAGCCGAGCATCTTCGCACCATGCTGAATTCAATTCAGGGTTATTTCCAAGCAAATCATTCACCATGACTTCGAGTACCGCTTTATCAGCACAAAAAACTGATCTGTCTGCATACGCCGCTAGAACCAGGTTCATTCGATCAATAGGGAGTTGCCAATCATCAAGATTCTTGGCATCACCACCAATAAGCACTCGATGCTTCGAAAGCGGAACAATTACTACTGGCCTGTCTCCAAGTGTTTGAAAAACAGGATAATCGGTTAGAACCAAAAACTCATCTTCGTAATAAGATCGCACTTTCCACACAAATTGAGGCCGAGACAACAAATCCTGATAGTGTTCGAATAACTGTATTCGTGCAATGTTTAATATTGACTTTGGAGCAAGCGCGAAAATCAGCTTTCCAAACTGTGTCGGCAGTTTTGCATGAACAGGCGGTAAAAAAGAATGCAGTTGAGTTCGCACAAGCAGCGATGCAATCCAATCAATCAATGCCGCACCAGCTTTACCCTCTAAAGATGGAATCGTGTCATTGTCAGCGAGCTGCGGGTAGATCGGGCAGAATGTCTGTTCAATAGGAGTAAACAGGTTTTCGTCCAAGTCCAATGCCTGATTGCGGTAGATGTTCTCACCGTATAGTATCTTACTGGGAGCTCGACGGCGCGTACCAATTTCCAGTTTTGGCTTTACTAACTCCACGAGCTTGCCGTCTACCCCGGCGAACCGACGTATCATCATCTGTGGTACGGAATGTTGGTCTTTGCCTGTTGGCACAGTTGCCCCTTAGTTCATTCCTTCGAAGGCTAATAAACTACTCACCCCTCCGGGTACAGCGCCGTACTCAAATAGCGCTCCCCCAAATCGGGCAGGATGACGACGACGGTCTTGCCCTTCAGCTCCGGGCGTTTGGCGACCTGGAGGGCAGCGGTCATGGCGGCGCCGCAACTGATGCCGCAGAGCATCCCTTCTTCCTTCGCCATCCGGCGGGACATTTCGAAGGATTCGTCGTCGGTGACCTGGATCACTTCGTCGATGAGCGCGCGGCCCTTGTCCTTGGCCCGTTTCAACCCGTCGAGGACGATGTCGGGGATGAATCCGGCACCGAGGCCCTGGATTTTGTGCCGGCCCGGTTTCAGTTGATCGAGCGGCAGTCCTTCGACGATGTGCTGGGTGAGGACCGGGCTGGCGGCCGGTTCGACGGCGATGGCCCGGAAGGCGGGGTTTTTATCTTTGAGGACTTCGCTGCAGCCGGTGATGGTGCCGCCGGTGCCGACGCCGGAGACGAGGACGTCGACTTTGCCGCCGGTGGCGGTCCAGATTTCCAGGGCCGTGGTTTTGCGGTGGACTTCGGGGTTGGCGGGGTTCTTGAACTGCTGGGGCATGAACGCCTTCGGTTCCCCGCCGTGCTCCTTGACCAGTTCCTCCGCCTTGGCCATCGCCCCGTTCATCCCCTTTTCGGCGGGAGTCAGGTACAGGTCGGCACCGAACGCCTTGAGCAGGCGGCGACGTTCGAGCGACATGCTCTCGGGCATGGTGACGATCAGCTTGAGCCCCTTGGCCGCACAGGTGAACGCCAATCCGATGCCGGTATTGCCACTGGTCGGTTCGACGATAACCGTGCCCGGTTTGATTTTGCCGTCCCGTTCGCCGGCTTCGATCATGGCGACGCCGATGCGGTCTTTCACCGACCACATCGGGTTGCCGCTTTCGATTTTGGCGAGGAGCGTCGCCGGGAACCCGGCCGCGAGGCTGCGGAGCCGGACCAGCGGCGTGCCGCCGATGGTTTGGGTGACGCTGTCGTAAACTTGCGGGCGGATGGACGCGGTATCGAGGGCCATGAAATCCTCCCGGGAGGGGTCAATTGTCAGTAATCCGATGCACTTATCGAACAATCTATGTAGCCGACTTTTGGAGAGCAAGATGTTGCGGAATAGACTGAATCCGGCACTTCGGCCGCAGTGTTTGGGTGGCCGACGCGACCGCTTGGGAGACGTCATGAACGCAACGAAAAGTAACCGATCCGAATCCGGATACGACCTGACGCCGCCGACACCGACGGAGCGGGCGACGCTCGAAAGCACTCTCACGCCTGAAGAAAAGCGGGTGCTTTTGCATAGTGGGACGGAGCCGCCGTTTTGCGGCGGGCTGCTGGCGAACAAGGAGCCGGGCGTTTACGGCTGCCGGCTCTGCGGGCTGCCGTTGTTCCGATCTTCGGCGAAGTTCGAATCGGGCACTGGCTGGCCGAGCTTCTTCCAGCCTTTCGACCCGGCCCACGTGGCCGAGATTCGAGACGTGAGCCACGGCATGGTACGGGTCGAGATTCGGTGTGCGAAGTGTGGCAGCCACTTGGGCCACGTGTTCGAGGATGGCCCGAGGCCGACGGGGCTGCGGTATTGCTTGAATTCGGCGTCGTTGAGGTTTGAGAAGAGCGTTTAACCACAGAGAACACTGAGAAGAAGGATCGAATCATGTTCGAAACCAATTTGAGCCTGTCCGGACTCTCACTGTTGGTCATCACGATGTCCAATGCGATTGCCGCCGATCCCGGCATTCCGCCCCGCGAGCAGGCTTCCGCGTTTGCGAAGCTGGCCCTTAAGGGGATTCGGCAGGAGTACCCGAACAAACTCGACCACGTGATGGGCGGGGCGAAGGACGTGAAGGGGCCGCGGGAATTGCACCCGGCATTCTATGGCTGCTACGACTGGCACTCGTCGGTACATGGGCACTGGATGCTGGCCCGGTTGCTGCGGTACATTCCCGATCTGCCCGAAGCGAAGGAGATTCGGGCCGTGCTTAACGAACACCTGTCTGCGGCCAGCCTGAAGGGCGAGGTCGAATACTTCCTCCGACCGGAATCGAAATCGTTCGAGCGGACCTACGGCTGGGCATGGCTCTTGAAGCTGGCCGAGGAACTGCACGGCTGGGACGACCCGGACGCGAAGCGTTGGGCCGCGAACCTGAAACCGCTCGCCGAGGCGATCGCCGAACGGTATGTCGACTTTTTCCCGAAGCAGACCTATCCGATTCGCACGGGCGTGCACCCGAACACGGCCTTCGGCCTGGCGTTCGCGTTCGATTATGCCAAAGCCGTCGGAGACGTGAAGTTGCAGGCCCTCGTTGTCGAGCGGGCGAAATTCTATTACGCGAACGACAAGAACATCCCGGCGAGCTGGGAGCCGGGCGGCAACGACTTCTTCTCGCCAAGCCTGATGGAGGCGGACCTCATGCGGCGGGTGCTGCCGCGGGAGGAGTTTCGCGACTGGTTCCATGCATTTCTGCCGAAGCCGGCGTTCGCCCCCGCGACCGTGACCGACCGCTCCGATCCGCAACTGGTTCACCTGGACGGGCTGAACCTGAGCCGAGCGTGGGGCCTGCGGAATATCGCGGCGGCCCTTCCGAAAGACGACCCGGCGCGGGCCGGGTTGATCGAGTCGGCGAAACGGCACGCGGACGCCGGGTTGAAGCACATTGCCAGCGGCAACTACGAAGGGGAGCACTGGCTGGCGTCGTTTGCGGTGTATCTGTATTCGACGCCCGAATGATCAATGGCCTTCCTTCACCAGATTCTTGTTCCATTTCGGAATGACGACGGTGAGGTCTTGCGTGCCGTTGGGCACGCACTGGCAACTGAGCCGCGAATCGGGCGTGAGGCCGCGGGCGGTGTCGAGCATGTCTTCCTCGTCGTCGGTGGACGCGGAGCAGGAAGAAAGGCCTTTCGTCACGTAGACGTGGCAGGTCGCGCAGGCGCATACTCCGCCGCAGGAGTGGTCGATGTCCAGCCCTGCCCCCGCGGCAATGTCGAGCACGCTGCCGGGCTCGCCGGTGCGGTCGTAGGGGATTTTCGCCGGGTCGACCTCGAAGACGGTTTCATTCCCCGAATCTTCTTCGACGAACGTAACCATGAACGGGCGGACGGGCAACGACACGCGGGGCTTCACAATATAGGGATTCACGCCGGCCATCGCGGTGCAGACCTCGCGGTGCAAAACAAAACGGGCGGGGGAAGTCCCCCCGCCCGTTATCATACGCGTGTCGGTCGTTTCAACCGCCGTTCTTCACGACGAGCTTGTTATCCACGTGCTTGACGCCGGCGGTCAACCGGGTCATGCCTTCGATCACTTTCTTTTCGTGGGCACTATCGACCGTTCCTGTCAGGGTGACGGAACCGTCGTTCAAGGCGCTGACCTGGATCGTCTTGTTTCCGGAGTAGGTTGGGGAGGAGTTGAACATCGTGCGGAGTTCGACCTGAAGCGGCGGGATCGCGTTCCCCCCGCCGAGAACAGGCGTTCGGGGTACGGGATTCCCGATTCGGGAGATGTAGGCGATATCGCGGCCGGAGGACGCGATAACGTTCGCGGTGCCGTTGGTCCCCCCGGTCATGCCGTTTCGTCCGCCTCCGGTGGTGGTGCTGCCAAACCCGCCGGTGGTACCGCCGCGCCCGCCTGTGGTCGTGCCGCCGAACCCGCCGGCCGAACCACCCCCGAGGGATCCGCCAGTGCCGCCGCCGAACCCCGTGGCTCCGGTAAGGCCGGTATTGCCGGTGCCGGAGATTGTGGAGCCGAAGCTGGCGGCATTAGCGGAAGTGGTCGATCGGGCTCCCGTCGCCCCGCCGCCCGTCGTGCCGCCCCGGGCGCCGCCGCCGGTCGTGGAGCCGTACAGAGCGGCGCCGAAACCGCTCGAACCAGTGGTATTCGTCGTCCCGGGCATTCCGAGCGTCTGCGGGTTCCAGTAATAGGAACCAAAGGCGTTCGCGCTGTTAACAGCGGAACCACCCCGGGAATTCGCCGTGATCCCGGCAATCGTCGGGATCGTGACCAGTTCGTTAAACGTTTCCGTGTTTGCGTTGGTCGTACCAGTGCCTAGGTTGCCCCCCGTGTTTCCAGCGCCCCCCGTGTTTCCCGTCCCGCCCGTGGCTTGGGCGAGCACAGAGTTGGAAAGGCCCACTCCGAGAACGGCAGCCAAAAGAAGACGTTTCGCGTAACGCATGGCATTCCCCATTTCGACGCGGGACGGTGGTCCGGCGGCAACCTTCCCTTACATTATCGCACAATAACCGAAAAAACGTGAGTCCGCAGTGAGAAACCTTCAAGAATGAGAATGCCCCCGGCCGGACCCTCATTTCGCAGGGTTTCCCGTTTTGCCGAAGGCTTCGAATTCACCCTTTCCCGGGCTTCCCATGTTCCCCGGCTATAACACGAACGGCTTCGCCCACCACAAGTTAGAAGATGCCGTCGCGATCCTCGCCGGGCAGGGGTATCGCGGGATCGCCCTTACGCCGGACGTACACCACCTGAACCCCTTCGACCCGGAGTTCCCGGAACGGACCGAAGAGTTTCGCGAACTCCTCGACCGTCACGGCCTGAAATGCGTCATCGAAACCGGAGCCCGGTTCCTGCTCGACGCCCACCGCAAGCACCAGCCGACGCTCGTTTCACCGGACCCGGGCGATCGGGCGTACCGACTCGAGTTTCTGGAGCAGGACGCGGTCGGCCTGGCCGCCGCAGTGGGGGCGGACTGCGTCTGCTTCTGGTCCGGTACGCCGACCGACGACGCCCCGCCGTCGGAACACATGGCCCGGCTCGTCGAAGAGTGCAAGAAACTGGCCGACGCCGCCGCGGCCCGAAACGTCCGCCTCGGCTTCGAACCCGAACCGGGCATGTTCGTCGATACGATGGACAAGTTCGCCGAACTCTTCGAAAAAGTGAACCACCCCTTCTTCGGCCTGACCGTTGACGTCGGGCACCTCGTCTGCCAGGGGGAGGCGCCCGTCAGCAACTATCTCTTAAACTGGAAAGATGTGCTTTGGAACGTGCATCTCGACGACATGCGTCGCGGAGTCCACGACCACTTGATGTTTGGCGAAGGAGAGGTTGATTTCGCGGACGTGTTCGCGGGGTTGACCCGGGCCGGGTATGCGGGCGGGGTCTACGTCGAACTGAGCCGGCACAGCCACGACGCGGTGAATGCGGCACGGAAATCGGTCGAGTTTATCAAGTCATTTCTTGCCGAGTTGCAGCCGTAGGGACGCGGCTCGTCTATTTCGTCGCCGCTTTCTCGGCTTCGAGTGCCGGCCCGATTCCGTGCGTGTACAGGAAGAAGAACCCGACCCCGGCTGCGAGAAAGAGGAGGATCAGCACCAACCGTCCTTTGCGACCGTAAAGGTCGAACAGGGTGCCGATAATCTGGACCGCAAGACCGAGGCCGACGAGCCCGCCCGTGCCGAGGATGGCTGTGGCAAAGTACGGCCCGACTTCGGAAACGCGGGCGAGCCACCAGCAGGCGATGTCGAGAATCTGAGCGATCAGTACCAGGGGTGCTAATGCAAGGCGAACGCCCCACGGGTAACCCGTGTAGGCGAACGCGAGGCCGGTCAGGGCAAACAGCATCGAAAAACTGAGCAGGTGGGCGTGAGTCGATTGCGTCAGGGCGTCGACCGACATCTGCCTCGGGCTGCGGACCCAGCCGCCGGGAAGGATTTCGTCGGGCTTCGGGGCGGTGACGAGCGGTTCGAGATCCTTATAGGTTTCCAGGCTCGGCGGATGGTCGCCGGGATGACACTTCCCGCACCGCGTTTCGATCAGTGTTTTGACGGCAAACGTCTTCGTCTCCGCGGTCAAGAAGTCATCGCTGACGGGGTGCTTAGACAATTCGGCAGGGATGGGGAACTTGTCGCTTTCGTAAGCCGCCTTCCGCGCATCCGGGTTTGCCCGACACCAGGCCTGCATCAGAAGCCGTTCCCCTTCCCGCTCCCGGTCGACCACGTCCTTCCCGCGCTCCTTGCAGGCTTTGGTGTACGAACTGCCCGACTTGGCGAAGAACGCCGGGGCCATCGAGTCCTTGGTCATGTCCCCGTCGGTCTGTCCCATGATAAGGCGTTCGATTTTACTGACCGGTTCGGGCCCGCCGGGGGATGACTTTTTCAGCCCGGAAAATCGTTCGACCACGTCCGAGGCAGAGGGGAGCGGGTCGCCGTTGCGGCTGCCGTGGCGGAGGTGAAGTTGGACGAGGGCGGAGAAGTAGCCGAGCCCGACGGAGACGAGGAAGACGGAAACGACCAGTTTGGCCGGTAAGGGTAATTGCCGGAGCGTAAAGCGTGTATGAACGTGTTCCATCATTCCTCGAACCTCACACGGGTCACGTCGATATTACGATTTGACAAAAAGGCAGGATCGAGCAAGACAACATTACCTATTATGTTAAACCTGTTATCCCGTCGAATGTAATCGAAACTGTTCACGCTAAATGCGTTTCAGAGGAGCCGCGCGCGAAGTAAGCGGCATCCGCAATCCGCCGCATACTTCGTGCACGGCTCTTTGTCAACGAACTTCCAATTCAGCACACGTGAGCCATGGCGGCCTCCACGGCCCCAATCACTTTTTCCCGGCTCTCCGTCAACGCATCGGGCAGTCGTGCCCCCGCGGCGAGTTTGTGCCCGCCGCCCTGGAACGACTCCGCCACCTTCGACACGTCGACCGTCCTTGCCCGGAAGCTCACCTTGGTGCCGCCGTCCGCCTGTTCGATAAATAGCAGTGCGACTTCGACCCCCTGGACGCTGCGGGGATAGTTGATGAGGTCTTCGGTGTCGCCCGGTACGGCACCCGTTTGGGGGTAGTCCGTCAGGTAGATTTCGGTGTAGGCGATTCGGCCGTTCGCGCGGGTAGCGAGGCGGGAGAGGGCGACGCCGTGGAGTTTGAGCCGAGCGACCGGAGCGGTTTCGTACAGAGCTTCGTAGAGGGGGGTGGGGGTGGCTCCGTGCCGCATCAGTTCCTCGGCCAGGGCAAACGTGGCCGGAGTGGTGTTCGGGTGGCGGAACCATCCGGTGTCGGTGGCGAGGGCCGCGAACAGGTATTTGGCCGCGGCCGGGGAAAGGGGAACGCCGAGCGCCCGAATGATTTCGTAGGTGAGTCGCCCAGTGGCTTCGGCGGACGTATCGACGAAGGCAAGTCCCCCCAAATCGTCTTGAGTCCGGTGATGATCGACGACCGCTTTCGGCCCAGAGTAGCTTTTCAGGAACGCCCCGAACTCGCCGAGCTGACCCCACGTTCCGGTGTCCATCACCACCACCGCATCCGCCGAGCGGAACGCGTCCCCGGGCGGCTGGAAATTCTCGATAACCGTCCGCCCCGGATCGAGAAAATCGTACCGCGGCGGGAGTTTGCTCGCGATCACCACCCGCGGCGCTTTCCCCATCCCCCGCAGCGCGTCGGCCAGGGCAAGTTGGCTTCCCAACCCGTCCGCGTCCGGTCGAACGTGGGTTGTGAGGAGGGGACGTTGACTCCGGCGGAAAAGTTCGACGAGCGGGGACCAGTCCAGCGACATGGCAAACCTTTCGGGCAACGAACGGTCATTATACCGCCCACGCCCCGGGTCGTCCGTTCCACTTCCCCTTGACCGCGTAAGAGAGACGGGTAAAACCTGTATTAGCGGACGGACCAGTCCGTTAAATAATTCTCTCCCCGACGGTTGTGTTCTTATGTCGCTCGAACTGAAGAGACCGGGCCGGCCGAAGGACCCCGGGCTCGGAGCCCGCCGGCAGGCGGAAATCCTGACCGCCGCCGCGAAGGCATTCGCCCGGTTCGGGTTCGGTCACACCGACGTCCAAGCCATCGCCGACGACCTCGGCATCGGCAAGGGGACCGTCTACCGTTATTTTCCGACCAAGGACGACCTGTTCCTGGCCGCGGTGGATCGTGCCGTGAAGGACCTTTCCGCCGCAATCGACCGCGTCGTGGACGACGTGTCGGTCGACCCGCTCGTCCGGTTCGAAGCGGCGATTCTGGCGTACCTGACCTTTTTCGACGACCGGCCGGAAATGGCCGAACTGTTCATCCAGGAACGGGCCTATTTCCGCGACCGGCACCGGCCGCTCTATTTCGAAACGAAACGCACGAGCGAAACCGCCGAAAAAAAGACGGCATTCCTCAAAACCCTGATTGATACCGGCCGGTTCCGCAACTTCCCACCCGAACGTATCTCGGCCGTCATCGGCGACCTGCTGTTCGGGATCGTCTTGTCGAACCACTTGGCCGGCCGACGCGTCCCCCCGGCCGAACAGGCCCGGGACATGTTCGACGTCGTCTTCCAAGGTTTATTGTCCGACGCGGAGCGAAAGGCTCGGGCCCGCCGAAAGGACGGTGGTGAACTGGCCGCCCTGATTCGCCGGATCGTTCCCATTTTTCTCCTCAGTCTGCTCGTCCTGTCGGCGTTCGGATGCGGCACCAAGCCGACTGCCGCGGCGACGGGGGAAAAGGGACAGGATCCGGTTCCCATCACCGTCGAAACGCTTAAACCCCGGCCGGTGCACCGCTCCGTCACCGCGGTCGGCACACTCGGCGGGTTCGATGACGTAACCCTCGCTCC
>DASXPC010000220.1:0-5449 GCA_036493815.1 Fimbriiglobus sp. | reverse complement strand
CACCAGTTCGCGAAAGTGGATGGGAGCCTACCGCAACGGCTGGTTCCTGCTTATCGCCGGATGGACGTCCTGCCTGTTAATTACCGCACTCGACCTTTATGGGCTGCCCTCTTCGGTTAAGAACGCCTACAGCGTCATTGTGGGGAATTAATGTGAAAGCATTTCTGCAAATGATTTCCCAACTCATCTCGCGCATTCTGGGAAAGCGGCTGGGGTCTTCGATCGCCTCCGGGAAAGGGGCGGACATCTTGTCGGACCTGTTCGGTTCCGGGAACGTCAATCTGCAGGACGTACTATCGAAGTTCGGCTCGGCCGGAATGAAAGAACAGGTCCAATCCTGGATCGGAAACGGGAAGAACCTTCCGATCTCCCGGGAGCAAGTGGAGCAGGCCCTCGGCTCGGACAAGCTGAAAGACCTGGCTGCGAAGTTCGGACTGGCACCGGGTCAGGTGAGTGGGCTTTTGGCGGAGCACCTGCCGGGGCACGTGGACCGCGCGACGCCGGACGGCGAGTGGCCAAAGGGTTAAGGTCGGGTCGGCGAATTCGTATCCTAAAGGGTGGAGTGGAGTGGTCCGTCTTAACCCCGAGAGGATTCAGCCATGCCGAACCGTCGCGAAGTATTGAAGGCCGCCGCCGGTACCGCGGTGGCGTTGACCGTGCCGACGGCGCGGGTGTTTGCCGGTCAGCCGCCGGCCGCCGGCTTTACGCTGCCGAAGCTGCCGTACGCGTTCGACGCGCTCGAACCGCACATCGACGCCGAGACGATGACGATCCACTACACGAAGCACCACCAGGGGTACGTGAACAATCTGAACAAGCTGTTGGCCGGAACGGAGTGGGCGACGAAGCCGATTGAATACGTGGTGAAGAACCTGAAGGAAATTCCGGCCGACAAGCGGAAGGGCGTGGAGAACAACGGCGGCGGACACTACAACCACTCGCTGTTCTGGACCTGGATGACGCCGAAAAAGACCGCCCCGGGAGGGGACCTGCTCAAGGCGATCGAGGCGTCGTTCGAGTCGATGGACAAATTCAAGGCGGCATTCTCGGCCGCGGCCGCGAACCGGTTCGGCAGTGGGTGGGCCTGGCTCGTCCCCGGGAAAGATAAACCGCTGGCCGTCACCAGTTCCGCGAACCAGGATACGCCGATGATGACCGGCGTCACCCCGCTACTCGGCCTGGACGTGTGGGAACACGCCTATTACCTAAAATACCGCAACCTGCGGGCGAAATATATCGCGGCGTGGTGGAACGTGGTCAACTGGACGACGGTGAGCGATCGCTTCGCCGCGTCCAAAACGTAGAAACGGGCCGAATCGCGGGCGTTAGCCGTTGCTAACGCCTGCGTCGATTGGGAATCACTGTCTGAGACTTCCCGAGTATTTTCCCCTTTCGGTATAGGCCGAACGACCTATTCTCCGCGACCCGGCACGTCGATTGCATTTCTCCCATTCCGTCGGCCGATCGGCCCTGCACGCTCATACCGACGGTCCGATTGCTTGCCCAATGATCCCGGCTAGCCCACGGGATCCGGGCGGTTGCGGGGACCGCCCGTTATTTTCGGGCCATCATTTCTCCCACCAGTGTCTGAATTTCCGCCAGTGCGGCGTCTCTTCAAGACTGTTTTCGAATTTCCGAGCACTTCTCGCATTCCACCCGTGGCATCCGTGCCGATATAGGCCCGGCCTCACGCCCTTCGCCCGGCTCCCTTCCCGGGATTATTTCATGTGGGTATTTCGACCGGCCAAGGGCCCTAAGCCCTCCGCACGCAACACGCCGGCCCGTCTCGTCCTGGATACGCTCGAAGCAAGGGATTGCCCCGCCATTACCGTGCGGCTCGATTACCAGTTCGACGCCAGTCACTTCTTCGATGACCCGGCGAAACGGGCGGCCCTTCAACGGGCGGTGGACGCGATCGCCCCTCGGCTGCAAGACCACCTCGCTGCGATTACTCCATCCGGCGTCAACACCTGGACGATCCATTTTCAGAACCCGGCGACGGGGGGGACCGAGACGGTGGTCAACCCGACGGTCGGGGCGGACGAAATGGTCCTCTACGTCATGGGGGCGGCCCTGCCCGGGAATACGCTTGGGCGGGAGCTGGCCTGGAGCTATTCCTCGGCCGGGCTGTCGCAGTGGAACGCTCTGCTCAAGGACCGCGGACAAACCGGAGCGGCGGCCCAGAACCCCACGGACTTCGGACCGTGGGGCGGGGTCGTGGCGTTCGACACCGATTCGAACTGGAACTTCGGGGCGGGACTGCCGGCCGGGAATCAGTTCGATTTCCTTTCCGTGGCCGAGCACGAGTTGTTTCACGTGTTTGGCTTCGGGGCGGACAACGCGGCGTTCTCGCGGTGGGTCTCCGCGGCGGATACGTTCAACGGGCCCCACGTGGTCGCGACATATGGCTCCCCCGCCCCAGTCGTTCGCGACGATTCCGACGGCAGTCCCGACCACTGGTTACCGGGCACGACCGTGAATGGTTCGGTGCCGGTCATGGTGCCCGTTCTCCCGATTGGAGCGAGACAAACCGCGACCTCGCTCGATTTTGCCGCATTGCAGGACATCGGTTGGCATGTTGTATCCCAACCGGCCCAACCGCCCGCGCCTGTTCCGCCTCCAACCATTCCCCCCGTATCCCCGCCGCGCGTTCCGGTTTCTCCTCCATCGGCCGGCAATGGTCAGCCCGGATTGTCCACGGTTCCCGTGCCAGTCCCACCGGCTGTAGTCGGAATCGGGGCGGTGGTGAACGGCGAGCCGACCCTGGAGGGTTTAAGCTCGACTGGCACGTCACTATTCTCCGTACCGGCAGCCACGGGTGGAAACGGCGTGACGGTTGCGTCGGCCGATTTCAACGGGGACGGTGTCCTCGACTGGGCGGTCGGGTCCGGCCCCGGCGATCGGACGGAAGTGCGGGTACTCGACGGCCGGACGCTGGCCGAGATCGCGGACATTTTTCCGTTCGAGGCCAGCTTCGTCGGCGGGGTCAACGTGGCCGCCGGCGACCTGACCGGCGACGGCCGGGCCGAATTAATCGTCACACCGGACGACGGCGGCGGACCGCGGGTGCGGGCGTTCGATCCGACCGAGGGATATGCGACGGTCGTCGACTTCTTCGGAATCGAAGACGACGCGTTCCGGGGCGGCGCCCGGGCGGCGGTCGGAGACGTCAACGGCGACGGCGTGGCCGATTTGCTGGTCGCCGCCGGGCTGGGCGGCGGACCGCGGGTGGCCGTATACAACGGCCGAACGATGGGCGATGGCGATCCCCGGAAGCTGTTCGGCGACATCTTCGCGGCGGACGCGGCGTTGCGCGACGGCGTGTTCCTCGCCGCCGCCGATTTCAATGCCGACGGCTATGCCGACGTGCTGGTCGGGGCGGTCGGGGCCGGGAACAAAGCGGTTTTGTTGAACGGTCGAGATTTGAGCCGGGGTTCCGTCCGCGTTTTCGCCGAACTGGAATCGGGGTTTGTCAGCCCCCGGTCGGGCGTGCACGTGGCGGCGGCCGACGTGAACGGAGACGGCAAGCCGGACGCGGTTGTCGGCTCGGACGGCAACGGCCGAGTCATCGCCTACAACGGGCGGACCTTCTCCAAGCTGTTCGACGTCGCCTTTTTCCCCGACCAGATCGCGCCGATATCCGTGGGTTAATAGTCGGTTTGCCGAAACTCGAAACAGGCCATCGCCAACACGGCCGCCGCGAACAGGCAGGACGCCAGCACCGAAAGTTCCGGCGAATATTTGCCCTTATCCTGCAACGCCTTCAGCTCCGGCACTTTTTGGGCGTAGGCCTCCGCCCCCATCGCGTCGTAGAACACCCCGCCCAAATCGAGCGGTTTGGGCAGGACCCAATACCCGACCCCGGCCACCGCCACGGACCCGCCGCCGACCCCTTCCACCTCACGGATGGCGAGCCGGTGGTGGGTAAAGTTCATCGCCCAGCAAAGCATCCAGATGAGTATGGTCCCGAACGCACAAGCGACGGCCGAGCGGGTCCAAACGGCGAGGAACGTCGAGATCGAATAGAAGATTCCGAAACTGACCGCGAGCAGCGGGACGGCGAGCCAATATCCGCCGGACCAGACGCCCGTCGAAATGCCCAGGGCCAGCCAGGTGCCGAAGACGAACAGGCTGGCTTGTACCGTGACGAATAACACGACCCCCAGGTATTTCCCGAGCAGAACCGTCCAACGGGGGACCGGTTTGGCGAGCAGAACGGTCACGGCGTGCGGGTCCAGGAACGTCGGCAGAAACCCGGCGGTCCAGAGCAGTGCGAGCAGGATTCCCACCGTGTCGGCGACGATGCCCGCCATCCAGAGTTGAAGGAACTTCACCGCGTCGTCCCGACTTCGGCCGAGCGGAACGGTCACCGCCCCGAACCCGAACGAGACTTCGCCCGACAGGACCCGGATACCGTCGGCTTTCACCTTCTCCGCCCCGATCCGCTCCATCTCGGCTTTCGTGATGAACTTCGGGATTTCGTCCGGGTGAGTCGTCCGGGGCATGTCGCCGGAGACCCGGACCGAGAAGCAGAGGAACGTACACACCGCCGTGACGGCGAGCATCACCCAGGCGAGCTTGCTGGCGACGGCCTGCCGGAACGTGTCCCGGACCATCCAACGAATCGTTCGGATCGCAGTGGGCAGGTTCATGCCGCGGCCCCCTTCTGGTAGACGGCGGCCAGGGCCGGTTCGAGCGGGTTGCCGTGGGTCAATTCGCCCATCGTTCCCTGAAACGCCAAGCGACCGCCGACAACGACCGCGACCCGGTCGCACAGTTCTTCGATTTCCGGCAGCACGTGCGAAACGACCAGCACGGTCTTTCCCGCGGCCTTGAGCTTTCGAACCACCTGGCGGAGAAGGATTCGTCCGGCCAGGTCCAGACCTTCGGTCGGTTCGTCGAGAATCAACAAGTCGGGGTCGTTGATGATCGCCTGGGCGAGACCGAGCCGTTGGACCATGCCTTTGCTGAAACGTCCGATCTGATCCCGCCTCCGGTCGTCGAGGCCGACTTTTTCGAGCAGGGCGTCGACTTTCGGCCGCAGCCCTTCGGCGGGAATGCCCGACAGGCCGCCGTAAAATCCGAGGACTTCGGCCGGGGAGAGGTATCGCGGGAAGGCGTGGTTTTCGTGCATGTACCCGACGCGGGCCAGGGTCGCCCGATTCGCGGTCGGTTCGCCGAGCCGGGATACGGTGCCCGCTGTCGGCCGGGTCAGGGAGAGTAAGGTTTTGACGAGCGTGGTTTTCCCCGCCCGGTTCGGGCCGAGCAGGGCGAAAACGCTTCCCACCGGGACGGACAATGTGACGCCCTGCACGGCCTGGGTGCCGTTTCGGGCAAATGGCCCCGATTTATACGTCTTCACGACGCCTATGAACTCCGCGGCTGCGGTCACGTCGGGTCTCCAAACGATAACGAATGCAAACGAATTCCGGTCGTGCCAGAAGTGTAG
>DASXPC010000219.1:0-8610 GCA_036493815.1 Fimbriiglobus sp. | reverse complement strand
CGACTATTTTTGAGCAACTGGAAGCGATGCGTAACGTACCCGAGAACTGGGACGGGTATGGCGGCCTTTCCCCCCGTACCGATGCAATTGAGGAAGCCAGCATATATTACCGTAAGCTCACGTCCGCATACCCCGACCTTCCCTTACCGTATGTGACTCCGACTCCTGATGCGGGAGTTTTATTCTCCTGGGATAACGGACCGCACTCTTTAGAACTCCACTTCGATGCGAAGCCCGCAGGGATTGCCGTCGAATTCGTCTATCAGAATATCGAGACGGACGACTCTGCGGCCGGGAAATTACCGGGAGCGACCCGTCGGGCTGAGATTCCGTTTCCCTTGCAGCAAATGTTTTCCGGCATCACGGCCGGTGCCGCATGAGTCAACCGGTATCGGATGAAACCGTGGGGGATGACGAGATCGTCATGAGGCACATCCCACCGGGCACGACTTGGTTGTCACCCGGTCCGCCCCCAAGGATTGACTAGTGCCAACTTTCGGCCTCGGGTTCATCGGAATGAAACGTACGTGTCCGTCAGTCGAGTGGCTATTACGTCCGAAACTGATTTCCTCAAGCGGGTCGGTGGCGATCGGGCTGCCGGTTCTCTCGTGGCATATGCACGGGTGAAAGACATCCGACTGATCGGTTTCGAAGTGAAACCGGAAATACTCGACGACGATCCGGGCCATGCGGGTATCTTTGCGACATCCAAGGCATCGTTCGAAGACAAACCGACCATCAAACGTCTGGCTGTCTTGTTTCGCTTTAAGTAAGCGCCGCCTTCACCCGCCTGGCCACGCCCGAGTCGTTCTCCCCGCTGCCCTTGAAATTGAACATCGCGGCGGCGAGGACCCGGTTTCGCCACGGCGGGGAGACGTGGCGGTAATCTTCGATAGTGGCGGCACTGAATTTATAGTCGTGGGCGTCATTGCCCTTGAAGAAGACGAGTTTGCGGGCAGCGGCGGAGATGCGATCGGCAGCGGTCGAGTCCGTCTGCATCGTTTTCAGAGCCGCCCGGGCGGCCGCCATTCGATCCTTCGGCACCAGCGCGAACAGGTCCGCTTCGCCCATCGGTTTGCTCGCCGGCTCCACCGCATCGATCTGCACATCCTGCGTCTTGTCCTTCCGCCCCTTCATTGCTTCGCGGAAGAGCGTCATGTACGATGCCGCCTGCAGGAGCAACACTTTCCGCGTCTCCTCAACCGAGCAGGTGTCAAAGGCATACCGCAGAGCATTGAGCGACGTGGCCGTGTGCAGCGCGACGATGCCGGGCTGCCGCATGAGGCACTCTGCGGCGAAGAGGAACAGGCCGTCCCAGACCGTTTGCACGGCGGCACCCATTCCAACCGTGGCGAGGACCATCTCGGCCGCGTTGTCGGCGGAAAGGGACCGTAACTCGGTGAGAATTTTCGTGGGTGGGACGTGAGGCCGGCCGGTTAGCCAGTTCTCGCCGAGCTTTTTGGCCCGGTCGGCATTGTGTCGGCCAATGACATCGGCCGCGGCGTCCCGCTTCGCCGGGTTGGTTCCTTCGTGCTGCAACAGGGCGTAGGCGAGCGACCGCAGAACCGGCTCGGCGTGGTGCCAGCCGATGCAGCCGATGGTGCGGAACGCGTTCGCGACGAAGATGGCTTTGTGGCCGATGTCGCGGAAGTCCCGGCAGCCGTATCGGGCGAACAGGTCGAACATTTCATTGGCCGGGGCCGTGCGGGCCAGCGCCGCCACGGCCGCATCGGCCTTCGCTTCGTCCCAGTCGTCCATGGCCGCGACGAACTCTTTCCGAGCGGTCCGGGCCGAAGGCAGTTTCATCTCGTCCACCGACTTCATCCGCCAGCCGCTCTCTTTGATCGTTTGCGCCTGCGAGTTCTTGAAATTGTCCACCGCCCAGAGGATCGGCAGCCAGCGTTCGTGGTCCGGCGACGCCAAGCTCGCCAGGTGTGCCGAGTTGACGACGAGCACCGCGTGGAACTTGAACCCGACGTTCGGCCGGGGCTGCACGTTCCGGACGCCGGCGAGGAGAAGGGCGGCCAAGACGTCCTTATACGGCAAGCCCTTCTTGATTTTCCCGACGACCTCTTCAACCAATCGATCTCGTGGCGTGTCTTCCAGGAAGCGGACGAGCGGCTCGATTCCGGAATCGAGTCGGACCAGGTTCGGGTCGAGTTTGGCGTCGGTGGCCGTAACTGCGGGGAGGAACGGCAGCCCGGCGACTCCGGCGGCGGTGGTTTGCAGGAACGTGCGGCGGGAAAGGGACATGATGCGCTCCGTGCGGGGGGGAGGGAGAGAGCGACCCCGACATTGTACGCCGGCCGAACTATTAACGGGCAGTCTTGCCGACTTCGATCAAGACAGCTTTCTTCTTGCCGTTTGTCGTATCCAAAAGGAAAAGTTCCGAATCACCCGCAATACAGAGACGCGTACCGGCCGGTGACAACACAAAACCTCTGTAATTTGGAAACTCGGTTTCGTGCTCCCAAAGTGGTTTCCAGTTATCCGTATCGAATGCGCGAATAATCCCTCTCGCGTGTGACACCAATTTTCCATTCGGAAGCGTTTCTTGCCGTAATACCAAACCCGCCGTGGTAAAGAGTACTTTGCCGTCCGAGGAGATGGCAATGCGGTGAACCCAATCACCGACATCGGACAGGATGGTCTTCATTAACGTCCCAGTTTTTCGATCCATCTCCCACAAGTACCCACTGAATTGATATGTCTTATCGGATTTCAATATCTGTTCCCCGCCCCCGATGTACATGCGGCTACCATCGGGAGAGTATGCGATGCAGCGTATTGACGGGGAAGCACCGGGTGTGATTCGAATGGCGTTAATCCGCTTTTGCTCCTTTCCCGTTTCCATGTCGTATTCGACGATTCCAAAGAAACCGTCCTTTTCCTTCTTGAAACTCTTGCCTAAGCAAGTCGCAAGGGTCTTTGAATCTGGCGTCACGGCTGTTGCGAAGGAAGAGAGGACTTCATCGTCATGGATCGAGATGCGTTTCTTGTAAGTATTCGCGTCCCACACCTGAATCAAAAACTTCCCTGTTTTCCTTTGGTATCGTGTATGCCGACTGACGAGATACTTGCCGTTAGGTGAAAGGACGAGTGAAACGCACTCTCCGGCATCGACAGGCATGGTATCGACCAGCCGTCCGGTTTTCGTGTCCCAAGCATACAACCTGTCGCCGAATCCCCCACCGAACAAAATGTTCCCATCCGCGGAAAACGCTAATTGTCGAATTTCTTTTGCCGCACCTGCCAACGTGACGCTGTCGGTCCAAGTCGGCGTGTCATAAAGGATAACCCGGTGGCTAGTCCCCTTACGGTCCGAACCGGCATGGGACACCGCCATCCGCTTTCCGTCACGGGAAATGGCTAGGGCGGTCGGATGATCGCCTAAACGGGGCGTCGGGTCCGGCGGCTCGAACACGAGGGCCGGTCCTGATGGTGGGGCGGCCAGGGTAAGGGCCAACAAGTATGTGGGAATCATAGACTCCCAGTGTAACCCATCCGCCGGCTCACCGTGAGTACAATCACACGCATGTCCGCCCCGTCCCGAATCCTATCCGCGCTCGCCCCGGTCCCCTCCGATCCGGGGTGGGAGCTCGCCGCCGAATCGATCGCGGTCAAGATTCGATGGTTCGGGCTGGTGGTCGGATTTCTGATCGTGAACCTCGGGTCCGTCGCACCCTACCTCGCGTCGCTCAATGTCATCCTTGCCCTTGGGCTCGCGTACACCGCGGTGGATACGGCCGCGTTTCGTCACGGCCGGGTGTTTCTAAAAGACCTGCCGCTGCTCCTCGCCGCGATGGAGGCCCTCTTCATCGGCCTGCTCTGCTATTTCGCGGGCGGTCCGGACAGCCCGTTCCGGTTCTACTACCTGCTTTCACTCATCTGCTGTGCGATTCGCTATAACCCGCGAACGACGTTCGTGGCGTGCGGTGTGGATTGTCTGAGCTACGCAGCCGTTGTGGCGGCCCAACCGCCGACGGCACCCAATGCTCTTTTGCCGCTCCTGATGATCGTCGTTTTCGTTTGGGTCACCTGGGCCGGGGTCGCCTTGGCCAAACTCCTGAAGCGGGCTGGGGAAGACCTGCACGAACTCAACGATCAGTTGCGGGAAAACCAGGCCCAACTGGAAGAACGGATCGCGGAGCGGACGCGGGAGCTGGAAGAGAGTCAGGCCCAGGTGCTGCATCAGGAAAAAATGGCGGCGTTCGGACTACTCGCGGCGGGAATCGCCCACGAGGTGGGGAATCCGCTGACAAGCATTAGCAGCCTCGTACAGGTGCTCGACGACCGCGGCCCCGACGACTACACGCGTGAGAAGTTGAAGCTGGTGACGAGTCAACTCGCGCGGATTCAATCGACGCTGCGGGAGTTGGTGACGTTCAGCCGGCCGGCGTCGGACGAGCCGGGCCGCGTGGCGGTGAAGGATGTGGTGGACGAGGCCCTGGGCATCGCCAAGTATTACAAGGGGGGGAAGAATCGGCAGATCGTGGCCACTGTGCCGGAGGGGTTGCCACCGGTGGAAGGCGTGCGCGACCAATTGGTGCAGGTCGTTTTCAATCTGGTGTTGAACGCCATCGACGCGACAGGGAAGGGGGGGCGAATCGACGTGTGCTGCGAACGGCAGGAGAACCGCATCATTCTTATCGTAGCCGATGACGGCACCGGCATCGATCCGGCCCTGCAAATCCGGCTGTTTCGTCCGTACTTCACCACCAAACGGCAGGGCACCGGGTTAGGTTTGTTCGTGTCCCGCAAGATCATCGAACACCACGGCGGAACGATCGCCTGCGATTCCGTGATCGGCCGGGGCACTACTTTTCGCATTGAACTACCGGCCGCCCGAAGCAGCTTTGCGGGGGCGGCGTAATGGCGACCCGAGCTTCCACCGCCACGATTCTCGTCGTCGACGACGAACCTATCATCCGGGACACCGTCGCCGAGTTTCTGGCCGGGCACCGGTTCCTGGTGGAGACCGCGGCCAGCGGCGAGGAGGCGATCAAGAAAGCGACCGCCCGCCGGTTCGACGTCGTGCTGTGCGACGTCAACCTGCCGGGCCTGGACGGAATCGAAGTCCTCGAAAGGCTTCGGAAAATCAGCCCGGAAACGTTTGTATTGCTCATCACGGCATACGCGACGGTCGAATCGGCCGTGGAAGCCTTCCAGAAGGGTGCTCACGACTACTTGATGAAGCCGATCCTGCTGCACGAGGTACTCGGAAAAGTCCGCCGTCTGCTCGAACACCGCGACCTGTTTCGCGAGAACCGCTGGCTCCGCCAGGAATTGAACCGCGAGGCGAACGACGGAGAAATGGTGGTCGGTAAAAGCCCGGCCATGCGGCAGGCGGTCGAGATGGCGAAGAAGGTGGCCCCCACGCCGTCGCCGGTGCTGGTGCTGGGGGAGAACGGGTCCGGAAAGCAATTGTTCGCGCGGGCGGTCCATCGATACGCACGGGCGAGCGGGCGGTTCGTTGCGGTGAATTGTGCCGCATCACCGGCGGAGGTTTTGGAGGACCAACTGTTCGGCCATCGTCGGGGGGCGTTTGCCGGGGCCGAGCGGGACCGGGACGGCGTGTTCGTTCATGCCGGACCGGGCACGGTTTTCCTCGACGAAATCGGCGCCGCTCCGCCCGGTGTGCAGGCGAAACTGCTTCGTGCGATCGAACAAAAAGAGGTGCTGCCGGTCGGGGCGAACGAACCGGTCGCGGTCGAGGCCCGCATCGTGGCGGCGACGAACAAAGACTTGGCCGTGGAGGTCGAAGCCGGGCGGTTCCGCGACGAACTTTTCTACCGGTTGAACGTGTTCGCCATTCGGTTGCCGTCGCTGCGGGATCGGCGGGAAGACATTCCCGAATTGATCGACGTTTTGCTTGCCAAGCACGCGCGGGCGATGGGCAAGAAGGTAACCGGGGCGAGCCACGAAGCGGTCCGGCTACTGTCCGCCTACCCGTGGAAGGGGAATGTGCGGGAACTGGATAACGCCCTGCAACGGGCCGTGATCGTCGGGGACGGTCCGCTCCTGACGCCGGCCGACTTGCCGCCCGATCTGGCGACGCCGAACACGGACCCCTCGGCCGTGGACGAACTCAACGCCGCCGTCGAACGGTTCGAGAAGCTGCACATCGAACGGATGCTGCGGCTGACGCCCGACAAGAAGGAAGCGGCCAAGCGGCTGGGAATCGGACTCAGTTCGCTGTATCGGAAAATCGAGCAATACGGAATCGTGACGATTGGGACGGCTTAAAGGCAAGGAACGGGCCGAAGGACTCGGAATTCGTCGTTTAGCTTCGCCCTTTTCCCTTGATCATCCGCGTTTCGGTCACGATTAGGTCCATGAAGACGTCGTGCGGGGCGACGGGGATTTCGTCGAAGATTTGCCCGTCGAACGCCACGGCGATCAATGGGGTGTCGGGCCGCACCCGGGAAAGCAGGCGGTCGTAATAGCCCTTGCCCTGGCCCAACCGCGCCCCGCGGGGGTCGAACGCGGTGCCGGGAACCATGACCAGGTCGAGGTCTTCCGGTTGGACCCGCTTGCCAGGGAGGTCGCGGAGGTCGGTGTGCGGTTCGAGGATTTTGTGGACCCCGTCCGTCAACTCGGCCATGTCTTCGAGGACGAACAGTTCGAGCTGGTTCGTTTCGACAATGCAGTAGGGGATGACGATGCGTTTGCCGGTGCCGAGGATTTCGGGCAGGACGTGGCGGGTGCGGACTTCGCTGCCGGCGTCGACGTAAAACATCACGGTCTGGGCCGTGGCGTAGGCGGGCAGGGCCATGAACCGGGCGAGGATGCGACGGCTCGCCGTGTCCTTGTCCTTCACCGCGACCCGATTCTTTCGAGCCTGTTCCCGGATGGCGGCTTTCTTCGCAACGAATTCGTCGGTGGGAGTCGTCATGAGGTTGTTGTAGGGCCGGGTCGGCCCGTCGTCTTGTGTCGGGCGGCCCTCGGGGCCGCTCTACCGCGGGAACCAGTCCTGCAGCGCGGTCACGGTAAGGTCGGTGTGCCGTAGCGCCCGGCAGGCTTCCACGGCGGCGTGGGCGGCGGAGAGGGTCGTCATACACGTCACCCGATGGGCTACGGCCGCGGCACGAATTCTTCCCTCGTCGGTCCGGCTGCCCCGACCGCTGGGCGTATTGATGATCAACTGCACCTGACCGTTCTTCATGAAATCCACCAGGTTCGGGCGACCTTCCTGAATCTTCGGCAGCATCTCGACCGCGATGCCATTCTCCCGGAACACTTTCGCCGTGCCGCGGGTCGCCAATAACCGATACCCCATGTCCGCAAACTGTCGGGCAATCGGAATGGCCGCGAGTTTATCCGGCTCGGCCACGGAAATGAAAACAGCCCCGCTCGCAGGCAATGGGGCCGACGCCGCCAGTTGCGACTTCGCAAACGCCATCGGCAGGCCCACGTCGATTCCCATCACTTCGCCCGTCGATCGCATTTCGGGGCCGAGGATCGTATCCACGCCAGGGAACTTGTTAAACGGGAACACGCTCTCTTTCACCGAATAGTGCCCCGGCACGACTTCAGTCAAAATGCCGAGTTCGTCCAACGTCTTCCCGGCCATGACGAGCGCGGCGAGCCGGGCCAGGGGAACGCCGGAGGCCTTGGACACGAACGGAATCGTCCGACTCGCCCGCGGATTCGCTTCGAGAATGTAGACCGTCGGCTTTCCACCCGGCATTAGCCCGGTGACCGCGAATTGAATGTTCATCAACCCCTTGACCGCCAACGCGGCGGCGAGCTTCGTCGCCTGGGTCTTGATCTCGTCGATCACGTCGGCGGGCAGCGAGTGCGGCGGGATAACGCAGGCCGAGTCGCCCGAGTGGATGCCCGCTTCCTCGATGTGCTGCATCACGCCGCCGATAACGGTCCGTGTGCCGTCGGACAGGCAATCGACGTCGACTTCCGTGGCGTTCTCCAGAAACTGGTCGATCAGCACTGGCTTGCCGGGAGAAACTTCGACGGCCCGACCCATGTAGTCGGCGACGGCGTCCGCGTCGTAGCAGATTTCCATGGCCCGTCCGCCGAGAACGAAGCTCGGCCGCACGAGGACCGGGAATCCGATCCGCCGGGCGGTATGGACGGCCTGCTGCACGTCCACGGCCGTGCCGTTTTCGGGTTGCTTCAGCCCGATTTCATCCACCAGCGCCGCGAACCGCTTGCGGTCCTCGGCCCGATCGATGCTATCCACGCTCGTGCCGATGATCGGAACGCCGTTCGTTTCCAGGGCCTTGGCCAGGTTCAGCGGCGTTTGCCCCCCGAACTGCACGATCACCCCACTCGGCGTCATCCGCTCGTAAATGTTCAGCACGTCTTCGACCGTGAGCGGTTCGAAGAACAGGTGGTCCGACGTGTCGTAATCGGTGCTGACCGTCTCCGGGTTCGAGTTCACCATAATGACTTCGAACCCATCCGCCCGCAGCGCAAAAGCGGCCTGGCAGCAGCAATAGTCGAACTCAATCCCCTGACCGATCCGGTTCGGCCCGCCGCCGAGTATCATGATCCGCGGCTTGCCGGTGGGGGGGCGGATTTCGTCTTCGACTGCCGGGTATGTCGGGTGTCGGGTGTCGGGTCTCGAAGTCCGTGAACTCTCGGGCCTTT
>DASXPC010000218.1:0-5333 GCA_036493815.1 Fimbriiglobus sp. | reverse complement strand
GGTGGCCGGCTCCCCTCCGCTCGCAAAGCCTCGCTCCGGTCCGCCGGCCACCCCCGCGACGCGGGGTACCGCCTCGGGCCGATCATTCGATACCGATTCTCTCGGGTCAGGCCCCGGCCCCGACGGGCTCTCGTTTACCATTTCATCCGACATGCTGTCCTCCCGGGTGCGGGTCACGCCCGCGGCTGGGAGGAGAGAATTGCCCTACCTATTTAACGACCATTCACGGACAGCATTTCGGGAAGGGGGACACCGGTCGGTGTGGTAGTTTGGAAGCCCTTCGCGGCGTAAATCGATTTCATCCGTAAGTCGCCTCGGAGCCAAGGTCGCGCTTGGCTCCGAGACTTGACCATCGGGGCAGTATCCCCAAGGCCCGTGTCATTTCAGGGTTTGACCGCGGTTCGGCCAGAGCCGGGGCGTCGTTATCGGGTTCGTCATTGCCTGCTCAAGGGATGCGAGAAGGTATTCGTGCCGTCGCGTCCGCAGTCGCGGTATTGCAGTGCGGCGTGCGCGCGGTCAGCCTGTCAATGGCGTCGGTGGCGGTCGAGTCGTCGGTATCGGGCGAGCGAGTCGGGCCGGGCGTGTCGCCGGGCGCAACTCGGCCGTTATCGCGAGCGGTTGCGTGAACGAGCGGCGAGGCCCACACGGCGATCGGGTTCGCCGTCGGGGGCGAGGCGGGGAGTCGGCTGACGCGATTCTCGAGTCGGCACAGCGTCGGCGGGGAGGCGAGGGCCGGGTCGTCGTCTGGCCCCGGGTGGTCGGTCGCCGCCTGCCAGACCGGGTCGTCGCGGAGTCGCTGGTGGTCGTTCAGGTCCTCGTACCCGCAGGCCAGACCGAACACCCGCTGGGCCAGCATCGTCCGCTGGGGGTGGGTGATCAGAGCCGGGTTCCGCGGGTCCGGGATCGCGTCGTTCACCGCGTCGAGCAACCCGGTCCGCCGGTCCGCCTCGCGGAGCAAAAGCACCCCGGCGTCGGACGTGATCGTCCCGCCCGAAAAATCCGCCACCAAATCCCGGCGATGAACGCTGGAAAACGTGACTCGGTCCCGGTCACACTCTGTCATCGCGGTGGCTCCTGGCTCGGAAAGGATGACGTGTGGTAACTCCCTCCTCTACCAAACCTTGAGCCACCGCGCTACTACACACGGCCCGGAGAACGTGAAATATCCGGGCTAGTCCCCGGGAGACCGATTGCCCCCCACAAGAGAATTATCGTTCCGCCGACGTGTCGGGCGATAGGCAGATAACCCGATCGACTTTCAATAACTGTTCGACTGAGATACTCGCCGAAACCCCACCGGCATCGCCGGGTCGCGAAACCGGTTCCTGCAACGTGTGTGCCACTCGCTTCGCCACCAACACCATCAGTTGGTGAAGGGGGCTATCCGGCACTGTCGGACGGGTCAATACTTTAGAGGTTCGTTTTGAATGGGTCATAATCATGATCGGATGGAAAAGAAAAGGCCGTGGCAAATGCCACGGCCGAAAATTCGCACAACCTCCGGAGACTACGGGGAGAGTTGCCCGCCGTCCTCGAGGGGGGTGAACCGGTAATCCTTATTCAAGTGCCTCCTGAGCTTCGTGTAATCGGGCGGCGGTTCGGTGACGATCTCGTACGGCGTCGTCAGCCCGCGGTCCTTCATCAACCGGTCGAGCAAGACGGCCTCCGAGACGGCCGGCTGGGTCACCGGCTCCGGCAACATCCTGGCAATCTCACGCTGGTTCCACCCCTCGGCTACCAGCCGGACGACTTCCGGCCGGATCCGCTCCCGTTGCGGCGGTGTGAACAGGTCGAAGGTAAACGTCTTGGTCAGCAAGGGGACGGCCCCCGGGATCAGATCGAAGTCGGTCGCGATGTTCGCGAACACCACCGTCGCGGTCGCCCGTGGGAGCAGGTGACCGCCGTCGATCAGGCGAACCAGGTGGATGCGGAACTCCGGCACCAACACCCGCATGAGCCGGGCGTATTCGAACGACCCGACGGCCACTTTCGCCAACTGCTCCTCGAACCGGGTGCGGAGGTCCTTGAGGGAATCCGGCACCTTGGGGGACGCCTTCGCCCGCCGTTCCAGCTCGGCCCGTTCGCGGGCGAGGCCTGCCTCGGTCCCTTTGATGTCCTCGAGCTGCTGGTCGTACATCGGCTGCGGACCGTGGAGACGGATTGCCTGAAGGAAGTTATTTTTTTCTGTCAGACACTGAGCATGCCGCCGCTTCCAATCGGCCCACCGGCGGTCGAGGTCGCCCCCGGCGTCGGCGGCGGCCCGCTCGACCAGTTCCCGGAACTGGGCGTCGAACCCATCGAGTTTGTAAAACTCCTTAACGAGGATTTCGTTCAACTTCTCCGCGGCCAACGACCCCCGGATGGCGATCGCATTCCAGCATTTCCGGGCCCGTGAGCCCGAACACATGAGGGACCATTTCAGACCGTTACCCCCCCAGGTGAAGGCGTGGTGGCAGTACTCACATTCCGCGTGCTGGCCGGGGAACCGCGAATTCTTCCGGCTCCGGCCGGCCAGTGGGTCCCGGCCGTTGACCTTCTTCCGGCCGAGGTGCGCGTTCTTCGCTGCCATCATCGCGTTCACCTCGTCGAACTCGGCCGAGTCGACGTGGATCAAGTGAAGGCAATTGATGAACGTCGGACCGGCCGGGTTCAACACCGACACCCGGTGGCCGTCGTGGTTTTTTACCGTGTGCATTTTCCCCCGCTGGGGCATTCCTTTCAGCACCGGATTACCCAAAACGCGACGGACCATCTTGGCCGTCCACTTCGGCCCCCGGGAGTACTTCCCTAGGGGGAATCCGACGTCGTTCAGGTAGTCCCTCACCGCCTGATAACTCCTCGTCGCCCGCAACAAACGGAAGCACTCCTTGTAGATCGGGGTCGCCGTGTCGACCCGTTCCCATTTGGCGTAAGCCTTGCACCCCGGCGGGCAGGTGTAGCCGGCGATGAGTCGGCCGGCCGAACCGGTGTTACTTTCGAACTTCCGCATCAGCCGCGACTTGATCCGCTTGGACACCCGGATGTTGTGGCCGACGTGCTCGCGACACCGGTCGAGGACGGCTTCCTCCCAGTCGGGAAGGGCCGTGTCGATGTCGTCCTGTGGGGCAATCACACGAACGCCGTGTCGGACCGCCAATTTGCAGAGTGCGTAAGCCTCGCCGCCACGGATCATTCGTCCCAGGTCTTCCGCGTACAAGATATCGTACAGGCCCGATTCGATCAGCCGTTCGACCTCGGCGAGTTCGGGCCGGTCGACCCACTCCCCCTTCCCCTGCGTCGAGATCAGGTGGAATTCGACTGGCCCGGCGTACATCCGAGTGACGGTTTGCTTCCCGCCGTCGGCTTGGTCCCCCAGACTTTTGGCCGTCTGTCTCGGGCCGTCGCTGTTTCGGCTCATTAAGATTGCGAAGACCGTATTCCCGTTCCGGGGCGTCAGCGGTACGTCCCGACTTTCGCGAGTCATGAGTATTCTCCCGATTACTTTTTGAAGGAATGCCCGCGGGAATGATCCGCCCCGGGAACCCGACGTCCTCGACCGCAAGGGTCGGGGCGCCGTTCCACTCCGGTGGCCGATGAAGGCACCCGGGTTGCCATCTCCCCGAGTTCGGGGAGTCGGTGGCCGACGGGTCCCGCTTCAGGAAGTGAAAAAGTAACTGGCGCAAGTCGCGGATCGGTCGCGGCGTGAGACCGGAGAAAAATACAATACAGGCGACGGCGAGACGGCCGCGTTAAGACGGGACCCGACCGGAGCCAATCAGTCGGAAACTGATACACCGACGGGACGGTTATCCCATTCGGGTTTTCCGTGCGATCCATCGCACGAAGACCTAACCAGTGGAAGACCCTTGCAACGAAACGAGACGGTATCGGCGGTTGGGAAGTGTGTCATGTAAGGAGTGGATCGCATTCGATTTCAGTTCAATTGAATGGTTTAGCAACGCAGTCGTTCGTGGCGTCGAACCACTAGATTACATGATCCACAGAGTCAAATTCTATTCACGAAGAAGCTTACGGCTTGTACTCCCGCACCGAACCGACCCCACCTAGTTCGAACAGATGAATCTCCGTCGGACGCAATGCGAGTTGATAATTACCCAGAATCACAGGTAGGATCCTATCCGCAAGGCTGGCCGGAAAGTTCGTATGCTGTTTCAGCCGGAACACACTGCTCTTCAAGTTCCCCTTTTGTTTGTCCCCGAATACCGTCTCGTCGATGGTCTGCTTCCGCTTCGCCGCACGAGCTATTTCCCAAAGCAAGACCCAGCTTTTCGAATGCCGATGCCAGTCGACCTCGATGTATTCTCCCTTCCAATGAGCCTCCCGCTCGGTGTCGACGAGGACCAGTCCCTTTTTCCCGACGGCCCACTCGCGCGCCAAGTCCGGGTCCTGGGGCATTTCATCGAACTCCCGGAGTAGGGAATCCGCCGAAGCGGCGTCGAGGAGGTTCAAGCGGTAGTTGATGTCGATGACGGCACGAGTCTCAGTAACGCCGTACAGATGTCGCCACATCGCCACGGGGCTACCGTGGAACTCGTAAGCCTTGTCCAGATTTGTACCCAGTCGGCGATGTTCGGCGGGGGTGAAGACCCGCTCCCATAACAAACGGCCGATATGGGCTTCCTTGGCCCGCACCACCGCCGATCGCCAAGTTTCCGTCAACCATTGAGGCATTCGAACGGCGGCAGACTTCTTAGCGACCATGCCTTTCTCCCTTGGAACACGTGCATTCGCCGAAACCGGGCCGACTTCATTTCTCCATTTGATTCCACTCGAAGTTATCAGACTCGTGGGCCATTTGAACCTATGGCGCACCTGCCCTCCCATGCACTGGGAAAATAAGCATTTTTTTTTCGGTCTCCGGTCTCGCAGTGAGACCGCCGTGCGACTCGACGGGGCAACAATCCAATCTCCCGCGAATTGGGTTTCTGGTCGCAAACCGGTGCTTGGGGAATGACGGAGATCGGACTACTCTCGACCCGCGACGCGTCCCGCTCTCTCGGGATCGCGACGGCCACCCTCTACGGTTGGCTCGGCTTGTCCAAACAAGGTCGCCTGGTGTTGAACGGTCAACCGGTCACGATTACCTATTACCAGACAGGCGCTCGCGGCCAAGGCCGTATCCGCATCCCCGCCGGTGAAGTCGACCGCCTCCTCAGCCTCATGCTCGCGAAACCGATCCTGCCGACCGTAGGGGTCCCATCCGTCCGCGCGCATTTTTTTCCTGGGATCACGGTTCCGCTCGGCCGACCCCGGTAATTGTCGAATTGCACGGGACGGATCCGGCACGGTTTGGCGGACGGAGGTCGTTTCCTATGCGGGAACGGTCCTGACAC
>DASXPC010000217.1:0-11573 GCA_036493815.1 Fimbriiglobus sp. | reverse complement strand
ACACGCAGCGGAAGTCCATTTCGTCGGCGATCCGTTCGACCCGATCGGCCAAAGTCAAATAGTCGGGCCTGCCGTCCTTCTCGGCCAACTCTCTTAATCCACGGCCAAGGACGAGCAGGCAAGCCAGCAAATTGCCACTATCAACAGTGGAAACGTAGGCCGGCAAAAGTGGGGTCAGAGTCGTCGTGTCGTACCAATTCAGGAAGTGGCCATGGTAGCGTTTCAGTTTTTCCATTGCATCCAGCGCCCGGTCGAGCCGAGTCGTCATCTCATCGGCGGCGACGAAACCGAACTCATGGGCGGCCAAGGTTGAGATGAGATAGAGGCCAATGTTCGTCGGCGACGTCCGGTGGGCAACCACACCGAGCGGATCCTCCTGAAAATTGTCCGGCGGTAGACCGTGATCTTCCGGGCCGACGAATGTCGCGAAGAAGTGCCAGGTCTTCCGCGCGATCTGCTCGAGTTCGCTGTGTTCCGCGGCCTTCAGAGGGGGGTCCGAAAGGTCCCGAGGTCGGCTTACGAGGTATGAGACGACCGGGGCCGAAAACCAGAGCAGCAACACCGGCACGGCGGCGATGGGCAACGCGGTTAGGATCAGGAAGATTGCGATACCACCCGTTAACAGAATACTCGGGGCCATGGTTCGAACGAACGGCAAGAAACCCGACCCGAGCCGCCGTGACGTGTCCGCCGCAGGTTCCCATTCCAGGAGGTGTCGCCTGGAAATAGTCATTCGGTAAAGTGTCCGAATCACGGCGTCAGCCATCGTCACCACGGAGTCCGTCAGAAAAACAACCTTTAAGACGGACTGCCCAACGGGATTGACCAGGTCGAACCGCGATCGGGCCGCGACGACCCGCACCGACTCTCCACGAACGATGTCGAGCAGACAGCCGACAATCTGCTGCACTGCGGGGAATAGCAGCGGGGCGAGGGCGAGCGCCGTCCACGCCCAGGCAGAACCGGGCAAAACGGTCCAGCCGAGGATCAGAAGTAGCACGGTCGCGATGGGCAGGAGGCTGCGCCGCAGGTTGTCAAAGACTTTCCACCGTTCCAGGAACGGAAGAATGTTCGGCTCCCGCCCCCGAGGCGACGGAACGGTCCGGCCGAGCCACGGCAGCAACTGCCAGTCACCCCGCGTCCAACGGTGTTCCCGCCGGACAAAGGCCGTGTACTTCTCTGGAAATTCATCGAACACTTCCACGTCGGTCACGAGGCCGCATCGTGCGAAGTTCGACTCGATCAGGTCGTGGCTCAGAATGGCGTTTTCGGGAAACGCCCGACCGGCCGTGGCTGCGAACGCGTCCACGGCGTACAGACCCTTTCCGGTGAACGACCCACTGCCGAACAGATCCATGTAGGTGTCGGACGACGCAGACGAATACGGATCGACCCCAGGTGAGCCGGAAAAGAGGCGAGCGAACCACGATCGGAATCCCGTGCGGTACTGGAAGCTCACGCGCGGCTGCAGCACGGCGTATCCGGCTTCGATCCGCCGGCCGTCGGCCGAGAGGCGAGGGCGATTCAACGGGTGGGCTAGCGTGGCAATTAATTGTTTGGCCGCTTCCCGTGGAAGTACGGTATCCACGTCCAGCGTCAGAACGAATTTCACTCGCGCGGCTTCATTCCACGGCGGGGCAATAGTCGTATTGCTCCGCAGCTCCGCTCCGCGAAGAAAGCGGTTGAACTCATCGAGCTTTCCCCGTTTTCGCTCCCACCCCATCCAACAACCTTCGGAGGGGTTGTACAGACGGCCGCGGTGGAACAGGAAAAAGCGCGGCCCGCCCTCGGCCTCGTACCTGGCATTCAACGACTTGATGCCGTCGACCAATGCAGCGACGCTTTCCTCGTCGCCCGGCATCGACTCGGAGGGGGCGTCGGTGAAGTCGGTCAATAGAGCAAATCGCAGGGCCGGGTCGGGGTTGGATAGGGAATGGAGTTCGAGCCTTTCCAAAAGTCCGGCCGCCTGTTCGGGCCGACCGATCAGGGCTGGTATTACCACGGCCGTTCCGTACTCCTCCGGGATGGCAGATTTCCATTCCAGTTTGGGCAGGACGCGAGGTGGAACCAGTCTGCGGACAATGATGGAAATGAACGACAGTGCCAGGTCCGCGGCGGTCATGCCGCCCAGAACAATGACCGCCGAGATCAGCCACCATTCGGCCGTCTGGATTTGAAGAAAAATAAGGAGAAGGATCGCCAGAGAGAGAACGGCCATCAATCCGAAATAGATCAGGTAGGGGGCTTTTCGAGCCCAGTCATGTCGGAGGCCGCGCCACCGGACACGATAGGCGAGGGACCGTTCGAACGTCTGCCGGTTGTTTCCCAAAAGTAAGGCCATCACGGTGCGGTCGGGCGAACCTTCGGGAAAGTTGCGAACGGCGGCGACGGCCGCCCGGGCAACGTCCGGCTCCGGTCGGCCGCTCCCGTCAGCCAGTTCCTCAACAACCCGTCGACACCGATCCCGGGTGGCAAAATCCTGGTGCAGGTAGATCCCCCCGGGGTCGGTCCGGAGTACCGCCTCGGTGGTATTGACGGCTTCAAAAAAGGCCGACCAATCGATCACGTCGAGCAGCCGTAAGGTCGTGACCGCATTGCCGAACGTGATTTGCGTCGCCGCCAAGCGCGTGTGCTCCCGCTGTGTCACCGCATCGGGGTCGTCGCCGCAGCTCGCAGCCCATCCGGCCAAATCGTCTGCCGCCTGGCCGACCGGCAAACCGTTTTTTCTCAGATCGTCCCACACGGCAGCCGCGAACGGATCCGACGGCCGAGGCGGAAACTCTGTTCGCCGATTCCCACGCATCGCCGCGACGGCCGCTCGTGCCTGACACGTTGATCGTTGCGTCTCCAGAATGTCATCCGTCAGACCGCGGATCGTTTCGATCGTCACCAGACGCAACATGGTCGGAATCGCCCAGACTTCTCCGATGGTGAGTGACACGACGTGTTGGTAGGTCCGAAGTGCGGAGCGGATATCCTCTTCCGTGACAACCCCGTCTGATCGACCTAGGATGGCCTCGGCCAGAAGATAGACGCGGAGAATTCCCTTACGCGACCCACGCGGCATCGCTGGCAACTCCCGGTAATACCCCCATGGCAGATGTCCTTTGATCTTCCGCACCACGTCTTCAATCACGTAGTAATTGTCCAGCAACCACTCGGAAACCGGAGGCACGGGTTCGCCACGGGTGACCTGGCCAGAAAGTCTCAGATACCCTTCGCGGATGTGGTCGGCGTTCTCCCGAAATCGCCGGAGAAGATGACGGGAACCGGGCTTGACGGATTCCAACCCGTTGTGAGCCAGTTCCGTGTAGCTTGGCGGTGAAAGCGCGAGTGTCACGGGCCTCGACAATACAGAATTGACAACGAGTTCCCTCTGTTTCAGGTTTTGACCCACCATAGCAACCCCGCCGCAATGATTTCGAATACGGTCCGTTCGCAACAGATATGCCGAACGAGTTTTCTCCGTACTGGGGGTTTCAGTGCCTCTCCGTTGGGAAATCGCTTTCCGTTCATCGGGCGAGCGCATTCCTATTTGCATCGTTTTCGGGATGGATCCCAGTCATACCAGCATTTCGGCACAGCGATTGCGTCCAGGTTAATCGAGCCCCGAGCGGGTCGTCCCAAGGAGTCTTGCCGTGTTGTTCATTTGCCATTGCACTGTCAGCCCGTCGTTGCACGTTCGCCCCTGACCGTTCTTCCTAGCCCGAGCAAAATCCTTATCGTCCGGAGGAATTGTCATGAGCCGCTTCCATGTGCGCCCGATGACGGGCGCGACGCCCTCCGTCCGGCGGGCCGAACTCGAACAGCACCTTGCAAAGTTGGCCGCAATCGGACCGGAGGCCATCAACGCCAGACTGGATGAATTGGCTTACGAATGGAGTACGGGCCGACTCACGAAGGCCGTCGCCGGACTCATTGTCCTCGCGGGGTTGGTGCTTGCGGCGACGGTTTCGCCGTGGTTCGCGGCGCTGTCGGCCCTCGGCGGCGTCATGCTCGCCTGGTACGCCGTCGGCCGGCGGAGTTGGATTGCCGCCCTCTTCTCGGCCGCGGGGTTCCGGAGCGGAACCGAGATTCACGAGGAAATGATGGCCCTGAAGGCATTACGGGGCGACTTCCGACACCTGCCAACGGTGCACGAGATCGAAGACAAAGACGCGATCGCCCGTCTCGAAGGAGAGGGCGGCATCGTCTTCGAACCGGAAGACGCCAAGGTTGATACGAAAGATGCAGTTCGGGATGTCGTCTCGGCGGCTCGGATCGAATCGTCCGAAGTCGCCGGCGTGTGATCCGTGATCCTTGATCATCGCCCGGCAGGAGGAGTTCAAATGTTTCGCACGACAACAACATTCGCGGCGATCGTTCTGGCCGTCGGCGTGGGAACTACAAATCTCGACGGTTCAATGTTCACACAGGCAAACGCCCCCCAGAAACGTGGCTCGGAATCCCGATTCGCGCGCAACTCGCTAGACGGAAAATGGGAGGTTCTGCAACTTACGCGGGGTGACATCGCCAAGAAAGTTCTGCCGGAAGAGGACATGACGGGGACGGTCGAAATTAAGGGCAAAGTGTTCCACTTTACGATCAATTCACTCGGTCAGGAAATGGACCGGTGGGACGCGAAGATGTCCGCCGATTACTTCCGCACTCCCGGGTCAATTGATCTGTCGTTCGACTCGGGTCCGGACCGCGGTCGAACAGTAGCTGGTATCTTCAAACTCAACGGCGACGAGTTGCAGATCTGTCTACCGATCCGGCCACCGTTCGACGAACGGCCGGCCGAATTCAACGCGGCTCAGGGCACGAATCGAGTTCTGTTCGTACTCCATCGGATAAAGAGTTAGTGACAGACCCAACTTCGGTTGGGAGGTGTCGCGATGTCCGATGGTACGTTTGAAGTAAAAGCGGCACCGGATAACCAAATTGCCACGGCCGCCAGTGCATAAGGCATGTGAATACGGTTTTTTGCTGTCGGCCAATCTCGTCACCACTCTCCGTGAGGCGGACTAGGACCGCCAACTGCTCCGCCTCCGGTGCCAACTCGGCTATATCCAACGACAAAACCGGGGCTGATTTACATCGCCCCCGCTGCACCTTTTTACGCCGCCGTTAGCGTCTGCACAACTTTCGGAGTATTACCCCACGAACACCCCTCCTGTGAAGCCAGTGAAGGCGTCGAAAGCGAAGTCTTCGGGCGGGGTGCCGTTGGCCGAGATATTTTTGCCGAGGTAGGCGGTGACTTGGGAGCCGGCCCCGGTGCCGGCGCCGACGAGGAGGTCGGCCTTGGCGTCTCCGTCGAGATCCTTGACGGCGACGCGAATGCCGCCGCGGCTGTTGACGTCGCCGGCGAAGAAATTCGCCACCTGGGTCTGAGTGCCTTGAAGCAGGTCGTGGCCGGACAGGGCGAACACCCGCGGTCCGCCTCCCGGCCCGCCACCGGCGATGATATCGGCAAATCCGTCACCATCGAGGTCGCCGGCCGCGACGAATACTCCATTGCGGAGCGATTGCTCGAACACAAAGAAGTCGCCGAACAACTTGGGGCCGCCTTGTGACTTTAGCTGCGCTCCATTGAACACGGCCAGCCTCGGCCCGCCGCCGAACCCGGCCGCGACGAGCAAATCTGCACTCCCGTCCCCGTTCACGTCGCCGAAAGAGGCGCGGGCGCCGCCGCGGAAGCCCGGGTCGTCGATCCCGAAGAAGTCGGCGATCTGCGTGAACCCGCTCCCGTTGAAGACACGGACCCGTGGGCCACCCCCCTCGTCGGGCGAGATGGCGAGGTCGGCGGTGCCATCCCCGTTGACGTCGCCCGCGGCGACGAACACGCCGCCGGTGAAGCTCGCCTCGAACGGGTCGATTGCGAAGAGTTCGTGCTGGTCGACGCCGTCGAGTACGCGAACGTGCGTCGGCCCGCCGGGGCCGGTGCCGACGACTAGGTCGGCGACACCGTCGCCGTTAAAGTCACCCGCCGCGGTTCGGATCTCGCCCGAAAAGCCGGGGAACGGCGTGATGGTGAACCGCTCGGTCCCATCCGGGTTGAAGAATCGGACCGTCCCCGCGCCGCCGGCGGCGAATTGGGGGTAACCGACCAGGGCGGTCGATCCGATCTTCGTCACGGTCAAAACGACGTCGTTTCCGGTGACGGTGCCGCCCGACGACTGTTGATAGGAGATGCGTAACGTCGTCTTCCCGATCGAGAACGTCGCCCCGTCCGCCAGCCCCGCGAAGGTACCGGTGATCGGGTTCGACCCCGCGTTGTGCAGGATCACGAACGCGTCGCCGACCTTGGCGGTGTAGCCCAAGGAAACCGCCAGGGCTGCCGGCGATTGGAGATTGACAGTCCCTCCGACGACCAGCTGATCGTACTGCGTTCCGGCGGTCGTGCCGCTCAATTCCAGACTCAATTGCCCGCCGGTTTGCGTGTAATTGTTCGTGACGGTAAGCACGCCCGGAGAGTTGTTGCCGGGGCTCACGGTTCCGCCGGTGACGGTGACGGAATTGCCGACCGTGCCGAACCCTTCGAGAGTTCCCGAGCCGATCGTGGCCGGATCGGGCAGTTTGAGCGTACCGGTTTCCACATCGACCGTGCCGCCGGCGTCGGTGAAACTCCTCGAGATCGTAGCGGTGCCCGTCCCGACGGTCCGCCGGAGAGTCCCTTCGTTGATGAAATTCGCGGCGTCGATGAACGAGTCGGATTGGAAGTCGAAAACTCCCTGGGCGGTGTTGTCGAGCGTCGTGCTGTTTCGGACGAAGAGGGATCGCGTGCCGGTTTCGACGATCGTCCCCGTGTTCGCGAGCGTCCCGTCGTTCTGCAGGTTCAGATCGAACACGCTGTTCGACAGCGTCAGGAACCCGGCGTTGGTAAGCGTCTTCCCGGCCGCGACGTCGATTTCGCCCCCGGTCCACTGGAACATCCCGGCGGGGAAGTTGAAGGTAGCACCGGTGCCGACGGTCAGGCCTCCGGCCGCCAAGTTGATCGTTCCAGCCCCCGACCCGGTGACGGTGCCAACGAATTCGACGCCGCCGTTGATCGACGGGGCCACGGTCGCGCCGGCGGCCACGTCGAACGTTGCGGCGGTCACGGTGCCGACCCGCGAATTCGTGAGGAGCCGCAAGTTGCCGGTTTGGATGTCGACGGTTCCGCCGAGGGTGAAGTTGGTACTGAGGTCCAAATTGCCCGCCCCGGCCGAACGGCGGAACGTTCCGTGATTCACGAAGTGGCCGGTGCTGCCGATGAACGTGTCGGACCGGACATCGTACACGGCCCCGGCCGCGGTGTCGATGGTCGCGGGGTCGTTGACGAACAAGCCATGACCGTTCGTGCTGACCTGGGTAATCGTCCCGTGATTCGCGAGCGTCCCCCCGCCCGATAGAGTCAACTCGCCCCCGGAATTCGCGATCGTCATAAACCCGGCGTTGGTCAAGGTCTTTCCCGCGGCGACGACGATGGTTTCCCCGGTCCATTGGAACATGCCCGCCGGGAAATTTACCGTCGTGTCGCTATTGATCGTGACGCCGCCGCCGGAGTGGTTGACCGCTCCCGCGCCCGAGCCGGTGATGGTGCCGGCGAACTCGATGGAGGACCCGGCAGTGGACGGCGTCAACGTCGCGTTCTTCGCCACGACCATGGTCGTGCCGTCGAACTTGCCGACCTGGCTATTCGCGTTGAACTGCAGGGTGCCAGCCTCAACGTCGACTGTCCCCGACAAGTCGAAATTCAGCGCGACCAGGGCGGTGCCGATGGCCCCGGACCGGCGGAGGGTGCCGGCAACGTTGAGGTTCCCGCCGCCCGCCCCATGGCCGAGCTGGGACGCCGATTGGAGGTCGTACACCCCGCCCGCCGGCGTGTCGATGGTTGTGTCGGCGGAGAGGAAGATCGAATGCCCCGGGTCGTTCTGGACGATGGTACCCGGGTTCGCCAGCGTCCCCCCGCCCTGAAGCGACACGTCGATCCCCGTATTCGCGATCGTCAGGAACCCGGCATTGGTCAGGATCTTGCCGGCGGCGACGGCGATGGTGTCGCCGGTCCATTGAATCATGCCCGACGGGAAATTGATCGTCGTATTGCCGTTGACGGTGATGCCGCCACCGGAGTGGTTAACTATCCCCCCGCCCGAACCGACAATCGTGCCCGCGAATTCGACGGATGACCCGGCGGTCGACGGAACTAGGGTCGCGTCCTTGGCCACCACCATTGTGGTGCCGTCGAACTTGCCGACCTGGCTGTTCGCGTTGAATTGCAGGGTGCCGGTTTCGACGTCCACCGTCCCCGACAGGTCGAAGTTGAGCGCGACGAGCCCTGTGCCGGCGGCCCCGGACCGGCGGAGGGTGCCGGCAACGTTGAGGTTCCCGCCGCCCGCCCCATGGCCGAGCTGGGACGCCGATTGGAGGTCGTACAGTCCGCCCGTCGGTATGTCGATCGTCGTGTCGGCGGAGAGGAACACGGAATGTCCCGGGTCGTTTTGGACGATCGTCCCGGGGTTCGCCAACGTCCCCCCTCCCACGAGTGCGACGTCGACCCCGGTGTTCGCGACCGTCAGGAATCCGGCGTTGGTCAGGGTCTTGCCGGCGGCGACGGCGACGGTGTCGCCGGTCCATTGGAACATGCCCGCCGGGAAGTTAATCGTGGCGCCGCTGTTGATCGAAATGCCGCCACCGGAGTGGTTAACTATCCCCCCGCCCGAACCGACAATCGTGCCGGCGAATTCGACGGCGGACCCGGCGGTCGACGGGACCAGCGTCGCGTCCTTGGCCACCACCATGGTGGTGCCGTCGAACTTGCCGATTTGGCTGTTGGCGTTGAACCGCAGGATGCCGGCCTCGACGTCCACCGTTCCCGACAGGAGGAAGTTGAGTTCGACGACGGTCGTGCCGGTGTCCCCGGACCGGCGGAGGGTACCCTCGACGGTCAGGTTCCCCCCGCCCGCCCCGTGGCCGAGATCGGTGGCCGATTGGAGGTCGTACATTCCCCCGGTGGGTGTGTCGAGGCTCGTATTGCCGGAGAGAAAGAAGGAATGGCCCGGATTGTCCTGCACGATGGTGCCCGGGTTCGACAGCGTCCCCCCACCTTGCAGCGAGACGTCGCCGTTGGTGACTGTCAGCGTACTTCCGGCGGCGTTCGTTAGCGTCACGTTGGGGTCGATGGCGATTACCCCGCCGGTCCAGTTACTGGCCCCCGTCAGAACGGTGTTTGCCCCGAACCGGATGCCGCCGTTCCAATCGGCGGACTCCGATATTCCACCAATCGTTGTCGCCACGCCGATCGTCGGCCCGAAGTCTTTGGTGCCGGCAATTTGGAATAGGGCGGTGTCATCGGCCCCCGGCACCCCATTGGACCAGTTGCTGGCGACCTCCCAGACGTTCGAGAACTGGGGCGTACCGCCGATCCAAACGGTGGTGGCCGGGCATATCCGGTCGTCGAGTCGTACCAGGCCCAGCCGAGTCGGCGTGCGCGGCTTAGAGTCGGGTCGGGGCAGGTAAGGTCGCATGGTAGTTCCGGAGGTGAGGGCCGAACTTCGGGCGGAGCGTCGATCGGTCCGCAGTTAACTTCGGTAATACCCCTCCCTATCCGTCCCCCGGTCCGATCTCGCACGGGCAGGCCCGAAAAAGTCGAAATTCGGAAGACGCTCAACGCGGGGGGGCGAAACCGACGGCCGAGACGGGTCGCACCGTAGGGGGATATTCCCGGAAAATCCGGTATAATTCTCTCCCCGAACGACCATCAGCGGCTGCGGGAGGACCCGGTCTGGCAGGCGGCAACCGACCACCCCGGCTCGGACGACGCGGCCAACCTCGCCTCCCGCCGACCCTCTGACGACTGGAGAACCGCGTCACCCGGTCCACGGCCCCCAAAATGGGGGCACGGGAGGGGAAATTACCCGGATAGATCTGAACGGTCCATTCCCGAGGGCCAAGAATTCCGCACAATCACCGATGGTGATCGCAGTCTGTAGCCGGAAAGCAGTAATTCGGCCCCTTCATCAACCTGAACCGGTAACCCCTCTTGGCGTCTCAACGCTTCAGTTAAAGTGGTCATCCGAGGGTTTCGCGACGAGCGTGGAGAGCGGGTCGGCCCGCCGCATCCACGCACTCGTCTGCCAATTGTCCGAGGCCTCTATGACCGGCCAGATCGCCGGGACCGGGAGTCGGTAAAAGCCGCTAAGCCCGGCAAGGAACGGTTCGTACAGCGCTCGCAACTCGGCCAATTTTCCTCTCGTCCCCGCGTCGTCACGGACTTCGACCCCGGCCGTACGGAGTCGGGCCAAGAGTTCGGAGAGCCTCTCGTCCGGAAGGCGGTCCTCGGTGGGGGCACTGGGCCGTCGGCGGATGACCAAACCGAGGTCCACGAGTGTGTGCCGGGACATTGCGAACGTGAGCCGGGCCTGAGTCGGGTTCCCCCCGTCTACGACCGTCAACAAGAGGGCCGAAATGTCCAGGGTACAGGCCAGCGCGGCGAGCCAAGACTGGTTGTCGTGCTGACTCCGGTAGTAACCCAGGACCGGGAACGAGAGATGTCCTTCAAGGACTTCGGCCGCCCACCGCTCGGCCTCGGTAAGGAATCCGAAGAGGCACTCCCCCTCACCTGGCGGGGTGCGGAGTAGCATCCGACCGGCAGCCGGAGGCGATCCGGCCCGGGCGTCGAACAGTGCGATGAACGCTTCCCGCCGGCTGAACGCCTGGTACAGGACGGGGAGGTAACTGATGACGATCGCAAAAAAGCCGAACCCGGTCGCCGCCTCCGCCACGGCCAGCACCCGGGCTGGCCCGGTCGTCGGTGTCAGGTCCCCGTACCCGAGCGTGGTGAATGTGGTTCCGCTCAGGTACAGGGCGTCGGCCAGGCCCCCCTCGCGAGGAACGAGTGCGTAATGGACAAGCCCGAACCCGAGGATTAGCCCTGCCGCCCAAACGGCAAAAAGGACGAGCGTTGAGAGAGGCCCGAACAGGCTCAAGTAGGTTTGTCGACGGTGGGGGTTCGAAAGGAAGTTCGAGATCGCCACCCAAGAGCGCCAGGTGGTGCGGTAGTAAAGTCGGGTAAACCGGAACGGGCGCACGACCCGACGAGGGAGTACCAATGCCTCGAAGGACTCGGCGAAGACGAACAAGACGAGGGTGAGGCCGGCGGCGGCAGCAACCAATTGCATGATGTGCCTCCCCGGCCGGACCCGTCCGTCAGAGCCGATCCTTCTGCTTTATGACCCAGGGACAGGTCAGTCAGAAATAGTCAAACCGGAGTCGTGACACTGACCACCCGCAAAGATTCGAAAGACGACGGGAAAGCGGCCGGCCGGCGGCTGATGCCGTACCCGTACATCGGCACGACGATGACCGGGGCCCTCTCCGTCGTGCCGGTCCCCGACGAGACGAAACTGAAAGAGTACACAGCCCAAGTTTACCGCAATTGCCCCGACTCGGACGCCCTGCTCACCGCAATACTGTTCGGCGACAATTAGTTTTCCCCTTGAGCGACAATCAGAATTCCCTTCCGAATCGCGTCAGGTCTGGGCCGTCGGATCGGCCTCGGGGGTCGAGGGCTTCGCCGTCCCTTTGGCCGTTTCCAGTCGGTAGCTCGGGAC
>DASXPC010000216.1:0-8605 GCA_036493815.1 Fimbriiglobus sp. | reverse complement strand
CTCGGGGCGGTCGGGTATCACCTGTTCGCCATCGCCCGCGTGTTGGACAACCCGTATCTGGAGCGGTTCCTGAAGCGGTTCCGGCAGGCGACGGGGCAGACGATCGTGGCGAAGAAGGACGACTTCGGCCGGTTGCAGGCGGCCCTGCGGACGGGTGGCAAGGTGGGGATTCTGGCGGACCAGGACGCCGGGCCGCGGGGGGTGTTCGTGGAGTTTTTCGGCCGGCCGGCTAGCGCGCACAAGGCGGTCGCACTCATGGCCCTCGAATTCGACGCCGCGGTCATCGTATCGGCGACGGTGCGGGTGGCCGAGCCGATGCGGTACGAGATCGTGTGCGAGGACCTGATCCGCCCCGGGGACTACGCCGGCCGGCCGGACGCCGTGGCCGCCATCACCGCCCGATACCACGCGGCCCTCGAACGGCTGATTCGACAATACCCCGAGCAGTATTTCTGGCTGCACCGGCGGTGGAAGAGCCGGCCGGCGGAGCGCAAGCGGCCGGCGGCGAAGGCGGCGTGACGACTTGTAAAGGTGATCAATTCGGGTTAAATGGAGTCATTCGCCCGAGTCCAATCCGATGACGCAAACTGAGAGTGACGACGAACCGTCCCGACTACTCCCGTTCGTCTCTCTTGTATTTCCTTGCGTGGGCGTCAACGATCCGGTACCCATCGATCTGACCAACGTGAAATGGGAGACGAAGGAACCGTTGACCGTCGTCCAACTACCCCCGGGTGGACGATTTCCGTACTTGGTCGAAAAACTCTACGTTTACGCCCACTTCACCGACGGGTACGGGGAATTTGATTTACGGGTCGAGATGTATCGAGTATTGGGGAATACTCGGGTCGATTCGGACGGCGGTATCCCGGGCGAACGGGTTCGGAAGTGGCGGGGGCCGACGCGTCCGGTAAGATTGTCAACGGGCAACAAGCTCATTCCGATCGATGTCGCGTTCGAATGTAACGATGTGCCGTTCGAGGAGCCGGGGATCTACGAGTTTCACGTTCTGGCGAATGAGGCCCCGCTGCCGGGAAACAGGGGTATACTCAAAGTGTTGGACCGGAGAACGAGGCTATGAGCGAGAATATATCCCGAGGTAAGTTCGAACGCTTGACGGTCGGCCACCCGATGGTTCGCGGAACAGGCGATTCGTTCGGCGTCGATACGACCGGGTGGAGCCGCGGCAAATTCGAACGGGTTACGGTCGGCCATCCGATGGTTCGCGAGGCCCGGATCGAAGCGGAGACGACTTGGACCCTGACCGTTACGATCGAGGGGACCGCGGACGCGTCGTCCGTCGGGACCGCCGTGGTCGAGCTGATTCGGGCCGCCGGGTTGACGGTGACCGGGCCGCCGACCGTCAAGCCGGGCATAGTTTCGCTGACGCTCCGCGCGGACCGGGCAGCGGTCGAACGCCTCACGGCGGAAGTCCGATCGGTGCCCCAAGTACAGGATGCGCGAGTCGAAATCGGGATCGCCGCCTGAACCGGGCCCATTCTGATGCCAGACGAAATCCCAACAAATGACGAAATATTGAAATTGCCCCGCTGGGCGCGCGTGGCTTTTGCGGCGCGGTGTGCGCGAAGGGTTTTTCCGTACTTCCGGGATTGGAAAAAAGCAGACGATAAACAGGTCAAGGCCGTGGAACAAGCGATTAGTTTAGCCGAGAATGATGCCTCAAATGGCCACGTCAGCGCCGCCACCGCCAGAGCCGCCGCCGCCAGAGCCGCCGCCAGCGCCGCCAGCGCCGCCAGAGCCGCCGCCGCCGCCGCCGCCAGCGCCGCCGCCGCCGCCGCATACGCCGCCGCCGACGCCAAAAGTATTCGATTTATTCGAAGCGATTACGAGAGACTCATTCAGCTTTCGTCTCGGCTTCACTGGACGGACGAAACCCCCGTACCTCCCGAAGTGTTTGACACATTGAATTCACCAGTTTCCGAATCGGCATTTCCCGATCCGATCCGCGGCCTCATTCTCGAACTCTACGCAAAGCCCGACGTGCCGGCGAAAGACGTCGAGGACGCTTTGTTCGACATCTACGACGCCCTGAACGACCTGCACATGGCCCGCGGGGGCGGGGTGCTCGAAGTCGACAAGTTTCGAAAGATGGTGAACGCACTCGTCCTCGATCCTGCGGGGGTGTGATCGTGGAGGATCCCCTCGCCCCGGTCGAGACGGCCGAACTATTTACGGACAAGGCGGTCGGCCGACTGACCCAGAAGGACGGTGTTCGACCCGATTTGCTCCGTGAGTTGATCGCGGCGGTCGAGGAAGCGAAGCGAAAATTGACAGTATCCGAGCTGGAGCCGCCGCCGGGGAAATATCGGAATGCCAAGCCGGGGGAATCGGCCTTGGAAGGGTTGGACGCGGCACTCGCCCGGATCGACCGCCGGGCGGCGGAGCGGGAAGCGGTCGCCGCCGAGCTGAAGAAAGCAGTAGAAGTCCAGGGACCGGACGCGAATCCTGCCGAGGCCGAAGCCGCAATGGTCAAGATTTGCGCGGCAGTTGCGAAGATCGACCAAACTCACGGTCTTCGCATCGTCCTGAAGCCGGATGAGAAGAAGTGACCGTCACCCCGGCTGCTTTGCCGGGTCCAGATAGATGAAACTCTTCCCCAGCCTTCCGCCGTAGTTGCCGGCGGAGATGCGGAGCAGGTTGGGGGTTTCGACGGCCGCGCGGATGGCGGCCTGGGTGGCGGCGGCGAGGGCGGGCAGGTCGATGCCGTCCAGGACGATTTCCTGCACGCTGGCGACACCATCCGGCAGCTTCGTTTCGATGCCGGGCTTGCCGCGGAGGGTGGGGCAGAATTCGGCGTAGGTGCTGGCGACGGCGAATTTGTATTTGCTGCCGGCCTTCGAGCCGCTCGACGCGACGCCGCCGGGGAACGGGAGGATGGCGCCCGGGGTTTCGCCCGCGGCGGCGGCGGCTTTTTCCGCGGCTTCCAGAGCCGCGTCGTGCGTCGCCCCGAAGAACCAGAGGTTGCCGCCCATGAGGCCGTCGGCGTAGCCGCAGCGGCGCTCGACGACGAATTCGCCGGAGAGTATCGGCACCACCCGCACCCGCCGGCCGTGCCGCTCGTCCTTGAACTGGTGACCGTCGCCGAAGTACGCCAGCTTCCGCCCGAGGGGAAACCATTTTTCGTCCGCGGGCAGCACGTTAAAGCAGGCGGCGGTCGGGCAGGTCAGCACGTTCTGGCTGACCCGGACGAGTACGGCCCGTTCGAGCCGGGCTTCGCGGTCTTTCCAGAATCGCGGCACGTGGAATTGGACGATCGCCCCGGGCCGGCCGTCGGGCGTTTCGCCCGCCGGCACGTACCGCTCCAGACCCGCCTCGCAGTCGCACAGGATCGCGCTCGACGCGTTGCCGGTGCAGGCCCGCACCGCGTGGTCGAGCCAGACGCGATCCCGGGCGGTGATCAGCACCGCGGCATAGAGGCTGCGGAACGCCTCGGCATACGTGTCGTCGATTACCGCAGGCATAATGACCTCTCGTTCCCAGGCGGACGTGGGAACACGGTGTCTTCTCGTTCCCACGCGGGGCGTGGGAACGAGATAAGTGGTTAAGGCTGTCGTCCCGCCCGGAAGGCGAAGAGGAACCCGCCCCCATAGAGTTTCAGGCTGATCGTTTGGGTGACGGTCAGTTGCGACCCGCCGGAGACGCTCAAGTGGAATAACGGTACGGCGGCGTCGCCGGTCCCGAGAAACGTTAACATGCTGGCCCCCACCTGTTCGTTGATCGCATTAACGAGTTTCATTACCCGGGCCGGGTTGTAAGAGGTGTCGAATAGCACCGTCGGCCCGGTGGCGGCGCCGGCGGGCTTCAACGACGCCGCGGCGGTGACCTGGGCGCGGGCGTCCGGCCCGATGCCGGCGTAGACGGCGTCCTTGCCGAACCCGAGCACGAGCACGGCCTTGTCGCCGAAGACCTTTTTCGCCTCGGGCGGCAAATAGCCGGCGATTTTCATTTCGTGCAGGTTCACATTCCCCGCTTTGGCGACGTCCCATCGGATGGCGTCTTTGACGTCCTTCGGGCCGATCGCTTTGACCAACGCCTTCAGTTCGGTTTCGGCCTTGGTCGCGTCGGCGAACGAGACCGCGGCGACGCCGGTGAACGTGCCGGCCGCGTCGGGGCCGCGAAACACGGCGGCCAGGTCGGCGTCGCCCGATTTCGCCGTCCGGTTCAGCCCGCCCATCAGTTCGGTCAGGAGCGGGTGGGCGACTTCGGGCAACTGGTCCTTGGCGGTCGTTTCCAGTTGAGCCAGGCCGGCCTCGGCCGCGACCCGGAGTTCCGGCACGGACAGCGGTAGTTTGACCAGCACCGTCCCGACCGCGTCCTTCGCCGCCACCAGCCCGGCGAACCGGTTCGTCTTCGGCTTCGCCCACGCGGCAATGTCGGCCGCCAGCACCGACCCCGCCTTGCCGGTAAGAATGGAATCTAGGCTCAAGGCCCCGGTTTTCGAATCGAGCCGCGCCTTGAACCCGAGCCGGTCCCCGTCCCGGATCACGGCGGTCGTCTGCCGACGGACGAGTGAATCGAACGCGCCGGCAGCTTTCACCGCGTTCGGCCCGCCGGACTCCGCGCCCTTTTTCATGTCGTTCAAGCCGTCGTTTAACTGCTTCTGGAGTATCTGCACGAGGGCCGCCGGGACCTTGTCCATCGACCCTTTCGCCGCGAATTGCGCCGTCTCCTTCGGGTCGTTCAGCTTCTCGACCGGAATGAGCGACACCACGTCCAGGTCCTTATCCGGCAAGTTGAGCCCGACGTAGGCATATCCGTCGTGAAACCGGATCCGGATCGGGAACGGCGAAGGGTCCCCTTCGGCTTCGAACTTGTAGAGGCCCTTGTTGCCGGGTACCGCCGTCGCCTTCGGTTTGCCTTTGCCGATCGTCGCGACGAACTTCGCCTCGTCCGTGTACGGGACGACGAGCACGGCCCCGGTTTCTTCGGGCCGGTCCTTGAGGGTCACGTACCCGGCCAGCGATTTCTTCGTGTCGAGCCCGTCGAAGTTGCCGAACGTCTGATCGAGCGACTTGTCCATTTCCTGGAGCGCCTGGTCCGCAAGCGGGCCGGCGACGGAACGGACGAGAGCTTTGACGTCGTCGACCAGGCGGCCGATGGAGGCGGTCTGAAAAGTGACGGCCGGTCCGGTGGCGGACGCGGTCCGCGGCGGCGGCGGGTATGCCGCGGCGGCGGTCAGGAATGTCAACGCAACGGTGAGCGTGAGCAAGCGCATGGATTCCCTCATATGAGTCGCGGCATTATCTGCGGAACAGATCTTCCATCATGAAGTACACCCCGGCCAGAATCAGGGTGCGGAGACGCATGGCGAGTTCTTCCGGCGAACGGGTCGTCGGGAACGATCTTACCGCACGGGTGAGGGCTTGCAAATAGGCCGGGTACGGTCGTGCCGTTTGCGGATTTCCACGGACCAAAGGCCGGACGGCCGCCGACGGCCTAAAACGCGAACATGCACGACCGCGCCGCCGCATTCTTCCGCACCGTCCAGGACCGGATTTCCGCCGGGCTGACGGCCGTGGACGGGACCCCCTTCCGCGAAGACCGCTGGGACCGGGCCGGCGGCGGGGGCGGCATCACCCGCGTCCTCGAAAACGGCCCCGTCTTCGAAAAAGCCGGCGTCAACTTCTCGGACGTTCACGGCGACATGGACCCCGCCTTCGCCAAACAAATCCCCGGCGACGGCACCGCGTTCCAGGCGACCGGCGTCTCGCTCGTGCTGCACCCGCGCAGTCCGCACGTTCCCACCGTGCACGCCAACTTCCGCCACCTCACCAAGGGAACCCGCGGCTGGTTCGGCGGCGGGGCCGACCTCACGCCGTACTACCCGGTGCTGGAGGATGTGGTCCACTTCCACAAAACGTGGAAGGGCGTGTGCGACCGGCACCCGGCGGCGGCCGACTATGCGAAAATGAAGAAAGACTGCGACGATTACTTTTTCCTGCCTCACCGCGGCGAGGCCCGCGGCGTCGGCGGCATCTTCTTCGATTACCGCGGCGACGACCCGGAGGCGACGTTCGCGTTCGTGCAAGACGCGGCCAACGCCTTCCTCGAATCGTACTTGCCCATCGTTGCGAAGCGGAAGGACGCGCAGGTTACGCCCGAACAACGCACGTTCCAGGAATACCGACGCGGGCGGTACGTCGAGTTCAACCTGATCCACGACCGGGGCACGCTGTTCGGCCTGAAGACCGGCGGCCGGACCGAAAGCATCCTGATGAGCCTGCCGCCTGCGGTGCGGTTCGTCTACGACTTTTGCCCCCCGCCGGGGTCGCCGGAAGCCCTGCTTACGGAGTACTGGCTGAAGCCGCGGGATTGGGCGACAATGGGATGACACGCCCAGCGACGTTTTTTGCGAATTTTCCCGCTTCCCTCTTGTTGCCGAGGTGCTCCGATGAGAAAGACGTGCGGAATCCTTCGGACCGGAATCGCGTTCCGTCTCGTTTTGTGCAGCGGGTTGGGGTTGTGGCCGGTGGCCGTGCGCGGGCAGGACCCCGCCAAAGACATTTTGGCCGACGGCAATATTAAGATCGGTCCGACCTACACGGCCGCTCCGGAAACGAAGGTCCGCAAGGACGTGCCGAAGGGGACGATGAAATCCTTCACGATGGATCGGAAGGACAGCAAGTTCTTTCCGATCGACGACAAGTTGAAGAACAAGCCCACGCGGAAAGTTTCGGTGTACGTCCCCAGCCAATACGTACCGGGGACGGCGGCCGCGTTTGCCGTCATTCAGGACGCGAGCTATATCCGCACGCTGCCGACGATTCTGGACAACATGATCCACGACAAGCGGTTGCCCGTCATCATTCCCATATTCGTGGCCAACGGCGGGTTCGACTCCCGGGGCAGCGAACGCGGGCTGGAATACGACACGCTTTCCGGCAAATATGCCGAGTTCATCGAGGCGGAAGTGCTGCCCCGGGTGGAAAAAGAAGCCGGGGTGAAGCTGACAAAGGACCCGGACGGCCGGAGTACGATGGGCGGCAGTTCGGGCGGCCTCGCGGCGTTCACCATGGCCTGGTATCACCCGGAGTGGTACCGCCGCGTGCTCGTCTACTCGGGAACGTTCGTGAACACGCAATGGCCGGCGAATCCCGAATCGCCCCACGGCGGCTGGGAGTATCACGAAAACATCATTGCCAAGGCCGAGAAGAAGCCGATCCGTATTTGGCTAGAAGTGGGCGAAAACGACAACGGCGCCAAGTCCCCCGCGAACCGCTATCGCAACTGGGTGATCGCCAACGAACACATGGCCGACGTGCTGAAGTCCAAGGGCTATCACTACCGCTACGTTTTCGCCAACGGCGCCCGCCACACCGACGGCCGGGTGGTGAATCAGACGCTGCCGGAAGCACTCCTGTACGTGTGGCAGGGATATCCGATCGGGGGCGAAAAGTCGAAATAACGAAGTGAATCTCCCGGTTGACGGAGTTTTTTCCTCGCGGAGATACCCATGCACTCCCGCCCGTTCGGGGGCGATTCCGCCCCCGTTTCCGAAATCGGCCTCGGTTGCTGGCAGATCGGCGGCGACCAGTGGGGCGACGTATCCGACGACGACGCCCTCGCCACGCTCCGGGCCGCGCATGCCGCCGGGGTCACGTTCTTCGACACGGCCGACGTTTACGGTGCGGGGCGGAGCGAAACGCTCGTCGGCCGGTTCCTGAAGGAAAAACCGGGCCCCGTTTTCGTCGCCACGAAACTCGGGCGGTTCCCCCGCCCCGGCCTGCCGGCCAACTGCACTCCCGAAAACATGCGGGCCCACACCGAAGCCTCACTGAAACGCCTCGGTGTCGATTCGCTCGACCTGACCCAACTCCACTGCGTGCCGCTCGACATCCTGAAGAAAGGGGAAATCTTCGAGGTTCTGCGGAAGCTGAAAGCGGAAGGGAAAATCCGGCGCTGGGGCGCGAGCGTCGAATCGACCGAGGAAGCCAAGGTCTGCCTGGCCCAACCGGGTCTCGCGTCGCTGCAGGTGATCTTCAACGTTTACCGGCAGACGCCGATCGCGGCGATCTTCGACGAGTGCCGGCGGAAGGGCGTGGCCGTTATCGTTCGGCTGCCGTTGGCGTCGGGACTGCTCGCGGGCAAGTACACTCCAGAGACGACCTTCGCCGCGAACGACCACCGCAGCTTCAACCGCAACGGCGAGGCGTTCAACGTCGGCGAGACGTTTGCGGGGCTGGGGTTCGAGAAGGGTTTGGAGGTCACGGAAAAGCTGCGGCCGATGGTGCCGGCGGGGTACACGATGGCCGAGTTGGCGCTCCGGTGGTGCCTGGACTTCCCGGCCGTGACGACGCTGATTCCCGGGGCACGGAACCCGGAGCAGGCGAAGCGGAACGCGGCCGCGAGCGACCTTACACCGCTCCCGGCCGAGTTGCATGTGAAGCTGAAGGAGTTTTTCCGCACGACGGTGGCCCCCAGCGTGCGGGGGCCGGATTGACGGTTAACAGCCTGTTGATCAACCCCTATTATTCGCTCCGTCACGCGGCGACGGGGCACCACGCCACCCACCCGTATTCCACCCCGGGCGAGACGCCTCGGGCGCGGAGCCGGCGGATCAGATGTCGGAGGAAGGTGTCGGGGG
>DASXPC010000215.1:0-20549 GCA_036493815.1 Fimbriiglobus sp. | reverse complement strand
GGCAATGCCATAGGTCCCCTTGACGACGGCCAGGGCAGCCTTCACGGCGGCGAGGAGGTCGCCCTGATAGGAGCGGGCGATCAGGTGCGCCAGAACTTCCGTATCCGTTTCCGAGTGGAACGTCGCCCCGGCCGCCTGGAGCTGCTGCTTCAAGACGAGGTAATTTTCGATGACGCCGTTGTGGACGAGGGCGATGTCGCCGGCCGCGTCGGCGTGCGGGTGGGCGTTGGCGTCGGTGGCCCCGCCGTGGGTGGCCCAGCGGGTATGGCTGATGCCGAAGTGCCCCGGTGCGGGGTCGGCCGAAACGGCGGAAGCGAGGGCACCGATCCGGCCCGCCTTTTTCCGCACGTGCAGCCGGCCTTCACTGCCGGTGACCAGCCCGGCGGAGTCGTACCCGCGGTATTCGAGTCGCTTCAACCCGTCCAGGAGGATGGGGGCGGCTTCCCGCCGACCGGTGAATCCTACGATCCCGCACATGCACGGACTCCTTAGGCGACGGGAACCACGGTGAATCCACCCGCCTCGTACATCGGACGGAGCGACGCCTTGCTGGTGAGCATGACGTACGGGGCCCGGTGCTCGTAGGCCCGGTTCAGGGTTTCCGCGACGAGCGCGGCCGCAATTCCCCGACCGCGGCTTTCGGGGTCGACCACCACGTAATCGATCTGCCAATTCACCGGGCAGGTGACCAGCAGAAAACCGTCCGCCGCGCCGGCCGGGTTTCGGTGCAGTGCGACGTAGCGGACGCCGGGCCAGATCGCCAGGAATTTCGACCGCGTGTTGAACTGGGTGACGAGCAGATTCCAGAAGGCCTTGCAGGCCGGTTCGTCGGCCAGGAATTCCTGCACGGGAAGAAACTCGACCCGCTCCTTCACCGGTCGCGGCCCGTTCGGCTTATGGAAATAATAGAAGTCCGGCTCGGCGGACATGGTCGAACGTCTCCCGTCGTCGGGGCAGCCGGGGGAGAGAAAGGCCGGCGCGAGTATTGAAGATGGCAGATCGGCAGGGGTTATTCAAGGCCGGTATCGAAGGGACCGCGTCAAATTCCGGCCGGCTTCAGCAACTCCCCGATCGGCGACGAAATCGGGTTCGCGATCGATTGCAGCAAGCCATATTTCTTCATCTTCTTATAGAGCGTCACCCGGCTGACGCCGAGGGCGGCGGCGGCCCGCGTCCGGCTGAACGACACCTTTTCCAACGCCCGAATGATCACCGCCCGCTCGGTCGATTCCCGATTCTGGGCCAGGCTGTTCAGGTACCCGTTTCCGCCGACCGGCGTCGGCGTGCCGTGCTTGACGAGGATCGCGGGGGGCAGGTGGTTCGGCCGGAGTTCCGACCCTGTCGCGGTCAGCACCGATTGCTGAATGACGTTTTCCAGTTGCCGAATGTTACCCGGCCAGGGGAACGCTTCCATCGCCCGCAGTGCGTCCGGGTGAATGCCGAACAGCTTCTTGCCGAACTTCGCCGAGTAACGGGCCATCATGCCGCGGACGAGCGGGCCGATATCTTGCGGCCGTTCGCGAAGCGGGGGGATGCGGAAGGCGATCACGTGCAGGCGGTAATACAAATCGCGGCGGAACGTCCCGCGCTCGACCGCTTCGTTCAGGTTCCAATTCGTCGCCGCGACGATCCGGGCCCGGCACACCTGCGTTTCGGTGCTGCCGACCGGTTCGTATTCTCCCGTTTCGATCACCCGCAGCAGGTTGGCCTGGTGGTCCAGCGTCAGCGTGTCGATCTCGTCGAGCAAGAGGGTCCCTTCCCCTGCCGCGGCGAACTTCCCGACCTTGGTCGCGTCCGCCCCGGTGAACGACCCCTTCACGTGACCGAAGAATTCGCTGGCGATCAGGTTGCCGGTCAGGGCGCCGCAGCCGACCACGAGGAAGCGGTTCGGCGCCCGGTTCGAGCAGTCGTGAATCAGTTTGGCGAGGTGCGTTTTGCCGGTGCCGGTTTCGCCTTCGATGAGCACGGTGACGTCGTGGGCCGCGGCGATTTCCATCTGCTCGACCATCGGCGCCAGCGACGGGGTGAACCCGAGCAGTCGGCGGCGGATGCGCTCGCCGGTCGTTTCCGTCGTCGGATCGACGAACGGGGTGCCCTCCGCGAGCGTGCGGCGGACCCAGACGTTCAAATCTTTGATCTGGTGCGGCCACATCCAACGGCCTTCGAGCCATGCGCCCAACGGGTCGAGCGGCCGGATCGGACGAAACTCTTCCCCCTCCAGCATCGCGATCCGCGGGGGAAGGTCCTGTAACTTCAACTCGCGAATAGCCGATTCGACCCGGTCCGCATCTTCGGCGTCCGCCGCCAGGAACAAAAGCAAGCCGTCCGTTTCCCGCGACACCAGGCCCGGCAAATCGTCGAACCGCACGACCGGAGCGGTGACGAGAAACGTCTTGTGCAGGTGCGTTTGGACAATCTGGCCGAATCGGTGGTCCGATCCGACCAGGAGAAGTCGGCGTGCGACGTTCATAGCGGGTACGGTCTCGGCGAACGGGCCTGGGGGCGAACCGGACGCAAGGCTTCGGGAGTCGCCACGCGGCGGGAACGGGCCGGCGGAGCGTGCGGCGGCAGGGGGCACCGAAAGGGGGGTTGCACCCGCGAACGTGCGGAGCAAGTGTGTGCCTAAAGACTGAAATCGTCGCCGCGTAAACACCTTAGAATCGAAAGTGAACGGGTCAACTTATCCGCGTTAAAACCGCTACGCTCGTGCGCGTCGGAAGAGATTTCCTGTCTTAACGAATGCACTTTGAGGCGCGCCCATCGCGTTTCGAAAAACATTTCAGCTCGCGTGCGTTCAGAAATTCGGGAGATGTCGAAAACTGCGACTCCGATCGGAATGCGGTGGCCGGTGTTGTCCGGCATCGAGAATTCATGCCTCACAACGAAAGTCGAACCGTTGGCCCGGCCGCACCGTCGCGGAATGCACCGCCGATTTACGGAATCCCCCGCACGATTCGCGGTCCCAGGACTTGCGTGACGCGGACGGGCAGCATCTGCCAGAGGCGAATGAGCCGTTGGTATCGCGGGTTGTCCGGCCGCATGTCGCCGAGGGTTCCCTTCCGCACGGCGAATTGCCAGACGGCCGGGTGCGGTTCCGCCCCCCATTGCTTCTTGAACTTGTACGTCGAACTGCCCGCCGTGGACCGGCCGAAATCGAACACCCGCTGCCCCCGCCCCACCGCCCGGTCGAGCAGGTGGCGGTACATCAGCATGTTCGCGCAGCTCCGGTTGAATTCCTTGAGCGACGACGCGGTGGGCACTTCCGTCACCCCGGGGCCGTGCAGGACGAGTGCGGCGGCGACCGGCTGCCCGGCAGTTGTTCGGAGCAGGCAAATCTCCGCGTCGCCCGGGAACGTGGCGAGGATCGCCCGGAAGAGTTTCGGACTGTAGATCGGCGTGCCGAGGTCGCGCATGTTCCGACTGAGTACGGCATAGAACGGATCGAGCAGGTCGAGGCCGCCCCAGGCGACGGCGAAATGACTCTTTTCCCCCTTGCGGATCTGGTTCCGCACCTTCGGGTCGAAGCCTCGCCAGAGTGCGTCGATTGTCGCCGGCAGGGCCAGCCGCATGTGAACTTTGGAGTCGATCGCCCCCGTCAATGCCCGGTGTACGATCGGCGTTTCGTGGCGGAGTTCGAGATGTTTGACGTTCCATTCGGCGGCGAGGGCCACGGCCCGATCGATGAGTCGGGATTGCACGTCCGGATGGGCAGCGCAGACGCCGTTGGAGTTGAGGTACGGCAGGCTGACGAGGAATCGGCCGAAGAGAAGACTTTTTACAAGGCAGAGGGGGAGGACGCCGCAGGTGTGCCCTTCGGCGCTGGCTTCGAGGGCGCAGGGCCGGTGGCCGAGGCCGTCGCGAAGCACCGACAGCCAGGCCGGGTGCCGGCTGAGCGGGGCCGGGGTTTGCGCCATCGCGAACGCGGCCAGGTCGGGCAGACGACGGACGAGATCCGAGCCGGTTAGCACGGCGACGGTGACGGGCGGGGCGGCGGTCATCTTCTGAATCATGATCCGGTTGGATGCGTCGTTTGGGTTACGTTAGGCCGAAATCAACCGCCGAGTAACTCGTCGTATATCCCGGCGAGCATTCGCATCCGAGTGGGGAAGCTGTATCGGGTTTCGACGGTCCGCCGACCCTCCTTTCGGAATTGGTCGCGCAGCTCGGGGCATCGGGCCAGGCGAAGGAGGGCGGCCGAGAGGGCCGGCAGGTTTCCCGGCGACACCAGCGTGCCGGATTGCCCGTCCCGAATCAACCGCGGAATCCCCGCTATGCGGGTGGCGACGCAGGGCACTTCCATCGCCATCGCTTCGAGCAGGACGTTCGGCAACCCTTCCCGGAGGCTGCTGAGGACGAACACGTCTATGGCCTCGAAGTAATCGCGGACGTCGGCCTGCCAGCCGGGCAGCGTGACGCGGTCGGCCAGGCCGAGTTCGGCGGCGAGGGCTTCCAGCCGCGCGCGGTCGCTCCCTTCGCCGACGACCACCACGCGGACGTCGATTCCGGCCGCGAGCAACTCCTTGGCCGCCCGGAGCAATTGGTCGAACGCCTTTTCGGGTTCGAGCCGGCCGATGCCGCCCAGAAGCAGGCCGCCGATCGGAAAACCGAGTCGGGCCTTCGCTTCGGGAGTCGTTCGCCGGCGGGTGTATTCTTCCGTATCGATCGCGTTTTCCAGAAGGACGCAATTCTCGGGGCGGACGTTGTGCGTCAGACATTCGTCGAAGAGGTCTTCGGACACGCAGATCACCCGCTCGTACCGGGCCAGGCAGAGGCGGTCGATTTTGTAATAGATCGGCGTGCGGGCCGTGTGGTGGACCCACCCGTGAACGGTGCTGACGAGCCGCATCGGCCAGGCCCGTTTGAGCAGAAGGCCGAGGGCGTTGGTCTTATAATCGTGCCCGTGCCAGATCGCGACCCGTTCCCGTTTGCACACGGCGAGCAGTTCGGTCACGACCCGCCAGTCCCACGGCCCGCGGTCCGGAATGGAAACGAGCGGGGCGCGGCAGCGGTCGGCTTGCCGGCGAAGGACGTCGAACCCCGCGTCCTCCGGCGGGTGGAGGTAGCCGCAGACCATGCGGTAGCCGAGGTCGTCGAGGAAGCGGGGGGAGTTGAGGATGGTTTTGTCGGGTCCGCCGCCGGCACCGGTGACGACGCGGGCGTCGAGCACGACGGTGGCCGGGCCGGGCCCGTCGAGCGGGCGGCGGAAATGATCCGGTCGGGCGATCGTACTCGATGAACTCATCGGCGCTCACACGGCCGCGGGAGCCGCCGCGGCGAAGATCAAATCGGTCAGCGGACGCAGACACCGTCCCCAGTCGTGATGTTGCCGGACGTATTCCCGCCCGGCGGTGCCGAGCCGATTGCGGCGGTCCGGGTCGTCGAGCAATTCGCGAATCGCCCGGGTCCATTCGGCCGGTGTTTCCGCCAGCACGAGGTGAACGCCGGGCACGGTGCCGAGCGCCGCGAGGGCCGGCGGGGAGGCGACCACCGCCTTGCCCATCGCGAGGGCTTCGAGGACCTTGTTTTGCAAGCCGCGGCCGAGCCGCATGGGAGCGGCCACCACGGCCGCGGACGCGACGTAGGGCCGAACGTCCGGCACGGGGCCGACCAGCCGCACGCCGGGGATGCCGGCGAGGCGTTCGATGGCCGGGACCGGCTTCCGCCCGATCAATCGAAACTCCGCGTCCGACCGGCCGGCCCGAATCGCGGGCCAGATTTTGGACGCGAACCAGACCGCCGCGTCGACGTTCGGGCGATAGTCCAATGCCCCGACGAACGCACAGGCCGGGTCCTCGGCCACCTCCGTCGGGGTGAAGTAATCGAGGTCGACGCCGTTCGTGGCCACGGTGGCCGACCCCGGCCCCGCGACGGATTCGAACACGTCGGCCTCGTGCCGGCTGACGAGCGAACAGGCCGCGGCCCAGCGCGGCAGCGACCGCTCCAGCTTTCGCACCCGCGCCCCTTCACACCGATAGACCCACCGCTTCGGGCCGCGGGCCGCCTTGGCGTAATCGAACCATTTCTGACTGTCCACGTCCACGACGTCCACGAATCCCGGAACCCGGTCCAGCCCGTACCGGCGGAGGTACGGGGCCAGGTACGAAGCGGAAACCACGGCCGCGTCGAACGGGATCGACTTCGCCCACCCCTCGACCATGTGACCGAGAGCGGGGTCGTCGAAAGCCCCTTCGCTGAGGCTCCGACCCGAGGCGAACGACCAGGCGGCCCGGACCCAGCGCTTCCAGCCGGCCGCGGGGACGAGGCCGATCCCTTTGCACAACCGGGCCAGTTCGCCCCGCACGGCGTCGGTCACCGGTTCGTCGGCCGGCGCGGACAGGTAAACGTCCGCTCCGGCCGCCAGTTGCCGCAGCACGCTGTAATTCCGAATCCGGTCCCCCTTATCCGGCGGGAACGGAACGCGGTGGGTGACGTAAAGCACCCGGGGTCTTCGCCCGATCGTGGGGAGGGTGTTCACGCGACACGGAAGATCGTGGCACCCTCGGCGACGTCGCCGTCGGGAAGGGCGAGGCGGTCCTGAAACACTTTGGCAATGGAGTCCCGTTTCGGCAGGAAAAACAGGCGGCGGATGCGGGCCGGGCGGACCCCCGCGGCTTTGAGGACTGTTGCCAGCAGGATGCGGACGTCGAGCCAGAAGTCGCGGTGTTGCACGTAATAGAGGTCGTAGACGACTTTGTGTCGGACGCTGGCCACGTCGAGGTCCGGGGGGAGTTGCACCTGCGCGAGGCCAGTGACCCCCGGCCGGACGTGCAACCGCTCGCGATAGCCCGGTACGAGTCGTTCGAGGCCTTTCGCCCGAATGACTTCCGGCCGTTCGGGCCGGGGGCCGACGATGCTCATGTGGCCGAGCAGGACGTTGAACAACTGCGGCAGTTCGTCGAGGTGCGTGGCTCGCAGGAACCGCCCAAACCGGAAGACGCGCGCGTCCCGCTTGGCGGCCCAGGTTATGCCAGAATGGAGTTCGCAATTGTGGTACATCGACCGGAGCTTGATGATCTTGTATGGCCGGCCGCCCAGACCCAGGCGGGTCTGGGTGTAGAACCCCGGGCCGGGAGAGGTGAGGCGGACGACCAGCCAGCAGAGCCCGATCACCGGCAACGCGGGGACGAGCAGTGCGGTCGTGACCACGTAATCGAGGGCGACTTTGCAAGCCGCGTAGAGGCCGCCGGCCGGGGCGATTTCGATCGCGGAACCGGGTGTCCGGGCGTCGATTTCGGGCCAGGGTCTCGGGGCGATATCGGGCAATGTCATTAGGGCGTCGTCCGTTCTCGCCCGCACGGGGGCGGGCGATGGGGGTCGGTTGTGGGCGGGTCGTCCGTGACCGAAACCGGGTTTACGGTGAGGCCGGGTGAAAGGCCTCGCGTACTTGCGGCAAGAACTCGGAGAGAAACTTTTCCGTCAGGTTGCGGTCGCCACTCCTGCCGAACTGGTTCAGCGGCCGGGAGACGTAAATCTTGAGAATGAGCGGCTCGTTGGCGTATTCCAGCCGCGGGTTCGACACCGCCGACCAGTCCCCTTCAGTCCCCCACGCCCAGAACAATTCGATGGCGGCGGGGGGAATGTCGTCCGTGCGGAACCGGGCGGCCCAGAACGACGACTGCTTCGCATTCGCGTCGGACGAAACGGTCCGGCGTTGCTCGTCCGCCTCCTGCTTGTACCCGATCCCGGCGAAACAGACGGTCGGGTCGTGGGCGCCGAGCGCCCGGGGATTCCCGGCGAGGATCAGCACGTCGACCGTTTCGTCGGTGAACGCCTGCCGATACCGGCGGGACAGGTGGGCCTGCGCCTCCGCCCGGTCGAGCAGTTTTTGGTCGTAGGGGACGTCCTCCCCCTTCCAGTCTCCCACCGGGCGGGACGAGACGGCATTGAGGCAATCCTGCACCCGCCGGACCGTGGCCGCGTCCGCCCGCTTGCCGCTGCGGAGGACTTCCAGCGTCCCCGCGGCGGCGAGCATGACGACCGCGGCCAGAATCATGCCGATGCGGGCCAAGGGGGCGACTCCTTACGCGGGCAGTTGCTTGACGTAGTTGTACCCGTACGTGTGCATGTCCACTTTGATGCCGTTCACCACCGCCCCCAGCAGCGGAATGTTCAAAGACGTCAGCCGCTTCGACGCGTCGATGACCTTCGGCAGTTGGCTGATGTCCTGCAGAATCGAGAACACGACACCGTCGACGTGCTGGCCGATCAGGAGCGCGTCGGCGACCGGCAGCACCGGGCAGCAGTCCACGACGACGAAATCGAACTGGCCCCGCAGCCGGTTGAACAGCGTTTCCAGCGGGTGCCCCTGGGCCAAAGCGGCGACGACCCGGTTCGAGCACTGCCCGGCCGGAATCATCCACAGGTTCGGCACGCTCGTCGGCTGAACCGCGTCGCTGACGTCCACTTCCTGGCAGAGGATTTCCGAACACCCGGGCGTCAACGCCACGTCGAACAGCCGGTGGACCGACGGGTTCCGCATGTCGCAGTCGAGGATCAGCGTCCGCAACCCCGCCGTCGCCATGCTCGTGGCGAGTTGGCTGGCGAGGGACGTCTTGCCTTCCCCCTGCATCGCACTCGTCACCATGATGACCTGCATCGACTGGGTCTTCGCGGTGTGCAGCAGCAAAGTCCGGGTGGAGTTGACCGACTCGTTGAGAATGAACCGCCAGTTCTGGTTTGTTTCGGCGGACCCGGACTTCACGGCGGCTTTGCTGGGGAAAGCGGGGATGGTGCCGATCACCCGCATGCCGAGTTCGTTCATGACCTGGTCGACCGAATCGACCCGGCGGGTCCGCCATTCGAGGTAGCCGACGAGGGCGAGAATGCCGAGAAACCCGGTGACGGCCGCGGCCGCGCTGGCGATGGCCTTCTGCTTCAGACTCTGGTTCAGGTAAACGGTCGGCTCGTCGAAGACCGTGATCCGCTGGTCGTCCTGCACCTGGTATTCCAGCTCGCGGCGTTCCGTCTTGATCTTGTCCAGGTCGGCCTGCAGCGGCTTCATCTTGTCCCGGATGTTCTGGTTCTCGACCACCCGGGCCTTCATGTTCTGCATTTGAGCCAAGACCGATTCCATCTGACTCTGGCAGGAACTTTTCTCCGCTTTCATCTGCTCGATTTCGCCGGCGTAATCGGCCTGCTTAAACTGCAGGTCTTTCTTGTATTCCTCCCGCGCGAGCCGTTCGACTTCCGGTCCAATGCCGGTGCGGGCGGCCTTCAACTCCTTCTCCGCCTCGGCCACGGCCTTCTCGGCGTTGGTGTAAACCGGGCTGGTCGCCGCGAACGTCTCCTTCACCTTCTTGAGCGAATCGACTTTCTGGTCGAGGGCGTCGGTGAGCCGCTTGATACGGGGGTCCTGTGCGACGAACTTCTGCAGGAACTCGGGCGGCACCGGCGGCGCGGCCTGACCCAATTCGTCCGACACCCGCTTCAACTGCTTGTCGAGGGAATCGGACTTGATGTCGATCGCGTTCACGCGGAGCAGAATGTCCCCGACGATCTTTTCGTAGGTTTGGAGCTGCGTCTGGTTCCCGTCGTTGGACGGAACCACGCCGGCGATCCCCGTCGCGTTCGTTTTCAAATCCTTGGCGTAGCCGTCGATCTCGCGGCTGAGTCTCTCCTGGAGGGCGAGCAGGGATTTCATTCTCGCGGTTCGTTTTTTCGCCACGTCGGACTTCGCCGACTCGATCACGGACGACAACAGCTTTTCCAATATGACGCGGAGATCCTCGGCATTGTTCCCGTTCATCGACACCCGAAGCGTGTCGTCGCCGACCCACTTGGCTTCGAGGCTGTCTTCGATGAACCGGGGTTTGTCCTCGGCCTCGCGGATCGACGGCAGGTCGGCGACTTCCTTATTCCCCAGCACCATGTTGATGATGTACCGGGACTTTAATTGCTGGAACTGGTTGTCCTTGAACACCCGGTGGGCTTCGTCGGTGCTGGACACGGGTCGGGAGATCCGGAGTGTGGCCCGGGCCATGTGCTTCCCGGCGGGCATCGATATCCACGTAACGACGGAGGCGGCGACGGCGACTAGAATGCCGATGAACGTGGCCAGGACCCACCGCCGCTTGAGGGCGTGCAGCAGGCTGCCGAACGTGGGAACGGTGAGGTGCGGGGTCGCATTCCCCGGCGGGAGCATCCCGTTCCCCGGAGGCGCGTTCGTCAGGGGGATGACCCCCGTCTGGAACGGGTTGAGCGGGGCGGTATTGGTCGTGGCACTACTCGCTGAAGTCCGCATTCCACCTCTCCGGGTCGAACCGCCCAGTTTGATGCAACAAGTCGAAAAGCTCCCGGACTTCCGGTGTCAGCCGGAAATCGACACACCGACCAAACCCTAGAACAGTCCGGGTTCGGTTCGCGCGAAATAGTACCGGCTGACTGGAGAGCACACCGGATGCCAGTATCTGACGGCGGAGAATTCGGCCCCGGGAGAAAGCCGGATTCCGGACCGCAAGTCCTTACATTTCGAAGGCTTGTGCACGAAACTGTGGGCGGAGTGTGGTGTCAACTTGGGATTCCTTCCCACCATGAAGCGGATTGGGGAGACGAATCGTAAAGGCTGCGAAACGGTGTAAGTCGGAGGCAACAGCCCCGCGGTTGTCCCGACTACTTTAGCAAATTCTCTTTCCGTTCGCAGCGGAACTTCCGGTCGTACCGGTTTTTTTGGTAATTCCTTCCAAGCGGGGAATTCGGGGGATTTTCGTCGTTTCGGGAATTCGGAAGTGACGATGATTCTGCACAGACCGGGTAGGGCGGGTACGTGGGATATGCCGGCGTTGCCCCAGTTTTGGCCCCGGGACGTCAGGAGCCAGGTCATGAGCCGTTGCCGATCCGCCCGGGGAATCGTCCCGAACGCCGTCCTCATCGCCCTGTTCGGCACTGGTTGCGCGCACACCCCGCTGGTTCAGCCGCCGGAGAAGATGCCGGAACTGAATCTCCCGAAGGAACTGCAGAAGGTTTCGCAACCGACTTACGTGGTCGAGACGCCGGACATATTGCTCATCAACGCGACCCGAGTGATTCCGCTTCCGCCGTACCGGGTCGAGCCGTTGGATCAGATTTATGTCGTCGTGCAGAACACGCTGAGCCAGAACGACCCGGACGCCCGGATCAACGGCATCTACCCGATCGACCCGGACGGGACGATTAACCTCGGGGTCAATTACGGCGGGGCGATCCGCGTCGTCGACCTGACCACGCCCGAAATCGAACGGATGCTCGCGCGGCACCTGAGGCCGAACTTCAAGGAAGAAGTCAAGGTGTCGGTGTCGCTCGCCCAGTCCCGTGGGTCCCAGGTGATTCACGGCGAACACCTCGTCCGGCCGGACGGCACGGTTTCGCTGGGAACGTACGGCAAGGTTTACGTGGCCGGGATGACGCTCGAGCAGGTCAAGGCGGCCATCGAAGCCCAGTTGGGGAAGGTGCTCTACCGGCCGGAAGTGGACGTGGACGTGTTCGCCTACAACAGCAAGTTCTACTACGTCATCACCGACTTCGCGGGGAACGGCGAGCAGGTGGTGAAAGTGCCCTGCACCGGGAACGAGACGGTGCTGGACGCGATCGCCAACATCGGCGGCCTTTCGGCGGTGTCGAGCAAGAACCTGTGGGTGGCCCGGCCGGCACCGGCGGGGAGCGTGGATCAGATACTGCCCGTGGACTGGAAGGGCATCACCCGCCGCGGCCACACCCGGACGAACTACCAGATTCTGCCGGGCGACCGCGTCTTCGTGATGTCCCAGCCGATGGTGAAAACCGACACGTACCTCGGCAAAGCTCTCGCCCCGATCGAACGCATGTTCGGTGCCAGCCTCCTCGGGTTCACCACCTTCAAGACGTTCGAGACGAGCGGGCAATACGGCCTGTTCGGCAACAATAACGGCGGCCAGTAACACCGGTCGTGCCGGCTTTACCGGCACCGACCCCCTCCCCCCCACCCGCCGGCGGGAGCACCCTCAACCGGGGGTCCTCCCGCCGTCGATCTTTTGCGGACGGGGATACCCCGGACCGACCCGATTGAAATCCGGGCCGCCCGGGGTACCGTGGGATTGGATGCCCCACCCCGGGAGGAACGTCATGTCGATGTTTCGATTTGCGGCGGTCGCTGCGGTGGTCCTCGGTTCGACCGCACTGGCGAACGCCCAGCCCCAACTGCCCGTCACCCAGTCCCGCCCGGTCTTCAGTCCGTACCTGAACCTGCTGCGGAACGGCGGTTCGCCGGCGCTGAACTATTTCGGCATCGTTCGCCCTGAGCAGCAGTTCGCCCAGCAGCAGTTTCAGTTCCGCCAACAGCTCCAACAGACGAACCAGGCGGTTCAGGCGGTGAACCAGGCCGTCATCGCCGGCGGCGATCCGAACATTCCCGAAACGGGACATGCGGCCGTCTTCAACAACACGCTGCATTATTTCGGCGGACAACCCGGCGCGTCCGGCGGCGGCGGCGGAAGCAATTTCCAGTCCGCCGGGCGGTCGCTACCCAAACCGGGCACGGCCAATCCCGGTCGATACGGCGGCACGGCGGGGAACGGCATCCCACGGCGGTAATCGAACCGACAGCACCCGCATGAGAAAGGACTCTCGGCCATGAGATGCGAATTCCTGCGGTCCCGGGTTTCGGCCGCAATCGCGTGCGCCGCCGTCCTCGGCCCGGCGTACGCGAACGACAAGAGCACCACACCGGGCTGTGAACAGTGCGAGAAGAACAGGAAACTGTTCGGCCACCCCAAGGATAAAGAACCCAAGCCGACGTGCGACAGCAAGGTGTATCCGCGGTCCGATTCCCATTACATCAAGCAGTTTTGCGGCCCGCAGATTTGCACGAACGCCTGCTTCGGGTACTTCCCGACCCAGTGGCGGTCGTGGGACGCCGCATGCGGAAATCCGACACCGGTTGCGGCAAAGGTCGCGGTCCAGCCGGTCTTCTCCCAACCGGAGCCGATCCCGACGAAGCCAAAAGACGAGCAGTCGGCACCCGCGCCTGTGCCCGCCGAAATACCCCCGGCGAATGTCCCCAATACGAATAGCAGTAATGCGATCGAACCGCCGAAGGTGACCGTGCCCGCCGCCGACCCCAAACTGGTGCCGACGAAGCCGACCGTTCCGGCCAAACCGACGCCGCCCAAAAAGAAAGATCAGATTCCCGTCTCCCGCCCCGTGCCAACGCAGGACGGGTTGATCGTCGTGCCGACCCCGCCGAACGATACGCCGGGCGTCCTCCTGTTCGGAACGGTTCCGAGTTCGACGACGGTCGATCCGAAGCGATAAGAAATGTTCGATGCGATCGGTCCTTTCGGCCGGAATGACTTCCGGCCGAACGCATTTTCCGTCATTCGCCCAGATCGGCTGCGACTTCGACCGCCTCTTCCGCCGGGGACACGTCGGTGTGGTTGGCGATCATGCGGGCACAACTGTTCCAGCGGAGCAGGGCGTCGTCGTTCGCCGCGGGGCGGACCGCCTCGGCCTTCTCGAAGTGGGCCATGGCTTCGCGAAAGCACTGATACGCCGCCGCCCCGGCCCGCGGCTTCCCGGACCGCATCCAGGCAATCCCCTCCCGCTCGTCGATGATTCCCGCGTAGTATTCGCGGTCGTATATCGTCGTCAACCGGGGCAACAGGTCCCGCGCCTCACGGGGCGGCACGGGGCGGGGGCCCAGCAGCCGGTCCGTCAGGCACAATACCAACGCCATAATCGCGTCCTGATTCTCCGGCTCGATCCGCAGCACGTCGTGGCAGATGCTCTCCGCCTGTTCCGGTTCGTTCAGCAGCCGATAGCGGTAGGCTTTCGCGAGGGCAGCGGGGACGCCTTCGGGAGTGAGATACTTCAACTCGAACATGATCGTCCCTCCGGGGGAAGGATGAGGGAGGAAGGATGAAGGATGAACCGACCTATTTCTTTTCCTTCGCGTTTTTCACACACGCTACAAGGATTGCCATCAACTGATTCGCTTCATCCTCAAGGGCAGACATTCGATCGGCGGAGAATATTCCACCATGCACGATCAATTCGAGCCAGTATTGCGTTTCATCGAGCTCCTGTAGGCCGCCTTCGATCTTGCTAATGAACTCGGCCGTTGATCTGGCCCGGCAGGCTTCACGGTAATGGGCACCCACCGATGTGCCGGATCGCAAAATCTGTCGTCCAATGGTTTGGGCCGTCGTCGTTCGCGGCAGACTTTCGAACAAGCGAATTATTCTTAACGCAAAATCTCTGGTCCGTGTTCGAAGGTCCACCGGATTCATCATTCATCCCTCCGCCTTCATCCTTTCGTCCGCGGCCTCACGAACAACTGGATCAGCTTCCGCACCGGGTCGTAGAAATCGTCCACCACCCGCTCTTTCAGCGGGATGATCGCGTTATCCGTTATCGTAATGTGTTCCGGGCAGACCTTGGTACAGCATTTCGTGATGTTGCAGTATCCGATGCCGTGCTTTTCCTTCATCTCCTTCACCCGGTCGCCGGTATCGAGCGGATTCATTTCGAGTTGGGCAAGGTGAACCATCAGTCGCGGGCCGACGAATTCCTCGTGCTTGTGGTGGTCCCGCAACACGTGGCAGACGTCCTGGCAGAGGAAGCACTCGATGCACTTGCGGAATTCCTGCACCCGGTCCGCGTCGGCCTGCTGCATCCGCCAAGTGCCGTCGGGCGCGTCCGGCTTCCGCGGCTGGAACGGAGTAATCTTCTGCTTCGCCCGGAAGTTCGACGACACGTCCGTGACCAGATCCTTGATGGAAGGAAATGCCTGCATCGGCTCAACGATGACCGGATTGTCCAAGGGCAAATCGCTCACGCGCGTCATGCACATGAGCCGCGGCTTGCCGTTGATCTCCGCGGAGCAAGAGCCGCACTTGCCGGCCTTGCAGTTCCAGCGGCACGCCAAATCCGGCGCTTGAGTGGCTTGGATTTGATGGACGGCATCGAGGACGACCATCCCCTCGCCGACCTCGGCGCCGTAGTCCTTGAATTCGCCGCCGTCCTTGCTTCCCCGCCATATACGAAAATTGGCTTTTGGCATGTGCTACTCCTCGCATGAATGACCAATTCCCAATGACCCACTAATGACCCACCAAGGAATGACGAATTTCAAATGAGTAATGACGAAACGCCACAACAAGGTAGCCGCTGTCGAACGGCATTCGCATTTCCTTCGTCATTTGAAATTTGTCATTCGACATTCCTTGGTGGGTCATTAGTGGGTCATTGGACATTGGTCATTTCTTCTTGGTCGATAGCTTTCGAAAAATCGAGGCGAAGATCAATAACAGCTCCTGTGCCTCTTTCCACAAAATCCGGGCGGCTTCGGCCTTGTTCGGTTCGGCGGCCGCGATCATGCGGAGCCAGTGTTTGGTTTCGCGGGACTCCTTCTTGCACGTGCCAATTTTCTGCCGAAACTCTTTACCCGAGATTGCGTCGTCGGCCTCGCAGTAGTTCGCTCCGACGCTCGTGCCAGACCTCACCACCTGTCGAATCAGCGGCCCGGTGACGTCATTCGTCGGAATACTCTTGCAAAAACGAATCACACTTTCGCCGAACAAGGCCGTTCTTTCTTCGAGGTCGTACCCGGTTCTCGGACGACTACGCGTCGTAATTTGCCCGGATTTCGTTTCGTCATTAGTCATTCGGCCTTCGACATTCTTTGGTGGGTCATTGGTGGGTCATTGCTCATTGGTCATTGCAATTCTTCCGGCAGCTTCCCGCCCGCTTCCGCCGCGATTGCGTCTTTCAATTCTTGGGGCATCGTCGGCACCGGTTCCAGCCGCACCTGCATCTCCCCGTCCGCCCCGCGCCAAGTGATCGTGTTCACTTTGCCGAACTCTTTCGAATTCTTGGTCGGGTAATCGTCGCGGAACTGGGCGCCGCGACTTTCCTTGCGGACGAGGGCGGCGCGGGTGATTCCTTCGGAGACTTCGAGCAGGTTGTGCAGGTCGATGGCCGTGTGCCAGCCGGGGTTGTACTCGCGGTGGCCGGTGACGTGGCACTTGGCCGCCCGCTCTTTGAGCTTCGCGAGGCCGTCGAGGGCCTTCAGCATTTCGTCCTCCCGGCGGACGATGCCGACGAGTTCCTGCATCATCTCCTGCAGATCGTGCATGACCTGGAAGGGGTTCTCGCCGGCCGGGCGGTCGAACGGCTCGAGCGCCCACTTCGCCGCGGCCTCGATGCCGTCGTCGTGCACTTGCGGGGCGGGGTGGTCCTTCGCATATTTGGCAGCGTACTCGCCCGCCCGCTTGCCGAGGACGAGCAGGTCGGAGAGCGAGTTTCCGCCGAGCCGATTCGCCCCGTTGATGCCGGCCGCACACTCCCCGCACGCGAACAACCCCGGCACCCGCGACATCTGGGTGTCACTTTCCACTCGCACGCCGCCCATCACGTAGTGCGTCGTCGGCCCGACCTCCATCGATTCTTTCGTAATGTCCAGCCCGCCCAGTTCCTTGAACTGGTGGTACATGCTCGGCAGCTTCTTCTTCCAGTGCTCCTCCGCCTGGAATTTCCCGTCCTTTTTGCCCTTCCACGCCGCGAACGTCTGCAACTCGAGAAACACGCCGCCGTGCGGGCTGCCCCGCCCTTCGCGGGCTTCGCGGACGATGCACCGGGCCACGTGGTCCCGCGTCAGAAGTTCCGGCGGGCGGCGGGCGTCCTTGTCGCCGATCACGTAGCGGAACCCTTCTTCTTCATCCGCTGCCGTCTGCGGTTTGTAGTTCTCCGGGATGTCCCCGAACATGAACCGCTTCCCTTCCTTGTTCCGCAGGACGCCGCCTTCGCCGCGGACGCCTTCGGTGACGAGGATGCCGCGGACGCTCGGCGGCCAGATCATGCCGGTGGGGTGGAACTGGACGAACTCCATGTCGATGAGTTCGGCCCCGGCGTCGTAGGCGAGCGTGTGGCCGTCGCCGGTGCATTCCCACGAATTCGACGTGATCTTGAACGCCTTGCCGATGCCGCCGCAGGCGAGGATGACCGCCTTCGCCTTGAACACGGTGAACCGGCCCCGCTCGCGGTCGTATGCGAGTGCCCCGGCGACGCGCGAACCGTCCAGCAGGAGCCGCACGACCGTGCGCTCCATATAGACGGCGATGCCCTTATGGATGCCGTGGTCCTGAAGGGTGCGGATAAGTTCGAGCCCGGTGCGGTCGCCGACGTGAGCGAGGCGGGGGTATTTATGCCCGCCGAAGTTGCGTTGCAGGATTCGCCCGTCCGGCGTGCGGTCGAACACCGCCCCCCACGCCTCCAGTTCCCGCACCCGGTCCGGGGCTTCCTGGGCGTGGAGCTGGGCCATCCGCCAGTTGTTGACGTACTGTCCGCCCCGCATCGTGTCGGCGAAGTGGACTTTCCAGTTGTCCCGCTCGTCCACGTTGGCGAGGGCCGCGGCGATGCCGCCTTCGGCCATGACCGTGTGGGCCTTGCCGAGCAGCGACTTGCAGATGAGCCCGACCGAAACGCCCGCGGCACTGGCTTCGATCGCCGCACGGAGGCCCGCCCCGCCGGCACCGATCACGATCACGTCGTGTTCCTGAGTCTGGTAGTCCATTTATCAATCCAATTTGGACAGGATTGCGGGATAAATAGGCAGATCATGAATTCGAAATCATGTCGATCCTGTTCATCCTGTCAAAAGATATAGTGGTAGTCCTTCCAGGCCCCCGTCGCCACCATCCGCACGTAGATGTCCGCGAACCCGACCGAGGTCAGGCTCATCCAGGCCCAGAGCATGTGCCGTTTGTTCAGGGCGGAGCAGCCGGTGTAAAGTTTCTGGCAGGTGGGCGATTCGGAGATGCAATCCTTCCGCCCGCCGACCAGGTGCCGCATCGAGTGACAGCCGAACGTGTACCCGGCAAGGAGGACGGCGTTCGCCGAAAGCACCAACGACCCGACGCCGATGCCGAACCCGTCGTCGAACCAGAATGATTTAATCGCGTCCCACGACAGGAACCCGATGAACAGCACGGCCACGTACAGGAAGTAGCGGTGGATGTTCTGGATCCGCAGCGGCCAGTTGCTTTCGCCGATGTACCCTTTCCGCGGCTCGCCCACGGCACACGCCGGCGGGTCGGCCCAGAACGCCTTGTAGTAGGCCCCGCGGTAGTAGTAACAGGTCATCCGGAACCCCGCCGGGGCCCAGAGAATCAGAAACGCCGGCGAGTACGGCAGCCCACTCGGCCACCACCCCGGCACCGTCCCGAACCACGCGTGCTTCGACGGACCCCACAACTCCGGCGAATAAAACGGCGACAAATAGTTCGTCCCCGGCACCCAGTAGTTCGCCCCCTGAAACGCCGCCCATGTCGAATACACGACGAACGCCCCGAGGCCCAGAAACACGACCAGCGGCTGCACCCACCAGTTATCGGTCCGCGACGTCTCGCCGAACGACCGCCGGCGAAGGGGAAGGGAAATACCCGGCATAAGGTCCGACCCTGGAAGGAAACGGGGCGGGGACGAAAGAGAGATACGATAAAGAGCGCCGACTCCGAGAGCAAGGGGCAGGCGGGAAAGCGGCACTTCCCGACGAGCCGGGAGCGTGAGCGACCGGAAGTTCCGCCACCCGTTTACAATCGCAACCCGCTAAAAAATGCGATGTCTCCATTCGGCCACTACGGGTATCCTTACCCCCCATGACCCCGCAACAGTTCATCGAGAAGTGGCAGGCTTCGAATCTCAAGGAGACGGCGGCCTGCCAGTCCCACTTCAACGATCTCTGCCGCGTCCTCGGCCAACCAATGCCCTCCTCGCCCTCAATTTGGAGCGATCGCGGTAGGGGTAGTCATTCCACGCCGCTCGCGGATGGCCGGGGCGTAGCCTGAATCGAATAAGATCGCAACGAGTCGATGCCCGCCGTCGCCGCGTCGTCCCCCGATCGGGGTTCGGATGCTACATTGCAGTTAGCGGTCGTAGGAATAGCACGTGAAACCGACGTCGAGAGTGCGCCGACATGACATCTCCTGACGCCAACCGGTCGGACGAAAGCCCGGCGGCCCGATTTGCGGTCCTGCGGGCCGCGGGTGCCACGGACCTGGACTCATTCCTCCGGGAAACCAATCCCCCGTCCGTCGTTGACGTCCTCAATGTTGCCCGGATCGACATGGCGCAGGAATGGAAGAAGGGAAACCGGGTTCCGGTCGAGAGTTATTTCGCCCGCCTTCCGGTCCTCTCGATGAACGCGGACGCGGCGGTCGATCTGATTTTCGACGAGTATTTGTGCCGGGAACGCGCCGGCGAAAACCCGAACGTGGAAGAATACGTTCGCCGATTTCCCGACTATGCGATCGCACTCAGGAAGCAGATCGACGGGTACCGGGCCATGGCGACCCCGACTCCCCCTCTCACGGAGGTCGGCGAACCGCAGGCCACGTTGACCCCGCCGGTGGAACGCGGCCCCTTCCCGCACAAATTCGGCCGATACACTCTGCAAAAGGTCCTCGGCGTGGGGGGGATGGGTGTCGTGTATCTGGCGGAGGATTCGCAGCTCGGCCGCCAGGTGGCTCTCAAGATTCCGCGGCTCGACCCCGAGGACGCGGGGGGTGCGAACCGGTTCCTCCGCGAAGCCCGCATGGCAGCCGCGCTGCATCATCCGAACCTTTGTCCGGTTTACGATGTCGGCCGGATCGACGGAAAATATTACCTGACCATGCCGGTCATTCCCGGCGTGACGCTCGCCGAACGGGTCAAACAAGGTGGGATTTTGCCCCTAGCCGAGAGCGTTCGGATCGTCACCCGGATTGCCGCCGGAATGCAAGTCGCGCACGAGGCGGGCATCATCCACCGGGATTTGAAACCGCAGAATGTGATCCTGAACTCCTCCGACGAACCGGTGGTTACTGATTTCGGCCTGGCCCGGCGAGTGAGTGGAACCGACCCCCGGCTGACGTCGTCGGGCGCGGTGCTCGGCACGCCGATGTACCTACCGCCGGAGCAGATCGGCGGCGCGCCCGAGGCGATGGGCCCTGCCGGCGACGTGTACAGCCTCGGTGCGATCTTTTACGAACTGCTCGCCGGCCGGCCGCCGTTCAAGGGGGCGTCGGGGGAAGTTCTCCGCCAAGTGCTTCAATCCAAACCCGCACCGCCGTCCTCGCTCCGGCCGGGACTCGACACCGGGTTCGATGCCATTTGCCTGCGGGCATTGGAGAAAGACCCGAAGCACCGGTTTCCTTCGATGGCTGAATTCGGGACCGCCCTCGAACGTTCGATCGCACGACCGCGGAGCAACCGCGTTCGCTATGCCGTGCTCGGCATCGCGTTGGTGCTGATTGTGGCCGGTATCGCCTGGGCCGTGTGGCCGCCGCACCGAACGTCGACTGCCCCCACCGGTCCGCCCGTCATTCCCCAGGCGTCGAAGGACAAGGATTATTTCCAGCCCGGCAGTCGGTGGACCGGGGAATTCCGTTTCGGGCCGGCCGACGACTTCCCGAAGTCGGCATTCCTTCACGTGACCGAGCGGACGGGAACGACGTTTCGCGGCCGATACATCAGCGAAGGCAAGTTCGAGTGGGAAGTCGAAGGGACGATACGAAACGGAGAGGTCCGCTGGGACCTGAAGAAGGCGGCGAACCAACTGGCCG
>DASXPC010000214.1:0-3506 GCA_036493815.1 Fimbriiglobus sp. | reverse complement strand
CGACGGGCAATTCCGCATGCATCGGCCGCTCATCTATCAGGAGGCCGACGGCCGGCGAGAGGAAATTGCCGGAGCATTCAGGATCGTCGGCGAGCAAAAGGTGGGCTTCATTCTCGGGCCATACGACGAGAATCGCACCCTGACCATCGATCCGGTCCTTCAGTATTCGACGTACATCGGCGGGACACAATTCGATCAAGCGCAGGCCGCCGCACTGGACAGCGCCGGCAACGCCTATCTCGCCGGGTTCACCAGCTCCGACGATTTTCCGACAGTCAACCCTTACCGGGCCGACCGTGGCCCGGGCCAGACGGCCTTCGTCTCGAAGCTTAACGCCGCCGGCACGGCCCTGGTCTACTCCACTTATCTTGGCGGTGACGACAACAACGCGGCCTTCGGAATTGCGGTCGACGCGGCGGGACAAGCGATCATCACCGGTCAGACGACAGCCGCCGACTTCCCGACCCTGAACGCGATCCAACCGACCTACGGCGGCGTTCAGGATGCTTTCGTCACGAAGCTCAGCGCGGACGGGGCGTCGCTCGTCTACTCGACCTATCTGGGAGGTACTGGAGGAGACGAGGGAACGGCGATCGCGGTCGACTGCGCGGGCAACGCCTACGTTGCGGGAGGCAGCAACTCGCTCGACTTTCCGACGCTCCACTCCATCCGGACCCCCTCGGAGTCCGCTCTTCCCGATATCTTCGTCGCGAAGTTGACGCCGGCCGGTGCCTTCGTCTACTCGACTTACCTTGGCGCCTCGGCCGAGGACACGGCCTTCGGCATCGCGGTGGATGCGGCAGGCAGCGCGTACGTCGCCGGACAGACGTCGTCGCCGGACTTTCCTGTGACCCCAGGCGCCTTCGACACGACTTATGCCGGCGGGGTTCTCGACGGGTTTGTCCTGAAGCTCAACGCCGCGGGCTCCGCGATCGTGTACGCGACGTATCTCGGCGGCTCTGGCTTCGACACCGCGGCAGGAGTGGCGGTGAACACCCAGCACCAAGCGTGGGTGGCGGGCTATACCGAATCGGCAGACTTCCCGAGCGCACATCCGCTGCGAGTCGGCTCGGCGGGTCTTCCGGATGCCTTCGTCGTCAAGCTGAGCGCGACGGGCGGCGGACTATTGTCGACCTACCTTGGCGGATCGGGAGGCGATTCCGCGAACGCGGTTGCGGTCGACCCCGCCGGCAACGCGTACGTCACGGGTGGCACGGGATCCGCCGACTTCCCACTAGTGGACGCACAACAGTCCACACGCGGAGGCGCGTTTGACGCGTATCTGACGAAGCTCGACCCGTCCGGCTCGCGCATCGTCTCGTCCACCTACTTGGGTGGAAGCAATGACGACATCGGCATCGGCATCGCCGCGAATACAACCGGCGTCCTCGTCACAGGCAACACCTTCTCGTCGGACTTTCCCCTTATGGACCCCGCGCAAGGCATCTACGCCGGCGGGGGCGACGCCTTTGCGACACGTTTCGGTGGCCTGGACTTGTTTCTTCGCGTCTCCGGTTCCGCCCCCGTTCTCCTCGCCGCTTCCCCGACGTCGACGGCGTACACGTTTCGAGACTCCGGCGGCGTCAAGTTCGCTGGCGGAAACGTGTGGGTGCCCATCGGTAACTGGAAGGCTGATCCGACGCCGGCCGGTACTCTCTCGAGCTTGAGTTCCCTCAAGGCCTGGATCGGACTGAAGAACAGCGACGACGTCGGCACTCGATTCGACGTTCGCGTGCAGCTTCGCCGCAACGGCATGCTGATCTCGGAAGGCGTGACCCGCTGCGTCCAGAACGTAAATCGCAACCCCGCCACCTCGACCGCGATTGCCGTGCCCTCTGGCTCGTTCGCGCCCGTGGTGCTCGTCGGCTCCGACGAACTCACTCTGGGCGTCGCCACGAGAATCGGGACGAACTCGAACAACGGGCCGTGCGGAGGTCACGCAAACGCGACGGGCCTGCGGTTCTACTTTGACTCGATTCAACAACCGTCGAGCTTCACGGCGGGGTTGGCTCCGTAGAAATGGATTGGGGTCGACGCTGAAGGCTGAATTCAGGAATTCAGCGTTAGCCCCATTCTCCTTCCTCTTCGGCGTGAGATACAGGAATAGAAGATGGGAGGCTCAAGGGGCTCAAGGGGTCAGTCCTGATTTTGCCGGGCTCGGCCAAACCCAGCCGCAACACCTGGTCGGAATCAGCAAAATCAGGACTGACCCCAATCCTAATCCGCCCGGACCGACACGAAGAGGGGCGACCTAGAGCGGGCTGGCCGCCGGGAAGAAGACGTTCGGTTCTGACCCCGCCGCGATCCCCGGCGTCGGCGCCGCTTCCGTAGACTGACCCGACGACTGCAGATGGCGGAGGCGTCTCAGGCCTCCCCGCTTCCTACTGTGGGTAGCCGACCACGTCCACGCTGAATCTGTAGTTGGCCTCGGTCTTGAGTCCGATCACGAAGGTCACGGTGATGATCTCGTTCGGCCCCCAGGTCAGGTCCGTACCCACGTCCGGCGTCAGCCGCGCTCCCACTCCGCCCGGAGCCGGCGGGTCACAGTTGAGCAGCATCTCCTGGTCCGTGAGGGTGGTGACGACGAAGACGGGTCTGACGATCTGCTCGCTGCTCTTGTTCTTGTATTGCCGGGTGATCGTGTCCTTTCCCGCGGGGAAGTCCCTCGTCGGGGGCTTCGGATCGTGAACCGTCTGGGTCCTCACCAGGGCGATGACGGAGCTCACGATCGGCTCGAACTCGAGCGCGCCGACGTCGCATGTCGCGGAGCCGTTCAGATCGCCGTCGGCGCGCGGGAAGCCGAGCTGGTCGGTCGCTTGGCACTGCCCGGGATCTGCCCAGTCGATCATCGGGCTTCCGGCGAGCAGCGGGATCGCGCCGTTGCCCTCGGGGATTCCGTCGGCCGGCTTGGCGTCGGCCAGCGTTCCGAGGCGCGGATCGCCCACGAAGTCCGTCGACAGCACGATCGAACAGCCCGGCAGGAAGTCGATGGCGTTGTGGCCGAACGACTGGGGCGCGCCGACGCAGTCTTGCGGAATCTGCTGGAACCTGTCGAACAAGAAGTCTCGGGCGAGGATGCTGTTGGAGATGTGGACGATCGCCGCGGGGTCGGCGAAGATCCCGCCGGCATTCCCCGCCGCGCCGATCCGGTTGAAGTTGTCCGACACCGTGCAATTGATGATGTCGACGGGTGCCTGAAAAGATGCAGGCCGGACACTGATGCCGGCGCCTCCGGCCGCTGCGCCGGTCGCGAAGTTGCCGGAGATCGTGGTGCCGTTAATGACAAGACCCTGGTTCGTCTGCTGAGCGAGGATGCCGCCCGTGATCGAGCCGTGATTGGAGAGTACGTCGCAACTATCGATCACCGAGAAGTGGTCGGAGATGTTCGCGATGCCTCCTCCGTCGCCCCCGGTGTTGTTGCGAATGCTGCTGCGCCTCATGACCATCGTGGCCTGGTTGAAGATCGCGCCGCCGGGGCCGAACGAGCTGTTGTTATCGAAGAGGGA
>DASXPC010000213.1:0-4801 GCA_036493815.1 Fimbriiglobus sp. | reverse complement strand
CCTCTGCAGTGCGATTGCAGCGCTCTACCAACTGAGCTACCGCCCCTCGTGGTTTTGCGAATCTTAGAGTGTTTGTCCGCACCCCGGCAAGGGGTGTTCGGGCGGTCAGCCCTTCTTCCGCCGGGGGGGTTTGGCGGGCGGGGCCGGGTCTACGGGCTCGGCCATCGCGGCCGGCGGCGGATCGGATTCCGGCACCCGCCGCGGCCGGTTCTGCGCGTCCGCGAACACCACCCGCGGCCTGTACTTCTTCGCCCGCCGCGTGCCCATCGCCGTGAACGTGGCGATGATGACGACGTCGCCCGTCCGGATCTTGTGCGCCCCGCCGCCGTTCACCTGAACGACGCCCGACCCGCGTTCGCCTTCGAGGGCGTAGGTGACGATCCGGTTGCCGTTGGTCACATCCCAGATGTGGATTTGTTCGTTCGGCAGGATGTCGGCCGCGTCGAGCAGGTCGGCGTCGAGCGTGAGGCTCCCCTCGTAGTCGAGGTCCGCGGCGGTGACGGTCGCGCGGTGGATTTTCGATTTCAGCACCGTCCGCCGCATAGGCCGTCCTCAATGGCAACGGCCGGCAGTCCGCCGGCCGTCGTGGCTCTCAGGGTGAGTGACGGGATTTGAACCCGCGACATCCAGATCCACAATCTGGCGCTCTAACCAACTGAGCTACACCCACCGTATTCCACGGAGATTATTACCGCGCCCCGGGTTCGGGGCAAGGGCGGCAAAGGTCCGGCCGGGTCTATTCATGGGGCAGGTCGAAGCCGATCCGGCCGATTTGCAGCACGCGAACGAGCCGGTCGGCCGGAACGACGGAATATAGCGCCCAAATCACGGGCAAGAGGACGTACCGGTCGCCGAAGTAATCGTCGCCTTTTTCGTCCGGGTCGTCCCGGAGTTCCCGATCGACGGAATCCACGTCGCGGTTCACTGCCGCACGGTCGACGTGCTCGACCCACACCTCGGCGAGTTGTTGCAGGGCCGTGGCGGTCCAAACGACCGTATACCGCATCACGCCGCCCCCAGCGACCGCAAATGGGCCTTCACTTCATCGGTCGAGAACGTTTTTTCGTTCACCGCTTTCTGGTGACGAACGTCATCGGGATGCGGAAGTATTCGGCGAATTAACTGAGTGAAATCCTGTTCCGAGCGGAAGAACGGGGCGAATACGCCCAATACTTTTCCGGCCCCGTCGCGGAGTTCGACGATGCCCGTGGCTCGCCGCAGGTTCTCGGATATCGATTCGTCGAGTGTGACGACAGACATGGACCGCCCTCGCCGGAAGTATGTCAGACAACCCTTATTTTACCACGGAACCGCGAACGCTCCCGACAATTCGGCCTGGAAGGCACTGACCCCGTCGCCGGGTACGTTTTTGAACCCCGATTCGTGCAGCACCAATTCCAGGGCCGCAAGGGCGCCGAGCACGTCGAAGGCGTCGGTGTAGCCCATGTGGCTGAGACGCCAGATTTTGCCTTTGAGCGTGTCCTGCCCGTCGGCGAGTTTGAAGCCGTATTGCTTTTCGAGTTTCTTCAGCGTGGCCGAGCCGTCGATGCCGTCGGGGACGGTGATGACGGTGAGGGCGCTGTTCGGCCGCTCGGCGAAGACCTTGAGTCCCATGGCCGTGACGCCGGCCCGGCAGGCCGCCGCCACTTTCGCGTGCCTCGCCCAGAGGCTTTCGATCCCCTCGGCCCGAATCCGCTTCAAGCTCGCCCGTTGGGCCTTGATCAGCGTGTTGGCCGGCGTGAACGGCGTATCGCTCTCGGCCAGGCTCTTCTTGTACCGCCGCAGATCGAGGTAGAACGACCGCACCGGCGTCGCGTCGATCTTCTTCCACGCCTTGTCGCTGACCGATACGAAGGCAAGTCCCGGCGGCATCATCAGGGCCTTTTGGGAACCGGTTACCATCACGTCGATGTTCCAGGCGTCGGTCCGGCATTCCATCGCCGCGAGGCCACTGATGCCGTCGACGATCAGGAGGGCGTCGGTCTTGGCGACGAGTTTGCCGAACGATTCGACGTCGTGTCCGACGCCGGTGCTCGTTTCGCTGAGCGTGGCGAAAACGGCTTTGGCGTCCGGGTGCTTCGCAAGGGCATCGGCCAGCGACTCCGGCGCGACCGCCTTGCCGTACGGTGCTTCCACGGCCACGACGTTCGCCCCGAACGCCTTGATCACGCCCCGCCAGCGTTCGCCCCACCGCCCGGCCGTGAGCAGGATGACCTTCTCCCCCGCGGTCAGACACGATGAAACTGCCGCTTCCATCCCCCCGGTGCCGGAGCAGGTCAGGGTGAAGACCGGGTTCGCCGTCTGAAAAACGTACTTCAATTCTTCCGTCAATTCGGCCAGGATCGCCTTGGCTTCCGGACTACGGTGATACGTGACCGGCCGGGCCAGTTCGAGCAGCGTTTCCTCGGGCACCGGGGTCGGGCCGGGAGTGAATAGGCGGGCCTTCATTGGCGGGGAATCCTGCTTGCGGAGTTTAGATATCAACCGCGGTCATTGTACGGATGACCGATTGCCGTCCGAGGTTCGTCATCGGAGTGCGGAAAAGGGAGTTTAGGGCTGTGCAATCGGGACGTGCTCAAGCCGGGGGGATTTTTCGCGTCTTCTCGTACCAGTCGATCGTCTCGCGCAACCCGTCCCGGAATGGGGTGGTCGCGATCCACCCGAACCGGTCGCGTGCCCGGCTGACGTCGAGGCACCGCCGCGGCTGGCCGTCCGGTTTCGTCCGGTCCCAGCGGATTTCGCCGCGGTACCGGCAGAACTCACAAATTAATTCGGTCAGCGCCCGGATGGAGATTTCGCTGCCGCTGCCGAGGTTGACAGGGTCCGGGTCGTTGTAGTGCAGGGTCGCCGCGACGATTCCCGCGGCGGCATCGCGCACGAACAGGAATTCCCGCGACGCCGACCCGGTGCCCCACGCTTCGATCGCGGTCCGGCCCGCGTCCCGGGCCTCGACCACTTTGCGGATCAGGGCGGGAATCACGTGGCTGGACGCCGGGTCGAAGTTGTCGCCCGGGCCGTACAGGTTGACCGGCAGCAGGGTAATCGCGTTGAACCCGTACTGCTGCCGGTACGCCTGACCTTGCACGAGCAGGCCCTTCTTGGCAATCCCGTACGGGGCGTTGGTTTCCTCCGGATACCCGGCCCAGAGGTCGTCCTCCGTGAACGGGACGGGGGTGTGTTTCGGATACGCGCAGACGGTGCCGACGGAGACGAACTTGGTCGTGCCCCGGCGACGGGCTTCTTCCATGAGCATGAGGCCCATGACCGCGTTCTCATAGTAGAACCGGCCGGGGTTTTCGCGATTGGCGCCGATACCGCCGACGACGGCGGCGAGGTGAACGATTGTATCGGACTCGTGCGTGTCGAGCAGCGTCCGGACGGCCGCCTGTTCGGTGAGGTCGCATTGCGCTTTGCGGGGGACCACCAGCTCGGCCGGCCCCTGTCGGGTCAGAGCGGCGCAGACTTCCCGGCCGAGGAATCCCGCCCCGCCGGTCACCATCACGCGCTTCCCGGATATCGGATTCATGGCTGTCGAAGGGTGTGAGGACTCGTTCGGCGGATTGTCCCGCCTGTAGGAATTCCGATGGCCGACCGCTACCGCTGTCGGCCCGGCCCCGGATGCCACCGCCCGTCCGTCTCTCGTATGTTAAACGGCTAGCGCGGCCGCCGCTTGGCGCCATCGCATTTGTGGATAGAAGGGACCCGAGAATGCCTGATTCTTTTGCAAATTTGCTCGCTTCGATCCGCTCGGCCAAGGCCCGGGTCGGCATTATCGGCCTGGGGTACGTCGGCCTGCCCCTCGCCCGGGCCTTGACCGCGGGCGGATTCCCGGTCCTCGGCTTCGACGTCGATGCCGCCAAAATCCGGACGCTCGAACGGGGCGAAAGCTATATCGGCCACATCCCCACCTCCACCATCCGCGAAATGACCGATCGCGGGTTCGCCGCCACCGACCAATTCGACCGGCTCCGCGAAGCCGACGCCGTCATCGTTTGCGTCCCCACCCCGCTCACCGAGGCTCGCGAACCGGACCTGACCTATGTGGTGAATTCGGCCCGGGCGATCGCGGCCGCCCTACGACCCGGTCAGCTCGTCGTATTGGAAAGCACGACCTACCCCGGCACCACCCGGCAAGTCGTCCTCCCCATTCTCGAAGCGACGGGGCTCGTCGCGGGCAAGGACTTCTTCCTCGCCTTCAGCCCCGAACGGGAAGACCCGGGGAATGCCAACTTCTCCGCCCCGACGATTCCGAAAGTGGTCGGCGGGCTCGACCCGGCGAGTCTGGATCTGGCCGCGGAACTTTATGCGAAAGTGGTGGTCAAGGTGGTGCGGGTCTCGACCGCCGAGGTGGCGGAAGCGTGCAAGATTCTGGAAAACACGTACCGGGCGGTGAACATCGCGCTCGTGAACGAACTGAAAATGCTTTACGATAAGATGGGCATCGACGTGTGGGAGGTGATCGAAGCCGCGAAGACCAAACCGTTCGGGTTCCAGGCGTTTTACCCCGGCCCGGGGCTGGGCGGGCACTGCATTCCGATCGACCCGTTCTACCTGACCTGGGTCGCCCGGAAGTTCGGCCTGACCACCCGGTTTATCGAACTGGCGGGAGAAGTGAACACGGGGATGCCGGCGTACGTGGTCCGGCGAGTCGCCGACGCGCTCAACGACCGGGGCAAGCCCGTCAAGGGGAGTCGGATCGCCGTGCTGGGGGTGGCGTACAAGAAGGACGTGGACGACTGCCGGGAATCGCCAGGGTTGGAATTGATGGAACTGCTCGCGGACAAAGGGGCGGACGTGAGCT
>DASXPC010000212.1:0-10617 GCA_036493815.1 Fimbriiglobus sp. | reverse complement strand
ACCGGGCGCATCAGGCCGCCCGGCAGGACGATTCGCGGCTGGAAGCCCGGATTCGCTCCTATGAGCTGGCCGCGCGGATGCAACTCAGCGCGCCCGAGGTTCTCGATATCACGCACGAGCCGCAGCATGTGCTCGATCTCTACGGCATCGAGGCGAAGAACACGGGCTACGCCGGGCCGATGGACCCCGGCGACGAAACCCGCTTCTTCGGACGGAATTGCTTGGTCGCCCGGCGGCTGTTGGAGCGCGGCGTGCGGTTCGTGCAGGTCTGGAGCGGGGCGGACAACGGCTTCCCGCGGCGAAATTGGGACAGCCACGAGGACTTGGCCCGCGATCACTGGCCGCTCGGGCTGGCGATGGCCACTGGGGCCGCGGCCCTGATCAAAGACCTCAAGCAGCGCGGCCTGCTCGACGACACGCTCGTGCTCTGGACGACCGAATTCGGCCGCATGCCCAGCTCCCAGGGCGGCAAAGGACGAGACCACAACCCGTATTGCTTCACCAACTGGCTCTGCGGCGGCGGCATCAAACCCGGCATCACCTACGGCCCGAGCGACGAATTCGGCTACAAACCCGCCGACCGCAAAAACCCGACCGAAGTCTACGACATCCACGCCACCGTTCTGCACCTGCTCGGCCTCGACCACACCAAACTCGCCTACCGCCACGACGGCATCGACCGCCGCCTGACCGACGTCTACGGCCGCGTCCTCCCCGAATTGCTCGCGTGACCGCCCCGCGTCACTTCTTCTTCCGCAGTACGTCCGGGTCGATTTCCTCTCCGCCGTTCCAGGTGATGACTGCTTTCATCGTCCGGACGTCGTAGTCGTCCTTTACACGCATGACCGACCCGTCGCAGAAGAGCATCGCGAACGCGCCATCGAATTGCCCACCCAGCCTGGACAGTTCTTTCTTCGGGGCGAACGGTACGTCCGCCGGCTTCGTCCATTCGACCGCCAAACCGCCTTCGACGACGAGTGCCGTCTGGGAAGTGCCGTCCTCGGAGGATATTTTGGTTAGGGTCAGTCGACGATTCTTGGGATCGAACACCGCCCCCGGCCCGGCGAACCCCTGATAATACGTCATCCCCACCTTCGCCTTCACCCGCACCGGCGTGTACGCGGTCGGCAGTTTCTTCAATAGCGGAAAGTTGGTCGGTCCGTTCCACGCCTCGTCGAGCTTGAACGATTTGTACAACGCGACCAAGTCGTCCCGCCCGAGGTACGGCAGAATCCGCACCCGCCACGAAAGCAGCGGCTTGCCGGCCTTGTCGGTAATGTCAGACGGAAGGAATCCGTACGCGTCGTGAAAATTGTGGCACGCGACGCCGATCAGTTTGAGGTTGTTGATCGACTTCTGCCAGTCGGCCTGGGTCGGTGGAGGCAGACGCTCGGGTGCTTCCCTGGGCGGCGGCGGGTACGCCGACGCCCCCCCGGCCAAAACCCCCGCCGCCAACAACGCACGGATCATCGCATCCCCTCCGATGCGTTACCGACGAATCATCTCCAGATTTATCACAGTGCCGTCGTTCTTCATCACGACATTTTTCATCGTCTCGGCGTGGTAGTCCTTCCGCACCGCCATGACCGACCCGTCGCACATTAGCATGTTGAATTCCCCGTCGAACAGGCCGCCGAGCTTAGGCAGTTCTTTCTTCGGGTCGAACGGGAGGTCGGCCGGCTTCGTCCATTCGACCGCCGTGCCGGCCTCGACCGCCAGGCAGGTGTTGGCGGTGCCGTCGGCAACTTGGGCGAGACGAACCTCCGACGTCTTCGGGTCGAAAATCGCATCCGGTCCGCTGAAGCCCTGGTAGAATGTCATGCCGAGTCTCCCTTTGACCCGTACCGGGGCAAAGACTTTCGGCATCTTTTCCAGAAGCGGTTTGTTCGTCGGCCCGTCCCACGCCTCGTCCATTTTGAACTGCTGCGACAGTTTCTCTTCCTTGAGGTACGGTAGCAGCAGAACGCGCCAGGAGAGCAGCGGCTTACCCTTGGCGTCGAGCACGTTGCTCGGTAAGTGGCCGTGCGCGTCGTGGTAGTAGTGACAGGCGAGGCCAATCCGTTTGAGGTTGCTGCTGCTCGCATCCCAGTGCGCCTTCGTGGCGTCCGGCGAACGATCTTCCGGCTTTTCCCGCGGCGGCGGGAACGCGGCCAGCGGAGCCGCCAAGCAAGCCGCCGCCAGCACGGGAAACACGAACCGGGTCATCGTGGGGTCTCCTTCGCTTGGGGTTGCCGCGGGAACGGGACGAGTTCGGTCAGGTCGCCGTCGCCGCGGAGGCCGTCACACAGAAAGAGGGCGTGGCTGTCGATCCGGTCCGGGCCGACGCTCCAGAGTATCGCCTGCCCCGTCGGCACCCATATTTCTTCCCGCATCGATCCGAAATTGTTGGGGAGTCGCACGCGGCCGGCGGCCGGGACGTCCTTCCAGAACATGTCGAGCGGCCACTGCACCGCGGCACCGACTACGGCCGCCACCGCATCGAACTGTGCTTCGGACAACCGCTTGTGGTAAATTATTCCCGGAGCCTCCCGCCACGGGTCTCTCGCAAAAGGCAAGAATACCGCACCGCCCGAGACGGCCGCCACCGCCTGATAGTCGTCCGCGGCCCACGTCGTCCAGAATCGGTAGGAATATGCCACCCCCCCTGGTGAGCCGTACCCGCGTCCGTCATTTTCCCGCCACTGGACTAAGCCGCCTGCCACCGCGGTCAACGCTTCGAACTGGTCGGCATCGAGCTGAAAATCCACGTCGCGCCCCGGTGGCCAATTCGGAAGGTTTACCCTCGGCCAGCAGACTCCGCCCCCCGACACCGCGGCCACGGCCATGAATTGCAATCGATTCAAAGTTATGTTGCTGCCTCGCCCCGGCGGTTCGGTCGGCTCCGTCTGCTTTCCGTAAATCGTTTCCCCGGGGGAAACCCGGTACCGGATCGGTTTCCCGTCGTACGGATCGATCGGCACCGCCGGCAGGTACTTCGGCACCAGAGCATCGAGCGTTGCGGGCAATCGGCCCGTCTCGGACTGATCCAGGCGGAGGGCGACCTTCAAGATCGCCATCCGCAGTGCGGCGGTCGAAGCCAATTCCGCCGCCCCGAAGTTCGTGCGCCGCACGATCTCACCCATCCGCGAAGGCAAATAATACCCCGGCAGCCCGTCCACAAGTCTTTGATCATCCGCGGTCGAACCCGGCGGGCCGACGTTTGAATCGAATAACTTCCTGATCTCATATACAGCCCACTGGATCGGCGTGACGTTATGAGCGGTCCCGTTTCCCCGGCCGATCACCCGGCGGAGTCGCTCCTTCTCCCACGGCACGGTCCACGCGAATGCGAGCCAGTCGGCCTCGGCCCGGCCCGTCTTTTCGTCCACGTGATACTTGGAGGCGTTTTCATCAAAAGCCGCGAGTTGATACACCCATTGCTGCGGAGCCTTGTACGAGTTCCGCATCAGGGTCTGCTCTGCCAGGATGATCTCGGCCGGGTCGCCCGGCGGCGACGCCTCGTGTTCCCGGAGGACCGCCAGCATCTGCCGGAGCAATTCCGGCTTGCCGTCGAGTCGTTTCAACCAGGAATCGACCCCGGGCCAGACCGGATCGGCCCAGCTTCGGGCGATCCGGCTGGGAAGGACGGTGGTCTTGTTCCGGCCGGTGCGGACCGCGGCCAGGGACGCGTCGGCCAGGGCGACGAACGCCGCGTCGTCCCCGCGGGCCTGTAGTTGCAGTCCCCGCGCGACGAGAACGGTCGTGAGGTTCCGGGCGTCGTCGGACTGCTTGTAGACGTACGCGAAGGTCATATCGTTCGGGTCTTCGAACACGCCCGGCGGCCGGCCGCGCAACGCCAACGCCTTGTCGATCCAGTCCCCCGCACACAACCGGTCGAGCCAGCGGTCGAGGTCGGGCCGTTCCGTCGGCCAGCCCAGGGCCGCCGCCACCCGCAACTGCTCGATGTAATACTGCTGCGGCGGGGCATCCGGACCGACCGGCACGTGCCGATCGACCGTCCCGTACGTCCGCTCGGGCACTTCCGATTGCATCCTGCGGTAATTCTCAGCGAACCGGGCCGCCGCCGCCCGCAGGTCGCGCCCGGGCTGCTTCTCGTCGTAGGTCGGAATCGTCTTCGCGAACGCCAGATCGGCATCCCCTTCCGGGGATTCTTGCACTTCGACCACCCGGTATCCGATGCACAGGGCCAGAACCAGTAGCGCCGCGACGGACCCGCCGATAATCGTTCGGATGCCGCGGCGGGTGGCGATGCGGTCGTTGGCCCAGGGCCGGGTCAGGAAACGTGAGGTTAGCAGGACGACGGCGGGGGGAAGGAGAATCTGCCAGTAATGCACGCCGCCCGTGAACAGCGAGGGCACCCAGAGCACTGCCGTGGTACCGGCGAGGAGCATGGCGGTGGCGGCTGCGACGACCGGCTTCTGGAAGAGCATGCCGCAGGCGAGGCCGAACGCCAGGCCGTAGGTCGGACCGAGGATGAGATAATACGCGAACCCCCAGTGCAGGGCGGGGAGGACGCCGGTGTGGATTAACCCGCCGATCGAAACCCCGCCGGTCGAGCGGGATATTTCGGCGACGGCGCGGGGCAGGAGGAGCAGGATCGAGAGCCCCGCCGTCAGCACCGCCGCCCCGCACGCCTTGGCGAGCCAGAGCCGCCCGGCCGGGAGTTGACGTTCCGACCAGTGCCGGTTCACGCCGTGGGTCTGCTCGTCCGCGAACGCGATCACGCCGGCCAGCGCCCCGAACAGGAGGGTCATGGCGGGCCAGACCACGGACGGCAAGGCGTCCGGGTGCAGCAGGACGAGGCCGACCGCCAGGGAAAACCCGCCGAGTATGAGGGCGGGCTTGGCCAACTGCCGGCGAGTGAGCCAGAAAAGGTGGCGGAACCCGAGTCGGAAGCGGGGGCCACGGAACGAACGCCTGGCATTTACCTCACCCAATTCCTGTCTGCGGGCGGAAGACGTATTCTTTCGCAGGCGGTCCGGACCGGTGAAGAGCAGGTAGGCCTGGAAGAGTGCCGTCGGGACGGTGAAGAGCGGCGACACAATCAGCGGCAGGACGGTCCCGTCCGGATCGTACGTCTGAAGGTGGAAGACCGACGCTGCCAGGGTGACGATGACGAGGCCGACGACCTGCCAGAGGCCGGAGAAGAGGACGCCGAGGCCGCAGGCGACGAGGGTGGACTTGGCGGCAGTGGACCCCGCGACGCCGCAAGCGAAGGAGGCCAAGCCGGCCACGCCCAGCCAGCCGATCCAGACCCCCGCGGGCGCCCCGGCGTACATCCCGGCCGCCCAACCCACCAGAATAAAACCCGACACCATCACGCCCGTCAGCACCAGCCCCGTCACCACCTTCGCCACGAACAACCGCGCCCGGCGGGCCGGGAGGGTCAATAAATACTTCGCCGTGCCCAGTTCTTCTTCCCCGGCAAACAACGCCCCGCCGACCACCATGCCCGTGACCAGCACCATCGCCAGAAGTGTCGCCCGGGACGGCTCGGACAACGTCCGGACGTCGAACGGACCCCGCCGGCTCTCGGACGGGGGCTTGAACGCCGCCATCGCGATCACCATCGCCGAACCCATCACGAACAGCGCGATCAGGATGGCGAGCTGTTCGCGGACTTCCTTCCAGAGGATGGCTCGCGTCATCGCTCGACCTCCTCGTCCTCGTACGCTTCGTCCTCGTTTTCCCGCCCTCGCAGCGGGCCGATCGGCCCTGGCCGTCGGCGGCCGTCCGCATGCCGGCCCATCACCGCGTCGTACAGTTCCTCCAAGTTCAGCGCCGTCTCCTCGAAATCGGTGACCCCCGGCGCTTCGCGGAGGACGTCGAGCCCCGCCATATCCACGTCCTTGATCACGGCCTGCACGCTCCGCCCGGCGGCACGCCGTTCGACCACTTCACCCGCCGCCGCCAGGTCCGGGGCCACGCCGTTGTGCCGGTATTCCACGCGCCGATACCGCCCCTTCAGGTTGTCCACCGACGACGCGAGCAGCAGTTTCCCGTCCTTCAGAAACGCCGCATGGCTGACGAACCGTTCCAGTTCGGAAATCGAATGGCTGGAAACCAGAATCGTCCGCCCCTCCGCGGCCAGTTCGACGAGCGTGCCGAGGAATTCCCGCCGGGTGCCGCGGTCCAGCCCCGACGTCGGCTCGTCGAGCACCAGCACCGCCGGGTCGGTCGCCAACGCCAGCGACAGTCCCACCTTCGCGTACCCGCCCTTCGAGAGCTCCCGCAGCTTCTTCTTCGCATCGAGCTGGAGTTGATCCACCCAGTCGGCGTAACGGGTCAAAAATCCTTCGTGGTGGAACCCGGCCGCGAACCAGCCGACCTCGGTCACGGTCATCCAGTCGTAGAACTTCGGCTTCTCCGGCACGAACCCGATCCGGTGCCGCAGGGCGTACGTCTGGCTCCAACAGTTCAGGCCGAGAACCTCGGCCTTCCCGGAGTCCGGCGGCACCTGACCCGCCAGCACCTTCATCGTCGTCGATTTCCCCGCCCCGTTGTCGCCCAACAGCGCATACACCGACCCCGCCGGCACCCGCAGCGACAGCCCGTTCACCGCCGGCTTCCCGCGGTAACGGACCACCAGCTTGTCGATCACAATCGCGTCGTCGGGCATCTGAGTCTCCCCGGTTATTTCTTCATCGCATTCCGGTGCGGCGGCCATTCCGTCTCGACCACGTGTCGGGTGGGTCAAGCCCGGCTTTGCGGGCGCAGACCCACCATTCTTGAAGGAAGCCGGTGGGTCTTCGCTCGAAGACTCGCTCGACCCACCCTACGAAATTCCCGATACACTCGTGCCCTCACACTTCGTTACTTCAACACCCCATTCTTGTGCACCGGCCATTCCGTCTCAACCAACTTCCGCACGTCTTCGGCCGATAGTCCGGCCGCGACCGCCTCCCGCACCGCGTCGCGGATCCGATCCCGCACGCTCTCCTTCCGCCGGTCGCGGCACCGCTTCGGGGCCTCGGCCGTCACCGCCATGCCCCGCCCGCGCCGGGCTTCGACCACCCCCAACCGCTCCAGTTCCTGAAACGCCCGCGAGACCGTGTTCGGGTTGATGACGAGGTCCGCGGCCAATTCCCGGACGCTCGGGACGAGATCTCCCGGGGCGAGGTCGCCGCCGGCGACGGCAAACACGACCTGCGACACGATCTGTTCGTAAATCGGAACCGGCGACTCCGGCCGGACGCGGATCGACATGCGGTCACCGTTATGGTGTACCAGTTGACTAGTACACTAACACGGATTCCCGTACGAGGTCAACTCCCTCCCCCTCGAAACGAAAAAATGGTTCCAGCGTTGGGAAAGCGAAACGGCCTCCGGAAGAAAACCAAGCCATTTGCCACAACCGTTTATTGGAAAAGGTTTTACAGGATGATTCCAGAGTCGGGAAATGGTTCCAGCGACCACTCCCCCGGGTGCTGGAAGAATAATCCTGGAACGGCCCATTAGCGTCGGGCAAGGAATGCAGGCTTCACCTCCGGGTTCACCACCCAGCCGTCGGGTAGCCACTCGCCCTTCAGCAGCGTGATGATGGCGTGCGCCGCCGCGGCGGCCATGTCGAGGCGACTCTGCTTGTCAACCCCGGCCGTGTGGGCCGTCAGGATGATGTTGTCCAGCGTCCCGAACGGGTGCCCCGCCTTCAACGGCTCCTTCTCGAACACGTCCAGCCCCGCCCCGGCGATCCGCTTCGCCTTCAGGGCGTCGTACAACGCCGCCTCGTCGATCACCGGCCCGCGGCTCGTGTTGATCAGGAACGCCCCGGGCTTCATCAGGCCGAGCGTCCGGGCGTTGACCATCTGTTTCGTCTGGGACGTCAACGGAACGTGCAGACTGAGGAAGTCGGCCCGCTCGAAGACCGCGTCCGGGTTCGGGGCGAGTTCGACGCCGTATTTCGCCACGAAATCCCGGTCGATAACGATGTCGTAAGCAAGGAGTTTCATATCGAACGCCGCCGCCCGGCGTGCGGTCGCCTTTCCGGTTCGACCCAGGCCGATGATGCCGAGCGTCCGGCCGCGGACCGGGTCGCAGGCGATCCGCGGCCAATGGCCGAGGCGGTTTTCCCTGTCCTGGAAAAAGAGCGACTTCGCGAGGGCGAGCAGGTGGGTCAGCGCCAGCTCGGCAACCGCCCCGTCATTCGCCCCAGGTGTGATGCAGACGGGAATGCCGTGGGCGGTGGCGGCTTCCAGGTTGATCGCGTCGTACCCCACCCCGGCCCGGGCGATCACCTTGAGCCCCTTCGCCGCCGCGGCTGCGATCACGGCAGGCGTGTACGGCTCCGACCCCGCCAGACTGGCGTCGCACCCGGGCAGCAATTCCAGTACCTGGTCGGAAGTCAGCAGGTGTGACTTGGGGCCCCAGGTCACGTCGTGCCCCGCCGCGGTCAGGGCCGGCACGAACGCATGATCGTAATCGCGGAGTGGGGCGGGGCCGATGAAAACTTTCATGGGGAATTCGTATTGCGGTGAAAGGGGGAGTATGGAAGGAAAACCCGCGAACCTTTGCCGTTTCCGGCCGGTCGTTTCGCTGGGACAGGAGTGTTTCTTATTCGACATTCCGAATTCCGCACTCCGCATTCTCCACCAAGAGGCTTGATTTCTACCCGGTCGCGGTGGATGATTCACTGAAAGGTGCGGAACCGTTCCGCACCGCTCCCGGGTCCACCCGTACACCGGAGGAGTTCGCAACGGCTACCACGCTCGTCCTGGTCGCCTGCCACCGTCCTCCGGCGGCTTTGCAACCGTAAGGAGGTCCCTTGGCCAGCGTTGCACTCCACACCGCCCCCCACAACGGGGTCCTGCCCTTCGTACCCCACCCTCACCTTCCCCCGGCCATCGCCCGGGCCGCCCTCGCGGCGAAAGTCGCGGCCGACAACAAAGGCCAGAACGTCGTGGTCCTCGACATGCGGGGCGTCACCCGCCTGTACGACTACTTCGTGATCGCCACCGGGTCGAGCCGTCGGCAGATTCACGCCATTGCGGAGGACGTCGATGCCGCCCTCCGCGGCGTCGGCGACAGCCGCATGGGAATCGAAGGGTACGAAGCGAGCAAGTGGGTGGTGCAGGACTACGGCGACGTGGCCGTGCACGTGTTCGACCAGGACACGCGGGACTACTACAGCCTGGAAGACCTCTGGGCCGACGCCCCGAAGGTGGACTGGGAAGCGGAGTTGACGTGAAATGGCCTATTTCGACATGACTCTGGCAAGAATCTCTTATCGTGCCTGAAATCCTTCGCATCGATGTGCGAAGACATATAATAGAGCAAGACGCGCTGTATTCTTTTTCTGGAGTAACGATGCCTACTGCAAAGGAGCTTCTGTCGCGATTCACCAATCTAGTTGGCATCATTAAATCTTCATTGCAACTCGCCCCGAAAGCAAAGGACGTGGAATTCCTGGCCTTTTACGGAAGTCTTCTTCCTATTCCGGGTGTCCCGCAAGCAGCCCAAGTAGTCCAACGCATTGCAGCTGACAAAGTATTGCAGGGAAAACTAGACGCCTTGAAGGATGATCTAATCCGAACGAATTCCCGTCTTTCAAACTTGGCCGAAAGTGCTGAGTGGTTTTACGAGGCGATGAAATCTGCGGAGTCGATGGCTGATCGAATTCAATCGCTGATTCGCGAGACACTGGACAATAGACCCCCGAGCGATTTTATTGTCGAGACTACAGATTGGAGTATTCAGCGACTGATCGATGTCGTTGTTACGACCGATCGCGCTGCATTCATCGCGTTAAGCCACAGCATGAATGTCATTCAGAATTCGAAGATAAACGCACAAACAACACATTTGAGAGCTTCTGGCCATTCCTCCAATGTTGTCACTGGAACAGAGTTTTCGGATGGTCGTGGAAGCGTGAGGTTACAGAACATTGCACAGGTTGGAGAAGTATCACTTCAAGGAGCATCTTCCTCATTTCATGGCGTCAACAGTGGTTTCCACATGGGGCAATGGTATTCTGGAACTGATGACAAAGGCAACTTCGTCATCGGAGTGCGTAAACCCACAGCTGAAGAAGTACTGAATGTCCAGTGTCCGAAATGCAATAACACAATGAGATTTACACGCGGACAACTCCAAACTATGACATCACTTGCATGCACCGCATGCAGCTTCGTGGGTAAGGTACAATAATCTGGACAAAAACGAGACTCCGACCAAAGCATCCGGAAACAATAATAAGATAAGCCGACCCACCAGGCGAACCATCGCCAGGTGGGCCGGTGTCGTTATGGAGTTGTAATGAATCTGTTGACGACCGTGCGGAATGTGTTCGCACCGGCCATAGTGGCGGTCGGGGCCGACCCGGTCAAGGTACCGGACTTCCTCGGCATGGTGAAGCCGTCATCGAACTCGGAGCACGGCGACTACCAGGCGAATTTCGCGATGTCGCTGGCGAAGGTGCTGGGTAAGAAGCCGCAGGAACTGGCGAATCAAGTTATTTCCGTTTTGAAATCGGATCTGGTCGAATCGGTGAGCGTTGCCGGGCCGGGGTTTATCAACGTCAAGTTGAAGGGCGAGTTCCTGGCGAACGCGGTGCGGAGCATTGCAGGGGATTCCCGCCTCAGTATCGACACAGCGACCAGACCCAAGCGATTCGTCATCGAC
>DASXPC010000211.1:0-5631 GCA_036493815.1 Fimbriiglobus sp. | reverse complement strand
CCCGCCGTGTTCCGCGTCGGGGACAACTACCTGTACCTGGTGATGCCGATGGGTGGGTGATTGAAGTGCGGAATGCGGAGTGCGGAATGTAAGAAACGATGATTTCACCCACGGAGGGGCAACGGATGAAGCACGCCAAGGAAGATACCGGCCCCGAGAGTCTGTCCGATGTTCTCGGCCGCTTGTTCGCCTCCCGCGGCTGGGGTCGGCAGAGCGGCCGGGCCAAGCTCGAAGCCGCTTGGGCCGCCGCTATCGGCCCGGAGTTCCAGACCGATACGCGCGTCCTCGTCATTCGCCGCGGCGTTCTCGAAGTCGAAGTCCGCAATGGCGTCCTGTTGCAAGAACTGGCCCAGTTCCACAAGCGCAAATTACTCGGCGCAGTGCGCGAGGGAATGCCCGGAACGACCCTATCCGATTTGAAGTTCCGGGCGGGGGTGTGGTAATTGATTTCAGTCCTATTTTCGACCGCTAACTATTCACTTCCCAGCGCTGAAACCCCCGCGACTTTCCCTAAAATATCCAGTCGAACGGCCCCTCTCGTGGCCGCGAAAGGAAACGTCCCGCATGAGCACGGAATCGACGCAAGGCGAATACACTTCGGACAACATCAAAACCCTCAAGGACGCGGCCCACATCCGCCAGAACCCGGGCATGTACGTGGGCAACACCCACTTGGCCGGGCTGCACCACCTCGTTTACGAGATCGTGTACAACTCGGTGGACGAAGCCCTGGCCGGGTACTGCAAGCAGATCAAGGTCACGATTCACGTGGACGGGTCCTGTTCGGTTTCGGACGACGGACGGGGCATCCCGGTGGACACGAAGGCGGAGACGGGCAAGTCGACGCTGGAGGAAGTGATGACCATTGCCGGGTCGAGCGGCAAGTTCGACAACGCCGCCTACCGAGTCTCGGCCGGGCTGCACGGCATGGGGGCGAAGGCGATGAACGCCCTCTCCGCGTGGTGCGAGGCGGAAGTCCGACGCGGCGGCCGGGTCTACAAGATGGAGTTCGAACGCGGCTACGCGACCGGGCCGCTCGTCGATCTCGGTCCCGCCCCCGCCGGGAAGACCGGCACTACCATCACCTTCAAGCCCGACCCTGAAATCTTCGGCGACCTCAGTTTCTCCTACGACACGCTCGTCGACCGGTTCCGCGAGATCGCTTACCTGAACAAAGGCCTCGCCATCACCGTGGCGGACGAGCGGGAAAAAAAAGAGGAACTTTTCCAGTTCGCGGGCGGCATCGCCGAGTTCGTCGATTTCATTAATCAAGGGGAGGCGGTCGAACACGCGCCCGTATACATCTCCAAAACGGTCGAGACGATCGGGGTCGAGATCGCACTTCAATACACGGCCGTGGGCGAAGACGAAAAGATCCGCTGCTATACGAACAACGCGTACAACCCGGGCGGCGGTACCCACCTCACCGGGTTTCGCAGCGGACTCACCCGCGTCATTACCAACTACGGGAAGAAACAGGACATCTTCAAAGACGGCATGGAACTGAAAGGGGAAGACTTCCGCGAAGGGCTCACCGCGGTCGTCAGCATCGCCCACCCGGACCCGGTTTTCGAAAGCCAAACGAAAGTGAAACTGAACAACCCCGAGGCGGACGGGGCGGTCGCGAGCGTCATTTACGAAGGGCTGGGCGAGTACCTGGAAAAGAACCCGAAAGAAGCCCAGCGAATCTGCAAGAAGATCATGCTTTCGGCGGAAGCCCGGCTGGCGGCGAAGAAGGCCCGCGACGCACTCATCGACCGGAAGAAGATCCTTTCCGGCGGCGGGTTGCCGGGCAAACTCATGGACTGCACCACGCGGGAACGGGACAAGAGCGAGTTGTTTCTGGTGGAAGGGGACTCCGCCGGCGGCAGCGCCGAGAGCGGGCGGGACCGGTATTACCAGGCCGTTCTGCCGTTGCGGGGCAAGGTCCTCAACGTCGAAAAGGCCCGGCTGGAAAAACTTCTGCAGAACAAGGAAATCTCCGCCCTCATCGCGGCGATCGGCGTGGACATCGAGAACGTCGAAGACATTGCCAAAGTCCGGTACGGCAAAATCGTAATCCTCACCGACGCCGACGTGGACGGGCAGCACATCCGCACGCTGTTGCTCACGTTCTTCTTCCGCCAGATGCGAAAGCTGATCGAGGAAGGGCACATTTACGTCGCCCGGCCGCCGCTGTTCAAGGTCACGCAGAAGAAGGAATCGCGGTTCGTCCAGACGCGGGAAGAAATGGTGACGGAACTGATGACGCGGGGGTTGAACGGCACGTCGTTACTGGTTCAGAATCCGGATGGTACGACCGCACGAACGCTAGCGGCAGATATTCTGAAACGGCTGATGCCGGTTCTGGACGAGATTGAGGCCGCGGCGGTGATTCTCGAACGCCGAGGCCACCCGTTCGACTCTTTCCTCAACCGTGCAAAGGACGGGGTGTTTCCCGTATTCCACGTCCGCCTCGGGTTGATGGAAAACTTTTTCCAATCCGCCGAACTGGTGGAAGAGTTTCGCAAATCCGAATCGGCCCGGTTGGGTCGGGAACTGGAATTGACTGACGCCCCGGCCACCGGCGACGGGCCACCGGCCGAGCGGTTTGCCGTAGACGAATGGCACGAAGTCCGCGGTCTCAACCGGGCGATGAAGAAACTGCGGGACGAATTCAGTTTCGGTCCGGCAGACCTGATCCCCCTCCCCCGCCTGGCGGGGCGCGAGCCGGCCGTGAGATTCACGCTCGCCCATACGGACACCCGGCGCGACCTCGACGACTTGCGGTCGCTGGTCGCCGAAGTCCGCAAGCTCGGCGAAAAGGGGCTGACAATCACTCGGTTCAAAGGTCTCGGCGAAATGGACCCGGAAGAGCTGTGGGAGACGACACTCGATCCCGCCAAGCGGACGTTCGCCAAGGTCAGCCTGACCGACGCGGTCAACGCCGAAAAGATGTTCCGCATGCTCATGGGCGACGACGTGGAAGGCCGCCGGGATTACATTCTCAAAAACCGCATCACCAACCTGGAAGACATCGACTACGGGGCGTGATCCGCCTAATCATCGTCTTCGTCGTCCTCTTCGTCTTCCTCCACGACCGGCGGTTTGACTTTCGATTTCGGCGGGACGTAATACTCTTTCTTGTTGTACCGCTGCATCAGAAAGACGTGTACGGCCAGTGACGGCGCCCAGATCGCGAGCGTGGCCAGGGCGATCTCGAACATTTTGTTGTCCGGCTTGTCTTTCAAAAACAGCCAGACGATCAAAACGGTAACGGCGGACACGACCGCAAGCCCCGCGACCATCATCCGCCATCCGGCGAACACCCGCCGTACCGCCGGGAAGCGTCGTACGTTCGTGCCGAGGATTGAGGTCGCCCCGAACACAACCGCGAACACGAGGCCGGAGGCCGCCACCGCCCAACCGATCCGCATGGCCGGCGTGAGCAGGCGGGAGTCGGTTCTAGGTGCTCGCAGTGGCTGGGGGGCGAATCCGGGGCGGAACTGTGCGGCCGCCGCCGCATTATTATCGTCTATGAGCAGGTCCGCCACATTGACCGTGAGTCCGAGTTGAATCATCAAGACACCGAGGCTGAAAAAAAAGTGGTAGCCGACCTTCAGGCCGAGTTGTGGGTCGTGGTTTTCGCCCGTGGTGTCCCGCATCCGCAGAACGGCGTACGGCACCGCGACGGAGGGAATCGCACCGAAGATAACGAAAACCGCAAATAATAAGATGACAATCCCGCTATAGATTTCGAGCATGGGGCACCGGATTGTGGGACTGGACATGCCGATCCGCCCAATGGTACTCGGGCGTAACTCGGTTCGCTAATCTAACTTTGCAGTACTTCCCACGGACGGACCCGCCATGTCAGCCGCACCGGTTCCCGCTCCCGTCCCTCCCGTCTGGACCGTTCGGGCGTTGCTGGCATGGACCGCCGATTATTTTCAGTCCAAGGGAATCGAATCCGCCCGACTGGAAGCGCAGATCTTGTTGGCCCACGTTTTGAATTGTCCGCGGATCGAGCTGGTGGCACGGTCGGACGAAATACCGGAACCTGGATTCCGCAAGGCCTTCCGCGAGATTGTGACGCGGCGGGTCGATGGTTGGCCGGTCGCTTATCTCACCGGCGAGCGGGAATTCTACCTGCTCAAATTCGACGTTTCCCCGGCGGTGCTGATCCCCAGGCCGGATACCGAGACACTCGTTCAGGAAGCCCTGACACGGTTGAAGGGGAAACCGTCTCCCGACGTCCTCGACCTTGGAACCGGGTCGGGGTGTATTGCGGTGAGCATCGCCCATCAGCATAAGACGTCCCGGTTGACGGCGGTGGACGTATCCCCCGACGCGGCTGAGGTGGCGAAGCGGAACGCGGCGAAGCACGGCGTCGCGGACCGCGTGACGGTACTCGTCGGCGACCTCTTCGCCCCTCTCCCGCCCGGGTCCCTGTTCGACCTGATCGTTTCAAACCCGCCGTACGTTACGCCGACGGAATTCGACGCCCTGTCTCCGGACGTGCGCGATCACGAACCCCGGGGCGCTCTTGACGGCGGACCGGACGGATTGGCATTTTACCGGCGGATCGCTTCCGATATGGGGCCCGTACTCAAGCCTGGCGGCTTGGTATTGGTCGAGATCGGGGCCACGCAGGAAGAGGCCGTGAGGGCGGTATTCGACGGGAAAGGCTTCACGACATTCCCGGCGGTGAGAGACTATGGCCGAAGGCCGCGCGTCGTGATGGCAATGAGATGACTGGCACGGGGGCCGCATTGGTCATGGACCTGACGTCATTCACCGGCCGAAGTGTGGTGCTCACCGGCGCCACCGGATTCGTCGGCTACCACCTGGCGAAAAGACTCGTGGTGCTGGGGGCTCGGGTTACCGCTCTGACTCGAGCCGGGTCGAAGACCGACCGACTGAGGTCGATCGGCGTGGCTTGCCGAATCGCCCCACTCGACCGTCCCGCGGAAATAGTCGAAGCGATTACCGGAGCCGACCTTCTCTTCCACGTGGCCGGTGCGGTTGATTTCGACGACGACTGGGACCGCTTCCGGGCGACGAACGTGGAAGGGACTCGCTCCGTGTTGAATGCGTGCCGGTCGGCGGGCGTCCGTCGGGTTGTTCACGTGAGTTCGATTGTCGCCGTCGGTGCTGGTCGTACCTCCGTCCCGCTCGACGAGGCTGCGAAGTGGAACTTGGGCCCGTTGCGAATTCCGTACGTCACGACGAAGCGGGAAGCGGAAGACCTGGCCCTGGCAGCGGCGGCATCTGGGCAGGACGTACGGATCGCAAATCCCGGATGTGTGATCGGCCCCGACGACTTTTCCGAAAGCGAGTTTGGAAATCTCTGTCGCCGTTTCTGGAAGGGGAAAGTGCCGATTCATTTCTCCGGGGGCAACAACTTCGTAGACGTTCGCGACGTGGCAGACGGCTTGCTCCGGATTGCCGAAAGGGGACGGGTGGGCGAACGATACATACTCGGCGGATGGAATCGAACCTACGCCCGGTTTTTCGGGGAGCTGGCCCGATACGGTGATCGACGTCATCCACGGTTGACCCTTCCCGCCTGCATGGCTCCTGCGATGGCGATTGCGGAGAAGCGATTCCGGAAACGGGGCGCGCGACCGGTGCTCTCCCCGGAACAGGCTC
>DASXPC010000210.1:0-8066 GCA_036493815.1 Fimbriiglobus sp. | reverse complement strand
TCCCCCGACCTCACCGTCGGGGGCGGATTGAAACCAACGTGCTAACCGGGTATCGTCGCCGAAGGAATGTTTCCCCCGACCTCACCGTCGGGGGCGGATTGAAACAGTGCCGACGATAACGACGGGGCATCCGCAACGAGTTTCCCCCGACCTCACCGTCGGGGGCGGATTGAAACTACGGCCGAGTGAGCGGTCAAGAAATGCTCGTCATGTTTCCTCCGACCTCACCGTCGGGGACGGATTGAAACTTCTCGGCTTCCAGTTCCTTACGCCGCAATTCCTTGTTTCCCCCGACCTCACCGTCGAGGGCGGATTGAAACTTCTCCAACTCCGCCGCCTTCGATTCCGGATTCTGGTTTCCCCCGACCTCACCGTCGGGGGCGGATTGAAACATTGATTCCTTCCATTCTACCAGGCTGGCAGGTGTTTCCCCCGACCTCACCGTCGGGGGAGGAATGAAACCAGCGCGACCCGATCTCCGCCCGCGTCGTGTTTCCCCCGACCCCAACTTTGTGTTGAGTTCTTTCCGTCGGGTCCGTCCGTCCGGAACTTGTAGACCACGGGATTCGAACCAATACTGAATTGCGACAGTAACGGTATCCCGACAACAACCCATCTCGACCGCGATTTCTCCCATGAGAAGACCCTGGTCCCACAGTTCTTTTACCCTGTCGGCGATTCGCATCGCCTCGGATGGAGTTGTCAGCCGGGATTTCATGCACCGCCCGTCGGGAGGCTCCAACCCCCGTTCCCGGTGCCAGTCGGCCATTGCTTTCGGTATCCACGACCGTGGGCAACCGAGTTGCCTGGCGATCGCTTTGTACTCAATCCCCTCATCGATCAATTCCTTCACACGATCAACGATATTGGCCCACGGTTTCGCCGCCCGGAAATCAATCGTCACCGGCTCCGAATGGGCCTCCCTGCTTCCTCCGGTGCCGAGTAGCCCGGCGATCCTGGGAGTAAATGTTCCTTGCAAGTATTTCCGTTTGGCGTTCGAGGGGGTGATTTCTTTCACCACCACGGGCCCGATCAGATTCCTTAACGCGATGGCCGCGGCCGGCCCGCCGGCCGCGAGCACCTTGTCCAACTCCTCGATCCTTTCCGCCACCCACTCCGCCGTCGGCGGCGTCGGCTCAGTCCGGTCTTGCCGCTGCAGGGCCTCGACCCGTCGGGCCAAGGACTCTTTCTCCTGCCGTCGGGCCGCGAGACGTTCGTGGACGTCGGGTCCGGCCTTCTTCTCTTCGATCGCGTCCAATAGACCGTGGATCTTTTCGGTCAGGGATGCGAGCTTTTTTTCCGCCACCTTCCGTTCGTCGGGGTTTTGTTTTTGGCGATTCGACCACGCCTTGCGGGCTTCGTCCAGAAATCGGTCCCCCCAAACCGGACATTTCAAAATTCGATCACGAACCCAGTCCAACAATATTTGCTCGCCCCGCGACCGAAGCAGGCGAGTTCGCGTCCCGCACGTGCCTTTTTGATAGCCCACACACCCGAGGTACTTGCCGTGGGCTCCGCTCACCTGATACGTGTGTCCGCACGCCCCGCATTTGATCAACTGTTGTAGCAGGTGTCGTGGGTGGTGGGCATCTTTGGTCGAGCCGTTGAAACGGCCCTTGTCTCCGCGATGGGCCTCTACTTTGGCCCGGGCGTCGTCGAGCAAGCCTTGGGCTTTGAAGAAAATGTCGTCGTCCACGAGCCGCAATTCGTGCCGCTCCCGGAGAAACTTGGCCACCTCAGCGACCGACCGTTTCTCTTGTCGTACTTTTCCCGTCAGGGGGTTCCGGACGTTGGTCTTCTCCCCCCACTTCCAAATGCCGATGTACTTCTTCCTTCGCAGTAGTGATGTGATATATTGCCCCCGCCATTCCGGCGTTTTCGCCCGGTGGTCCTTGGGGGCCCCGAGCCGATTCAATTCCCGGGCGATCCAGATCGGATGTCGACGATCAACAACGTACCAGTGAAAGACCAACCGGACCCACTTGGCATGCTCCGCGCGTACCACAACTCGATAACGGGGTTTGGGGACGCGTCCCTTACGACTTTTCTCCGACCCGGGAATCGGTTCCGAGGAATAGCCGAAGCACCAGTCCCCGACCGAGTAGTCCAGAAGGACTGCATCTTCCTGTCCCCGGAGCACGGCGGCCCGTAGTACGACGAGGAACTCTTCGTGCATCCATGACCTAAAGGTTGCGATCAGCTCCCAGTTGTGCGTGTTCGAGTCGATTCCGTCCGACTTGCAGATCACCCGAACCTTGCAAACGTACACGAGTTCCTTCAACTTGCTCAACGAGATCACCATCTCTCTGGCCAACCTTGAGAGGCTGTCGAAATAGACGACCTGGAACTGCCGCTTCCGCGCGGCCGTCATCATCGCCTCGAGTCCGACGCGATCCGACCGTGTCCCCGAGACGGCCTCATCCGAGAACTCAAATTCGGGGAGCAGGTTGTAGCCATCCGACGTGGCCGCTTCCCGGCACTTCCGCTGCTGTTGACTGATACTGGACACGTCCTGGTTATCCGAGGAATAGCGCGAATAACTCGCCGCAGTCTCTCCGCTTCCTCCGGCCTCGTCCGGGAGCGGACGCCGTGTGCAAAAGACAAGGATCGGTGAGGACAACTCCGGCAACGCGGGTGCTTGGGAGTGTGCTGAAAGTGTGCTGGATTTATCACCAAATGACCCCAGATAAAACCAAACAGCCGTTAACAGCACAAAGGCCAGAACCCGTGTCAAGAACAGGGATTGCGACCGATCCTGGTGTGGGGTCTCGACTTGCGAAAACCGGGCGGGCTTATTCCCTCCCTCTCCGTTCCTCAAATGTCTTCAACTGTCCCGTAGACTCCTTTTCACCTGAGAATTCAAGGGTATTCTCAGGCTCGCTCCGTCCGCTGTTCGACAGCCTCGTGTCGTCACTCGTCCTCGCGACTCCTCCCCGATTATCGCCTACTGCTGCTCCCGTTGCTGCTCCCGAATCCCCCCCCGGGTCTGTCCCGGTTGCTCGCAAAACGCCTAATTCGCGTTCTGGCGGACGTTCGGGTTTGGGGAGGGAAGGAAAGCGACTTGATTGCCGAAGCCGCGTCGTAGAGGCCTACGTGAGCGTACCGATCCATTGTGAGGGTGATCGTCGAGTGCCGGGCGAGGGTCTGGGTCTCCTTCGGCGATACGCCTGCCTTGACGAGTTGCGTGACGAATGTGTGTCGAAGGCAGTGAAAGTCGACGACCCGACCGCTCTCGTCTTCAGCCGAGAGGAAAGAAGACTCCTCCCGCCGGATCCGTTCGGTCGGATTTGCTGCCTTGGCAATCCACGCCGTCCTGGCGCGAGATAGACGCGCTTTAGCAACTGGCCGGCGTGACAACCGCTCGCCCACTTGCCGGGCCACAAGGGGCTTCCCGGAGCTTTCCCCGCCAACCAGGGCCGGAGAACGGTGAGGAGTTCCGGGTGAAGGGGAACCGTATCTTCCCTTCGCCTTTTGGAGTACCCGGCCAGAACAGTGACAGCCGGAGTCTTCGCGTCGAGTTGGAAAGATTCAGGAGAAAGACTTGCCAGTTCTCTAGATCGCAGCCCGGTGAAAGCTGCAGTTGCGTAAAGGACACTCCGGTCGGCCCCGGCGAGTTTCTGCAACTCCGGTCCGGAGCGGGCCGCTTCGAACAACTCGGCCAGTTCATCGGGAAGGAGGTCTCGCCGATCGTGTCGCTTGTCCGTTGCCGCATTGCCCCGCTCCAGGTGACGGAACGGGTTCTCCCCAGTCCGTCCGTCTTTCACCAGCCAATTCACGAACGCCTTCATCGTAACGAGATAATGGTTCGAAGTTTGAATACTCCTTCCGGCCTGGCGACTGTCGTTGAGCCATTCGGCCAGCCGTGAAGCAGACAAATCGGAGAGGAACACGAAACGGCACCCGGCGAGCATTGCTAAGACGCGGGATTTTGACTGATTGGCGTGAGATTCGGTACACCCGTCGGCGTGGCCCCCACCTCTTCGTTGGGGTCGCGGAAACAACATTCGTCGATGAACTGGCCGAGCCGATCTTCCGCTTGGCGGTACACCTCCACACCCAATTCGAGCCTTTTCCCAGCAGGATATAGACTTCCGGCAATTTCTCCCCCACTCCCTCCCCATAACGCCCCCCCGCGTGCATTCGCATTTCACCCTTGTTTTTCCATTCATTTCAAGCTCGGACAAGGAAAAAGTCATCTTTTCGCGCGGGGGAAGGGCGGAAAGGGGCGGGAGGGGGCATATGCGTACCGCCCCAGCGGGTTCACTCGTCGAGTTTCCAAACGCGCACGGCGAAATCCACGCCCTTGACCGGTTTGCCGTCGACGGTCTTCCCGCCGCCGGCCGTCGCGGCCGTTTTGCCGTCCGGGGAGAGCGCGACGCCGTAGACGTTACCGTTGAAGGCGATGAACTTGGCCTTCTCGAACCCGGTATTGAGGTCGCGGAGATTCATCTCGCCGCCGTACCGGCCTACTAACAGCAACTTCCCGTCCGCCGAAATTGCCACGGAGAGCGCCCCGGTCGGGTACCGTTTCACTTCCGTGCCGGACTCCAGGTCCCACCGGGACAGGCGGGGGCAGGCCACCACGACTTCCTTGCCGTCCGGAGTGATCGCGAGATTTTCGATCCGGCCCGCGTTCACCGGGATCGTTTTGACTGCCTTGCCCGTGGCCGGGTCCCACGTCTTCACCGAGCGGTCCCAACTGCCCGAGACGAGTGTTTTGCCGTTCGGGGTAAATACCAGGCTTCGGACGTGGTCGGTGTGCCCTTTGACTTTGAACACTTCTTTGAGGGTTTCCGTGTTCCAGGCGATGATGGTCCCGTCCGTATCTCCGGTGACGGCGACCTTGCCGTCCGGGGCGAGGGCAACGGCGGGAACGCCGGTTTTTTCGGTCGTTTTGTGCCCCACGAACGTTTTAAGGGGTTTCCCCGTTGTCACGTCCCACAGCCGGGCAGAACCGTCGCTGCCACCGGACAGAATGACTTTCCCGTCGTTACTCAAACACATCCCGTCGATATTGCTGGTGTGGCCCGTCAGTTTGAATCGTTCCCGCCCGGTCTTCACGTCCCAAATGCGGATCGTCTTGTCCCCGTCCGGGTAACCACTGCAACTGACGAGGGTCGACCCGTCCGGCGTGAAATGGACGACGCGGGTGGGGCCTTCGTGTCCCTTGAACTCGCGGAAGTCGTCGTCGGCCCGGATAGTACCGGAAAGGAGAACCAGAAGAGTGAACGGGACGGTGCGCATTTCAACCCTCCGCCGAATCCCGGTCCAATCATACCAAAAAAGAAGGGCCAAATGCGAAACGGCCTTAACCGTCCCCCATTCCGCCCACCGCGGCCCGGCAGTCGGCGACCGAGAGGGACGCGAGGGCGAAAGGGCGGGGGGAGATCGGTCGTCCCCCCTTTTCCGCTCCGCGTCCGGGCCGGTTCGACCGCCCGCGCGAGCCGTCAATTTCGTTGAAGTCCTTGAGTTTTCAGGGGATTTGGATTTTTTGGGCTCGGTTGCGGCGGGTTGGGGTCTGGAGGAGGCGTTTCGGGGGTGTTTTGCCGTCGTGGCGGTGTTTCCGGGCGTTGTGGTGTACGGATTGGTCTGTTTCCCGTCGCCGCCGGACCGTGCGTCTTATGACATGGTCTCGGCTTTCCAATTGCCCGCTCCAGCCCTGCGGTTAGGCTTGGCCTCATGACGGAATAGAAAGGGTCGTTGCTTTTGACGTTGTAGGCGGATTAGCATGGAGACTTGGGGCCCGGCCGCCGCCAGACGTGCCAGTCGCTCGCGTGACGGGCGTCGAATCGGGTGAAGGGTACAACGGCCGCTAAATCGGGGACGAGCTCATGATCCGATTTCTCGCAGGAGTGATTGTCGTCCTGGCGGGGACAACCCCAGGCTGGGCGGGTGACTATGGCTTGATGTCCCTCCCGGAGCTCGTCGCCCGCGCAGACGTGATTGTAGTGGGCACGGTCGGCGAGGCAGGAGATCCTTGCCGAGTTACCGTTACCCGCACGCTGTTCGGGACGGCCAAGAAGATAGTCGAATTCCCGTCGTATTCAGTTGCAGGCCTTCGGGAGGGGGATGCTCTTGTCCTGTTCCTCACCTCCGGCAAGAAGGGGCTGTCCTTGGTGTATCCCCGCGCCACGCGACGGGCGAAACAGGCCGATGAGATCGCCCGACTCTTGGCCATGCGGGCCGACCCGGCGAAGTACCTGGCCGACTCCACAGTGGCTTCCACTCCGGAGTTCCTGGAGACGCTCGGGTGGGCGTTCGTCGATCGCGTGAAGGTTGGGGCACTGGACCGCAAGACTGTCAAGGAGCATTTGGTGCAGATGCTTGAGAGCCGGGAGCCGAAGACCGTCGTCACCTCAATGGCCGCCCTCAAGCAGATGGGCGCCAAGGAGACAACCGCTGTCGTGCCACTGATCAAAAACCGGGACGACGCAGTCCAGATGCCTGCCATTCGGTTCGTCGCCTGGGCTCCGGACAAGGCGGCAGTCGGGCCCTTGTGCGAGGTGCTCGACGGAATTAAAGGGTACTCGAATCTGGAGGAGCCGATCGGGCGGGCGCTCATGGAGATCGGTGACACAGCGGCAGTCCCAGCTTTGGAACGGGCAGCCGGTCGCGGGGTGTATGGGGCTACCTCGTGGGCCCTCGGCCGGCTCGGAGACAAGAAAAGTTGTGAGGTCTTGATGGCCGGTGTCGACCACGACAAGATGGATGCACTCGAAGGGATGATGGTGATGGTCCGACGATCGAACAAGCGATTCGAGTCGTGGATGGGAGTGAATCAGTGGTCCGAAGCAACAGGACTGAAGCACAAAGGCGATTGACCTTGCCGTCGCTGCCGGCCTTATAGATGCCCAGGATCTCGCCCGCTGACAGTGCCCGATTGTAAATAGACAACTCGTCGATCAACCCGGGCATCGCATTACCTATTGCAATGGCGGGATTGAAAGCGGGATCCAAGTCATGGAATGGTCTCGCGGTGGTCGAGGTGTGCAAAGCCAGGACACCGTTAACATAAAGATTCATCGATCCGGTCGCATCGTCCAACGTTGCAGCCACATGGACGAGTTGTCCCAACGGTATGGGCGTTCTAATCTCTGCACCAATAGTGGATGACGTCACCTGGAAGCCTAACGTCCCATCGATGTTGACGACGAAGGAATACGGGTCCAAACCACCGCGGTCGTCACCGCGAAAGAAAATATTTCCCTTGTCGGTCGGGATCGAATTGACTCGGATCCAGCTTTCGATGCTCAGCGATTTGGTAAGCATCAGGCTTTCCGAATCGGGTACTCTGAAGATGTCGTCCGCCCCATCGAAGCTGAACGCTTGTCCGACTTCCCCGGCCTTGTAGGTGGCGCCGTTGAGCAGGGTGCCGTTGTTCAGGCCCATCACGTCCGCCCCGGTGCCGTTAGCCTTCCACCAACTGACCAATCCGTCCGGCACGGCTACGGCCGTCGGTACGGTGCGCTCTTCCAGCGATTCGACTGTCAGTCGCTGGCGGCTTGTATGTCGGCGGAAGGGGCGATTCTTCATGGGCGTGAAGTCCTTGGGATTGGTGGCGTTCAAGACAAACAGTTTCCCCGCCCCGAGCGGCAAGTGGCCGTACAGAGTGAATGGGGTCGGTGGTTTTCCGCCGGATAATCAGTTCTGCGGGTTTTAAAATCGTGGACGGAGTCATTTCATGGGCGATAGTTTCTTCCGCCATTCGCTAGCTTTCTCGGGCTGGGCGGTCGCTTCGTAGAGACGGACGAGCTGCTGGGCGGCTTCGGGCAGGCAATCCTTCCGCTCTGGGGGCACCTTCAACTCCCGTTGCTTCATACCCTCGTAACCCTGAAGCAAGAACGGCTCGGCCTCGGTGTACTTCTGCTGGCTCAGAAGTGCGGTCCCCAACAGGCTCGAGGTATTGAATCGCAGCCAGTGATCGGGACGGTTCGCCGTCCAGATCTTCAGGCATTCGCGCAGGGTCGGCTCGGCCTCAGCGAATTTCCTTTGCTTCAGCGAATTCATGCCCAGTCTTTCCAACGCATCGGCCATCCGCGCCGCATTCGGACCGGCCAGGTCGCGGC
>DASXPC010000209.1:0-2755 GCA_036493815.1 Fimbriiglobus sp. | reverse complement strand
AAAGGCTCGAAGTCGGACTATAAACAACGAACTGAAACCAAGCATCGCCCGGCCGTCATCGGGCGATGGTGAACGGAATGCACAATTGTTGGCAACTAATCGGCTTGCCAAACCACTTTCGTTTTTTCGGGTAAGTGAGTCCCATTTAAGCTGCGGGCTTGCGCGGCCCCCTGAACGGGTCCCTCCACCGGGAGGCGACGTCCGGTTTCTCGGTCAAAATTCGGTACGGCTCACTCATTCCGGCTTGGTTCATCAATTTGGCGTAATCGAATGCCCGCTTCACGGTCATGTGCCCGTAGCCGATGAATGCGGCGATCTCCTTCAATGAGGCCTTGGGGTTCAACCGCCGCGCTTCCAGGCACAAGGGAAGTGCTGTGACGTGGTCCGGCGGCTCGAACAAATCCACCGTGAGGTATTCTTCCCTCGCGACCTTGCCGGGCCCGGCCCACGCGGCCGTGCCGAACGTCACGTAGGCCCTGGGCCGCACCTGGGGCCGGTCCAGGGCCTGGACCGGCTGAACCACGAACCGGGGAATCAACTTTCTCAACACGTCCGCGAACGAGCGGGACCCGGTCGCCAACCGAATGATGTATTCTTCGATGCGATCGGCCATCTCCTCGACAGACTGGACACGGCCGAGCGGGTCCTCGACCGAATCGAGCCGGGCCAACTCCCGCCGCTTCGCGGCCAATTTCCCGTCCAGCGTTTTCGCCTCTCGAACGAACGCTTCTAACTCGACACCTTCTATGTAGGCCTTCGAGATCCGGTGTGCTTGCCGTTCCAACAACCCAATTTCACGTTCGACGGCCGACCGGGACGACGATCGTTGGCGGACGACTTGTTGGTACGTCTCCCAAGCCGACGCCGCGATGTCGGCCCGACCGCCTTGGTGGGAGTCAAGGAAACGGACCAGCGCCGGGAGCACCCGATCGAACACCATCGCGATCGGGACGAGCAGGTGGTTCCAGCAGGTCCGGGGGCCGTTCGCCACCGCGTTCCGGCATTTCAGGACTTTGCCGAACCGGTACATGAGACCGTCGCAGACCCCGCACCGGACCTGCTGACCCGGCCAGAGTGTCTGTGACCGCGGTTGGTTGTACAGCGGGTGGTCCCGGCCCTTCTTGTTGTTCGACCGGAGCCTCTTCGCGGCATCGAGGTCGGCGATCATGCTGGCCTGTTGTTCTCCCGTCATGTAGGCCAGTTCCGGCCAGGACTTTCTTTCCGGGCCGTCCACGTTCACGAGCCGGCGGGACTTACCGGTGCGATAGACCATTTTGACGATCGTCGTCCGAAACTTCCGTTGACCGCTCAAGATCAGGTCGCGCAACATGTTATCGGCCAACGGTTCGGTCCATACGCCGGACTCGACGTACGGCCCCGGCTCGATCCCCTCGTCGTTGAGCCACAGGCTAATGCCGTATGCACCGTACCCTTTTGCGGCCAAGTCGCGGATTTTGTCAAACACCTTCGCCTTGGATCCGTCCTCGTCGTCCTTGACGATCCGGAGACCCGGGGTCCCAAACTTCCCACCTGCCGCCTCCTCCTTTGTCAGTTTGCGGTACCCGAATTTTATCTTTTGCACCATGCCGCCGGCATGGAACGAGTACTTAGCTTTGCGGCGGACCCGCAGCCGCGTTTCCGGGACCGTCATCCCGTGGCGGAGCGACGCGATGTGCATCGCGGTTTCCCAGTCCTCGTCGGCCGTGTCCACGAGGTCGTGGATCAGGATCAACCAGACGTTGTGGTCCACCCATTCCTGAGCGAACTTCCAGTGGAAGGCGGGGTTCCGGTAGATTTCGCGCAACTCAGTGGCGAGGACCAAGTCGACGGTCCGTGTCCGGACCCGCTCCTCCGCGACTTGCATCGAGTCACGGACGGCGAGCCAGCCGCTCGCCTGTTCGCCGAGTTGCGTGATCTGAACGGGGCCCTTGTACTGACTCGCCAGCCACTTCGCGGCGTCTTCCTGGGTCGATTCAATGTTCTTCGCGTCCTGTTCCGGAGTCGAGACCCGCCCGGGGCTGAAAACCCGCAGGACACCATCCGTGCTATTGGTCGGAACGATCGGGTTGTCGGCTTTCATGGGATTTTTCCTCCGTGAGAGTGGGAACGAACGCCAACGCTCGGGGCCACGTCCGTAAAGCCCCGAGAACCTGCCGCCGGACCGTGTCCGGGCGGGTGTGCGTGTAATTCGCGGTCATGCCCAGGCCGCCCGCCCCTGTGGGGGAGTGGCCGAGCACGAGCTGGCGGATCAACGGGTCGACGTTGGCGTCCTGGAGCAGGGTGGCGAACGTGTGTCGCCACGACTTCGGGCACGTGGCGTCGGGACGACCCACGGCCGCCATAGTCCGAAGGAACGAGGTGCGTATTTCGTCGGGGTTGATCGCCCCGGCGTCCCGCCAGACTCCGCGGGCGATTTTTCGCCGGGCCTCGCGGGTACCGGCAGTCGTGGCCTGCCGGCACCGGTCTGCGAGAACGCGAGCGAGGTCGGCCGCCGTGCCGGCGAGGGCGGGTCCGGTGGCTCGTACTTTTTCCCGGAGGAAGACCGGCCCGGCCGGTCGGCCTCCGATCACGGACCGGAGGACGGCGACGACTTCCGGCAATAGCGGCACCGACCGCCCCTGGCCCGTCTTGACCCGCCACCCGAGGTCGGGTTTGTTGCGGACGGTGAGCCAGCCGGCGTCGAGGTCAATGTCCTCGATCAGGAGGTGGACGAGTTCACCGACCCGCAGGCCGGTCTTGGCAAACGTGAAATGAA
>DASXPC010000208.1:0-11362 GCA_036493815.1 Fimbriiglobus sp. | reverse complement strand
TCGTCAACGCCCTCGGGCAGGCCAAGATCATTGACTTCGCCATCTCGAAAACAATTCCCAAGGGTTTAGCCAAGCTATTTTTCAAGAAGAAAAAACCCCAGGGGACGCCGAGTTACATGAGCCCGGAACAGATCCGGGCGTTGAAACCCGATCCGCGGTGGGACATTTACAGTTACGGCTGCACGCTGTTCGAACTCACGACCGGTCGGCCCCCGTTCCGCGGGGCTTCGCAGAACGAACTGCTGGGAAAACACATCGTGGAAAAACCCGTCAGTCCGGTGTCGTATAACGCCGACCTGACCGACGAATTCGGGACGTTCGTCTGCAAGATGCTGGCGAAAAAGATGACCGACCGACCCGCGAACTTTCACGAAGTGCTGATGGAACTCAAAAAGACGCGCATTTTCAAGTCGTTCGACGACCGCGAGGAGGGCTTGGACCACTTATGATTCCCGCCCCTCTACCGTTCGAACAGGACATTTTCGAATTGGAGGAGGCCCTCGAACGCGTCGAGGCGTCCTCCGGTCCCGAGGGCGTGCTTTCGGACGACGTGCGGAAAATGCGTCGGGATGTGACGACGCTCAAGCGGACCCGCTACGCGAACCTCAGTCCGTGGGAATCCGTCCTCGTCGCGCGTCACCCGAACCGGCCGCAAACGACCGACTACATTTCCCTCATGTGCGACGAGTTCGTCGAACTCCACGGCGACCGTGCGTTCGGCGACGACCGGGCCCTTCGCACCGGGTTCGCCCGGATCGGCGAATTCAAAGTCTTGTTGGTCGGCCATCAGAAAGGCCGGACGCTCGCCGAGCGACAGGCGTGCTTTTACGGGTGTGCGCACCCGGAAGGGTACCGCAAGGCGATGGCAAAGATGCGCCTCGCCGCCAAATTCCACCTGCCGGTCGTCTGCCTGATTGATACGCCGGGGGCCTATCCGGGAATCGGTGCCGAAGAACGAGGGCAATCGCAACTCATCGCCGACAGCATTCTGGAAATGACCCGGCTGCCGACGCCGATCGTCTGCATCGTCATCGGTGAAGGGGGGTCCGGTGGGGCGCTCGGCATCGGCATCGGCGACCGCGTGGCGATGCTGCAACACGCCTATTATTCCGTCATCAGTCCGGAAGGGTGTGCGGGCATACTCTGGAAAGCCGCAACCGACGAGACGAAACCCCGGGCCGCCGACGCCCTCAAATTGACCGCACCCGAATTGAAAAAGGTGAACGTGATCGACGACATTATTCCCGAACCGCTCGGCGGCGCTCACCGGTCTCCACGCGACACGGCCACGGCCGTGCAGAACCACATCGTCCGCTACCTGCGGGAATGCTCGGTGCTCGACCCGGCCGTCCTCATGCAAGCCCGGTACGACAAGTTCCGGAACATGGGCCAGTTCACGGTTGCATCTCTCTAATTCGCTTGGTTTTCAAGGAAAACATCGATAAACGGCTCGGGCACTTCAAGTAAACATAATAGACATTATCGGACGCTAGCCGTTCGAGCTCGTAACCCGAATCCCCAATGTGTTCTCGCACATCCTCAGCCGGAAGGAATAGCGTCCGGCGTCACGTGCAGCGGGTACTCAGGTACGGCGAGGCCCAAAGTGGGAATTGCCTGAAGTCTGTTCCATCCGCGGGTGACGCGCGTCTCTTCCCCGGCCACGAAAACAGGGTCGAGCCGCACTTTGTCGAACGGCCCGTCGCACGTTACGGGTTCGAACGCGTCGGCGACCACGTACTGGGCGAGGCCGGGGTTACAGCGGATGTGGCGTTCGGGCAGGCGGTGCAGCATTTCGAGTGGCACTTCGCCGAGGACGTAGCGCAGATAAAGGTCGGAATCGACAATGACCTCGACGTCGAGGCCGCAGACTTCGCACCGGTAGCCTTCGTCGCACTTTGCCACTGCTGTCCTCCGGTTCTCTATGTTATTCCGTATGAGTGTGCTGGATCGGTTTCGTTTGGAGGGAAAAACGGCGCTCGTCACCGGCGGGAGCCGGGGCCTGGGTTGGGCAATCGCCGCCGCGCTGGCGGATGCGGGGGCGGGATTGGTGCTGGTCGGCCGGGACGCGGCGGCACTTACCGCGGCGAAGGACAACCGACCCGGTAAGATTCAAACGGTTGTGGGAGACGTGAGTACGCCGGAGGGGGCCAGGGAGGCGTGCCGGTTTGCTCTCGGGCTCGGCCGGCCGATCGATATTTTGGTGAATAACGTCGGCGGCCGGCGGTCGGACGTGGCAACCGAAGATTTCGATGTGGCCGATTGGAAGGCCCTGTTCGACTTGAACCTGACGAGTGCCCTCGTGTGCAGTCAGGAGTTGGGGAAACCGATGCTCGCCCGGGGACGGGGTTCGGTTGTCAACGTCACGTCGATTGCCGGGCCGACGGTCGTGAAGGGCATCCGCGGCCGGCACTACGAAGCGGCGAAGGCGGCTCTGACGGCCCTGACGAAATCTCTCGCGGCGGACTGGGCCGGCCGCGGCGTTCGGGTCAACGCCATCGCCCCGGGAGTTTTTGCGACGGCCCCGAATCAGAAGTGGTTTGCCGAAAAGCCGGCGTTCGAAAAATCGTTTATCGACCACATTCCGATGGGCCGTCTGGGTCAGCCGGACGAACTCGGCCCCGCTGCCGTGTACCTCGCATCCGACGCGAGTTCCTACGTCACCGGGGCGACCCTCGTCGTCGACGGCGGCTACACGATCTGGTAATCCCCGGTTTCCAGTTCCAGGTTTCACGATTCATCTTGAACATCCTGGGACGGAATTTGAAACTTGAAACTCCGGAACTGGTAACATGGCTCTTCCGATCATTGCCGTCGTCGGCCGGCCGAACGTCGGCAAGTCGTCGTTGTTCAACCGGCTCGCTGGGCGGCGGATTTCCATCGTCGACCCGACCGCCGGGGTGACGCGGGACCGCGTCTCCACCGTGCTGGAAGCCGGCGGCCGGTTCGTCGAACTGATGGACACCGGCGGGATGGGGATTGCGGATTCCCAAAACCTCACCGACGACGTGGAACGCCAGATCAATCTGGCCCTTGACGCCGCGGCGGTCGTCGTATTTCTGGTCGACGTCCGCGACGGCGTCATGCCGCTCGATCAGCACGTGGCCGAGCGGCTCCGCGGAACCGCGAAGCCGGTCGTGTTCGCCGCGAACAAGGCGGACGACCCGAAGTTCGACGACTTCGCGGCCGAGTTCTTCCAACTCGGGTACGGCGAGCCGATCCTTGTCAGTGCGAATTCCGGCCGCGGGCAGGAAGATTTATTCGCCGCGGTCCTCGCCAAACTCCCACCCGACTCCGGCGAACCGGCTCCGGCCAACGTGACGCTCAAACTCGCCATCGTCGGCAAGCGGAACGTCGGCAAGAGCACGTTCATCAACGCCTTGACGCTCGCCGACAGGGTGATTGTGTCGGAGACGGCCGGCACCACCCGCGACTCGGTCGACGTCCGGTTCGACCGCGACGGAAAATCGTTCCTTGCCATCGACACGGCCGGCGTTCGAAAGAAAACTAAACTCGCCGACAGCATCGAGTTCTACAGCCTGCACCGGGCGGAACGCTCCATCCGCCGGGCCGACGTGGTGCTGCACTTCCTCGATTCCCGCACCCGCATCGGCCGGGTAGATAAGCAGCTCTGCGAGTACGTCCTGACCAACCACAAGCCGGCGATCTTCGTCGTTAACAAATGGGACCTGGTGAAGGGCGAGATGAACACCGCCCAGATGGGCGACTACGTGAAAAAGATTTTTCCGATGCTCGACTACGTGCCGATTGCTTTCGCGACGGCGACGACGGGTAAGAACGCGTACCGGATTCTGAACCTCGCGCAGGAACTCCACAAGGCGGCCGGCAAGCGGGTGACGACGGGAGTTCTGAACCGGGTGGTGCAGGCGGCGGTCGAAGCGAATCCGCCGCCGATGCGGCAGAACAAGCAGGGACGGATTTACTTTGCCACGCAGATTGCCGTGAACCCGCCGACGATCGCCCTCGTAACCAACGGCCCGGACCTGTTCGACAACACGTATCTGCGTTATTTACTCGGCGTAGTACGTGAGGAAACTCCGTTCGCCGAGGTGCCCATCAAGCTCGTGCTGCGGGCGAAGGGCGAAGGCGGCGGGTTCAAAGAAACTGAAGATGCCGAGGAAGCGAAGGAAACTCCGCGAAGCCGCGCTGCCAAACCGGTAAAGAAGCGGAAGAAACGCGGCTCGACGACATGGGACGTGTAATTGCATTGTGGACCACGGGCGTCCCGCCCGCTCTTCTCTTCTGATTCCGAAAAAGAGCGGCCGTCCCGCCGCCCGCTCTTCTTTTCTTATTCCGAAAAAGAGCGGCCGGGACGGCCGCGGTCCACGATCCAATCAAGCCTCCACCGTCACCGCGACAGGTTTCGACCCGTCCAAATCGGAGGTATCCAACCGACCTTCGGCCTGAAGTTTCCGGAACAATTCGACCGTCTCGCGGATACCGTCCTCCAACCGTGTCTTCGGCATCGGACCCAAGTCCTTCTGCAACCCGTCGTCGGCCAGATCGTACATAATGGCGATTTGCTGACTGCCGACTGTCACCAATTTCTCGGCCGCGGGCAGTACTTTCACCAGCGTTTTTCGGAACTCTTCTAGCGACACCACCGCACCCCGAAGGTTGTAACTTTTCGACCCGGAATAGGGCCGGTTGAGAGAATACACAAACGTCCTGGCCACGTCGTCGGAGTATTGAAAATCGGTGACCCCGCCGAAGTTGATGGCATAGGGTTTGTTCAGCACCGCAGCCTTGATAGCCTTCGTCGGTTCGCTCGTCATCCCAAGATCACGGCCGACGCCGTAGACCGTCCAGGGCCGCAAGCCCACGCTCACGATTCCGTGATCCTGAAAGTATATGCGGGCGTTCCCTTCGTTACAGCACTTGAAGACGCCGTAGTGCGTCCCCGGCACGAGTGGGGCGTCGTCGCCTTGCGGCGTGTTGGGATACTGATCCGGCCTTCCGAAAACCGCGGCACTCGACGCGTAGACTACCCGCTGCACTTTCCCTTTCGATTGCCGGACCGCTTCGAACACGGCGAGTGTGCCGAGCACGTTCACCGTCGCACCAAGCATCGGATCGGCCTTGCAGGTGGGCACCTGTAACCCCGCCAGATGAATGATGTGCGTCACCCCGTTGTCGCTAAGAGCTTTTGAAAGTGTCGGCAGGTCGGTCACGTCTCCCGGGATGAATTTCACCTTCTTCACTTCGGATTCGGACAGAATAAGCCGCAACCGTCGGGGGTCTTCCTTCAGGTCGAAAACGCAAACGGAATGGCCACCGGCCAGCAGATTCTTGACGATCCACGCCCCGAAGAAGCCGTAGCCGCCGGTGAGAAGGACGTTCATATTACTCCCCTTCCCCACCCACCGAATCGCTTGCCACCTTTGCCACCGTGGCCAGGGAATCGCCCTCGTTCGGGTTCATCACCCGCACACCCTGCGTGTTCCGGCCCACCACGCGGATGTCGTCCACCTTGCTGCGGGTAACCATGCCCTGCTGGGTGATGAGCATGATTTCGTCGCCGGTCCGCACCGCGGTGATTGAAATGACTTTGCCGTTGCGGTCGCTCGTCTTGATGTCGCGCACGCCTTTCCCGCCCCGCCGCTGCCTGCGGTACCGCATCGCGGAGCGGTCGGTCGGTTCCTCATTCTCCCCTTCCACCGTCGCGGCGGAGGGCGGTAGTGTAGTCTCGATCTCCTCCGGCTCATCACCGGCGTCATTTGCCGTGTTCGGCCCGAACGGCGTCCGCTTGCCGTAGCCTTTCTCGCATACGGTGAGCAGGAACCCGTCCGGGTCGGCGACCACCATGCCCACGAGCACGTCGCCGCCGACCAATTTGATCCCCCAGACTCCAGTAGTGTTTCGTCCCATCGACCGGGCGTCGGCCTCGCTGAATCGGATGGCCATGCCGTTGCGGGTACTCAAAACCACTTCGTCGCCCGGCTTGGTGAGGGCGACGTCGATCAGGGCGTCCCCTTCTTCCAGATTGATGCCGATGATACCCCCCTGCCGGGGCCGGCTGTATTCCATGAGGTCGGTCTTCTTCACGAGCCCTCGTCGGGTGGCCATGAGCAGAAACGACCCCGGCTCGAACTCCCGCACCGGAATCACGCTGGCAATTTTCTCCTCGGGCTTCAGTGACAGCACGTTGGCGATCGATCGGCCCGGCGAAGTCCGGCTCGCCTGGGGGATGTTGTAAACTTTCAGCCAGTAGGCTTGGCCTTTGTCGGTAAAGCAGAGGAGGTAGGCCTTGGTGCTGGCAACGAAGAAGTGCCGAATGAAGTCGTTGTCGCGGAGCCCGCCCTGCACTCCTTTTCCTCCGCGGCCCTGGACGCGGTAGGTGTCGACCGGCAACCGCTTGACGAACCCTTCGTGTGTAATGGTCACCACGTTCGGCTCATCGACGATCAGTTCCTCCATGTCGACATTGCCGCCGTCGTCGGTGATCTCCGTCTTCCGTGCATCGCCGTACTTGTCACGTGCCGTTTCCAGGTCGGCCCGGATGACGGCTTTGACTTTGTTTTCGTCGGCCAGAAGGGCCTCGTACCCGCGAATTTCACCGCGGAGCTGGTTGTATTCCTTGAGAATTTCGTCGCTCTCGAGGGCGGCGAGCTGGCCGAGTTGCAACCGTACGACCGCCTCGGCCTGAGCCTCGGTCAGCCGGTAGATATCGGTGCGGCCGATTTCATCCGTTAGCGATTTGAAGCCTTCGGTTCCAATGGCCCGCTCGAGCAGCGAAGCCGCAACCTCCATCGCCTGCAACCGGACCTTTGCCTCCGCCCGACTCGGCGACCCTCGGATGATGCGGATGACCTCGTCGAGCGACGAAATGGCAATGAGCTGACCTTCCAGAACGTGCGTCCGCCGCTTTGCCTCGCGGAGCAGGAAGTTCGTCCGCCGGCGGATGACCTGGACCCGGTGGTCCAGGAACTTCTGCATCATTTCCTTGAGCGAGAGGAACTGCGGCCGGCCGTCGGCCAGGGCCAATAGGCCGATGCTCACCGTCTTCTGCAATGGGCTAAACTGGTAAAGCTGATTCAACACCAGGTGCGGGTCGGCCCCGCGCTTCATCTCGACCACCACCCGTACCGGCTCGCCGTTGCGGGCGCTCGATTCGTCCCGCACGGCCGTAATTTCCTTGATCCGCTCGTCCTTGACCAGCGCCCCGATGTCCTCCATCAACTTGATGCGGGTCACCTGATACGGCACTTCCTTGATGACGATGACCGGCGACTTCCCCTTCCCTTCCTCGACGATGTCCGCCCGGGCCCGCAAGGTAATCCGACTCCGGCGACCCAGATACCCGTCGATGATCCCCTGCCGGCCCATGACGATGCCCCCGGTGGGGAAGTCCGGGCCGGGTATCAATTCGAGCAGGTCTTGCAGAGATGCGTTCGGCTCGTCGATGAGTTTGATGAGGCCGGCGCAGATTTCCCTCAGGTTGTGCGGTGGGATGTCGGTCGCCATGCCGACTGCGATCCCGTCCGACCCGTTGACGAGCAGGTTTGGAAATCGGCAGGGTAGTACGAGCGGTTCGCGGTACTTTCCGTCGTAATTGTCAATGAAATCGACGGTGTCTTTGTCCAGATCGTCGAGCATATCCCCAGCGACGGGGGCGAGACGGGCTTCGGTGTACCGGTGGGCGGCGGGGGGCAGGCCGGCGATGGACCCGAAGTTCCCCTGGCCGTGGATCAACTTGTACCGCAAAACCCAGTCCTGGGCCATCCGCACGAGCGTGTCGTAGATCGAGGCGTCGCCGTGCGGGTGATACCGCTTCATCGTCTCGCCGATGATGCCGGCGCACTTGCTGGTCGCCGAGCCGGGGGTCAGGCCGAGGTCGTTCATCGCAACCAGGATCCGCCGCTGACTCGGCTTCAGGCCGTCCCGAACGTCGGGCAATGCCCGGCTCACCATTACCGACTGGGCGTAAGTCAGGTAGCTGTCGCGGAGCTCGTCGACGATGTCGAGGGCGGCGATCGGAGCGTTCGGAAGGGGGTCGCCCCCGGCCGGGGGGTTGGGGGGTACGGCGGCGTCCGACAAGTGCGTCTCCTGCGATTCAGAAATGCCGAGTTTGTCCAAGAGATTCTAGGAAAAATCGCTTTACCCGGCACCCCGGCTTGCGGCCGAATTCACCCCAATTTTTCACCCACTTCCCTTCCCCGCCGCAGTATCCTGATACTGCCCGCGAGTTATCGAGCCGAACGTGTCTCAGCCACCGCGTGACGTCCCCTGGATCCCACCCGACCTCGGCCCTTCCGACGGCCTGATCGGGGTCGGCGGCGAACTCGCCCCGGCCGTTTTGCTCCGCGCGTACGCCGACGGAGTGTTCCCCTGGTTCAGTGCCGGCGACCCGGTCCTCTGGTGGTCTCCCGACCCACGAGCAATTTTCCCGTTCGATTCATTTCACGTTCCTAAACGACTCGCCCGCACGGTGGCGTCGGGTCAATTCCGCATCACCGTCAATTCCTCCTTTCGAGACGTGATGAAGGCATGCGGCGAACTTCGCGAGGAAGGGTCCTGGGTTACGCCGGACATGGTGGAGGCATACACCACACTGCACGAAATGGGGTTCGCCCATTCGGTCGAAACCTGGCAAGGCGACGATCTCGTCGGCGGGATTTACGGCGTTGCAATCGGCGGAATGTTCGCGGGTGAGTCGATGTTCTATCGGGTCCCCGACGCGTCGAAAGTGGCCCTCGTCGCGCTGCAACGGCGACTCGCGTCCCGCGGGTTCGAGCTGTTCGACACGCAAATCGCGAACGAGCACACGTTTCGGTTCGGGGCGGTGGAAATCCCTCGCGGCGAATACCTCATGCAGGTGCGGAAGGCGGTTCGGAACACGCGGGCGTCGTTCGCGTAACCGTAGTCCGGATTACTTCAGAGTTAGCGTCAATAATACGAGCGTCGCCGGCTTCACGTTCTTTTCGTACAGGCAATACACCTCCCGGCCCTTCCCCACTGCAAGGTCGGAATACCCGCTTGGCCCTGAATCGAGCACCCGCTTGCTCCCCCAGGATTTTCCACCGTCGCTCGACGTGTATAGTGTCAGATTTTTGCGGTCCCGACCTTTTCCTGGAATGACTTTTTTCCCCGTTACCGAAAGGTTGTCCGGATTCGCGAAAAGAATTCGATCCGCGTCGAACCGGACGGAACTTCCGAAACAAATTGGTTCGACCAGGTCCTCTACGAACCGCGGTTCGCTCCATTCCCTCGCCCCGTCGGCACTCACCACGATCACCCGGCGGTGCCGCTTTGACTCCGTGCGGACGTTGAGTTGCACTGTGCCGTCGGAAAGTTCCACTATTGACGCTTCGTTCGGGTTGATGAAGTCGCCAGCGTTGTGCACGGCGACGTCGCCCGCGTGCCAGGTCTTTCCGGCGTCGTCCGAATAGATCGTTGCCGTCACGCTGGGCCGGTGCGCACCGTTGGTACTGGTCGAGAGCCAGACGGGTATGACGAGGCGACCCTTCTTCGGTCCTCGGGAAATAACGATTCCGTGCCCCGGCCCCGTGGCGATTACTTTCCACGGATACGTTTTGCGGAATGATTCGAACGACTTGGTAATCTCGATCGGAACGGACCAGGTCCTGCCGTCGTCGTCACTCCGTCGATAGAAACAGCGGGCGTACTCGCCGCAATAAACCAAATGCACCGGGCCGGCCGGATCGGCGATCGGGCCCGGATTGTTTCGCGTCGGACCCTGCATCCCCCCTGCCCTGCGCTTCGGAGCCACCGCGTTCCGCACCACGTCCGTCGGTGTCGGACCGACGTCCAAAGGCGCCGACCAGGTTTTCCCACCGTCCAGACTTCGTCGCATGAGAATGGTTATGTCGGCCCAGTCGCTTACGGTCTTGCGGGCTTCGCAGAAAGCGAGCAGCGTACCCTTGGTGGTGACGACCAGGGCCGGGATGCGATACGACGCATAGCCATTTTCCCCGGCGTTGAAGAGTGTTTTTGCGGTCGGTTCGGCGGCCGTTGCCTGCACGCCGATGCAAAAAAATGCCGTCGCAACGAATCGTATCACGACTCTTCCCCGAGCGGCTTGTCCCAATCCGCGAGTTGTTTTCTCAGCGTGTCGAAATCCAATGCGGCAGGGGGTGGAAGCGGGTCGGGTTCCCGCTCGTCCGCGTCGGGATCGGGCACGTCGGCCCGGATCTTTCGCAATTCGTCTTCGAGCCGTCGGAGCCAGGCGGGGACGTCGAGGCCGACGCCGGTAGGGGATTCGGCCAGCGGCAACACGGCGTCGAGCAGGCCGCGGAAGGCGGAGTTGCGTTCGGACCCGCCGTCGCGGGCAGCGGCGGCGGCGGGGGCCACGCGGGCGGCCGCCCGGTCGATCTCCAACGGGCGGAGAAAACGCTCTTCCAACCGGTCCCGCACGGTTCGCAATCGAATGCCGTGTTCCGCTTCCCGGGCGGCAAGCTCGTCAAGCAACTCGGCTGCAAGCTTCTTCGTGCGGGAGGCGATGAATTCCCGCCACCGGCCGGCCAACGCATCAAACCCGCGACGGCAGAGCACTTCGTGGGCAATGATCATCGGCCGCAACCGCCACGCGTACCGGTCGTATGCCACCTTCAGTCGCAGGAAATCGAGCAAAATGTGCAGGTTATGTCCGTAATCGGATTGCGTCGTCGTGGTGTTGTAGTCGCGGTATTCGTCGTAGTGTTCAACCAGGGATTGGAGTACCGTTTCCAATAGGCGGGCGGCCTTCGGCTTATTCACGTCGCCGTCCGCCCAATCGTCCACCAGTTTCGGTCGATCCTCTACCGCTTCCCCGTATCCCGTTCCGCCGGGCGTTGCCTCGCTGTCCGGGTCGGCCTGCCGGTCGAGCCAGGCTTCCACGCCCTGCGAGAGGATGCCGCGAACGTTGGAAAGAGAAAGGAACCGCACCGTAAACAAGTCCCTGCCGTAAGTGCGCACGAACTGGGCGAGTTGTTCCCATTCCTCCGTTTCGATGGCCGGCTCCAATGCCGAGAGGCGAAGCGACTGACTGTGTTGGAGCCAGAGGCCGTGGAACGACTCGGCGACCTGGCGGAGGGCCGGGGCGAGCGGGCCGTCGCGGTCGTCGTCGGTCGAATCCGTGGTCGCCAATGCCGTGGCGTTCTTGCCCTTCGCAGCGGAGAGAATGGCGTCGACAACGCTCGCGACCCCGGTGCGGAACAATTGATCGAACGACGATACCCGTTTTCCGGATGGGGGGTGGTTCCGCTCCATCGCCCAGGCGAGTTTGGTGAGTTGAAACGTTTCCCGCAACAGGCCGAGGCGCGGCAACCGGGACAGGAGGGATTCGACGATTTGCTGGGCGACGAGGGCACGCACCGCCGCGCCGGGCGGACCCCCGTCCGACCGC
>DASXPC010000207.1:0-1700 GCA_036493815.1 Fimbriiglobus sp. | reverse complement strand
GTTCTCGGTCTCCCGCCGCGGGTCCGGCAGGTCGGCAAACACGGCCAACAACGGAATCGCCATCGGGTCGTCCTCCGTGACGACCCCAACGTAAACCCTAAACCCTCCGAGCGCAAGGCGTTCCTAGTGCGCCGACCCTGCGTTTTTCTGTGATTAATTCCACAAGAAGGCTCTGAAATTGGCCCCCTTTGCCGTAATGGTTCACGGGTCGGTGTTGAATCGGGCAAGCCATTCGGTGCACGGGGGCCGGCTAGCAGTCGGGAATTCGATCCCATCCTGGCCGGTGGTCCCGTGCGTCAGCTTACGACTGAAAACATCAGAATCACGAGCCGGGGGATCGATGTTGTCGAGCAGCACGTCGCCCGCTTTGGCCCCGATGCGGCGAACCAAGGGATGGTTCAAAGACTCCGGGATATTGCCGCGGGAAAGTTGCAGCCGACGCAAGTCGATCTGAACTTCTACTCGCACGAGTTGCGGGAGTTCGTCCGGTATCGGCAATTGGGCTGGCGAACTGGTCAGCCTTTGGGTGATGACGCCATGCATGAGCTATGGAACAATACTCACACCGCCACGCTGGAGGATTACATGCTGCGTGAAGGTCCGGGAGTGCTGTACCACCCGAGCGTCGGGCGTTGACAAGAAACGAGGGAAACATGAGTACTTTTCACATGACTGTCCTGCGGATCATTAAGGCCAACGACGGGCGGTTCAGTTGGTACCAGATCGACCGGGAATTGACGCACCGAGAGGGCTTCGATCCCGGAATCGTGTCGAGCGGTCTGATGCCCGTGTTGCGAGAGCTAGAGCATTCGGGATGCATTATTGCTGCGGCGGGCCAGAACTCCACGCCATCATTGTTCTCGATCACGCCGGCCGGCCGGCAACAGCTTGAGGCATAACCACATTGACCAACGATAGCAACTTGGCAGGCCCCGCCCCGTTAGCAGAAGGACGCAATCAAGGACGAAGCCGTCCGTCCGTTCATCCGTGCCCGCACCGCCTCGGTCAGCCACTCGAAGACGTTCCGGCCTCGGCGGCGGGCGGTCTCGATGACGGTCAGCATCCGTTCGACGAACCGGCTGCCGGCCGCGGACTGGGTGCCGAAGGAGAGCTTCCGCCAGATGACGGCGTGCCGCAACGCCCGCTCGGCGGCGTTGTTGGTCGGTTCGACGCCCTCGACTTCGACGAAGGTCCACAAATGGTCGCGACGCTCCCACAGGTCGGTACAGACGCCGGAGGTGAGCGGGTTGTAGTAGCCGCGCAGCAGCAGTGCGTCGATCTCGGCGCGGATCGGCGGCATGCGGCGGGCGAAGGTGGCCCGGGTGAGCGTCCCGTCGCGGACCCTCTTCCAGAGCGCGAACAGTTCGAGTGTCGGCCGCATCAGGTCGCGGCCCAGTCGCTGCTTGGTGGGACACGGGTCGTCGATCCACGCCTGGAAATCCCGTTTGAGATGGGCCCAACACCATTGCAGCCTTCCGAACTGCCAGTACATCCGGGCCCGGTCGCAGTGGATCACGCCGCCGTACGCTTCGCCGAGCAAACTCTTCAAGACCTCGCCGGCCCGGCTGGTGCGGCAGGCGAAATACGTGAACGTGTCGGCGACGGCGGTCCAGACCCAGGCCTTGGCCGGGCCTTCCTTCGTCGGCGACTCGTCGATGTTCAGAATGGCTTGCGTCGGCAACTGAGTTGCGAGGTCGTCG
>DASXPC010000206.1:0-18712 GCA_036493815.1 Fimbriiglobus sp. | reverse complement strand
AAGAGCACCGACGGCGAACTTTTTTCCGACGTCACCAAACTCGACGTTCCCGGCAAGCCGAACGAAGCGACGCTTCGATTCCGGAAGGACGGCACGATGGTCGCACTCGTTCGACGGGACGGTGGTAACCAGCACGGCTGGGTTGGATCGGCGAAGTCCCCATACACCGATTGGAAGTGGACCGACGCCGGGCACCGCCTCGGCGGGCCGGAGTTCCTCGTCCTGCCGACCGGCGACATGTGGGCCGGCACCCGCCTGCACACAGGCAAGGAAACGAAGACCGGAGTCGGCCGCCTGACCCTCACCGGCCTCGAACCCGCTCTTACCCTCCCCAGCGGCGGCGACACCAGTTATCCCGGCATGGTCTGGCACGACAACCTGCTCTGGATGAGTTACTATTCCAGTCACGAGGGCAAAGCCAAAATCTATATCGCGAAAGTGCGGTTCAAGTAACGGCTACGAATTCCCAGAAATGACATGCGAGTGCGCCGTTGAAGAACGGCGTCTTCCGCTTCACTTTGAGCGGCACCTGACCCGCCAGCCAGTCGTTACTAGTAAACAGGCCGGCCCTCCAGCCAGGCCAATGGTCGCGGATTGTCGTGCCGAAGCCGCGGTACAATTCGACGAGGTCTTTCTCTTCGCCGATCCTTTCGCCGTAGGGCGGATTGCAGACGACGAGTCCCGGCGGTCCGGCCGGGGGACGGACCGCCATCACGTCCCGGATTTCAAAACGAATCTGGTTTCCCACACCTGCGACTTTGGCATTTTCTTTCGCGGAAGCGACCGCGTCGCGTCGGATATCGCTCCCCGCAATCGTCTGGGACAGGTCCCGTGCCACGGCCTGCCGGGCGTCGTCGCGAACCGCGGCCCAGAGGCCCGGGTCGAAGTTCGGCCAGCCCTGGAATCCGAACCATTTCCGAGTGAGTCCGGGTGCCCGGTTCGTTGCGATCCACGCCCCTTCAATGCAGAACGTGCCGGCCCCGCACATCGGATCGAGGAGCGGTTCGGACCCGTTGAACCCGGCGTGCAAAAGCAAGCCCGCGGCCAACGCTTCGTTCAGCGGCGCTTTCAAGAGAGCGGGCCGGTACCCGCGTTTATGCAGCGAATCCCAGGAGGCATCGAGGCTTAAGATCATATGGTCCCGGGAAATGTGCAGATTAAATCCGACCATCGGCCGGTCGGCATTCACGCTCGGCCGAACGCCGACCTTTTCCCGGAACTGATCGCAGATAGCATCCTTCACCCGCCGGGCCGCATATTGCGAATGCGTGATCGGCGAATCCCGCACGTTCGCGTCCACGGCAAGGGTGTGACCGGGCGTCAGGTATTCGAACCAGTCGACGCCGCGAACCGCGTCGTACAAATCGTCCGACGAACGGACTTCGGCCTCCAGTACGGGCATGAGAATGCGGACAGCCGTCCGCAACCAGAGGTTGCAACGGTATAGGAGGAGGTAATCCCCGGCAAACCGCACGCCACCCCGCCCCGGCGCGACGTCGCCCGCCCCCAGAGCGGCCACTTCGGCCGCCAAAATTGATTCCAGACCCCGGGCACACGTGGCGAAATACCGCGGCATTCAACCCGCCTATTGGGCGAGAATAATTACGGCCGCCGCTCCGATGACGAAGGCGACCAGGCCGAGCAAGAGCAGTCGTTGGACGAACCAGACCTCGATCGCCTTTCCTACAGCGATCTTCATCAGCCCGGCATGAGCGAGCGACGACACGGCCAGGTCGAACGGGAGTTGGAGGAAAAAGATCACGACCCCCGCCTCCCATAGCGGCCAGCCGGCCCGTTCGTACCCGGCGTATACACTCCCCTGCACCACACCGCCGGCGATCACTTCGACGACGAACGAAACGAATATGACGCCGAGCGTCGATAGCACGCCTGGCCGCGGCAGACCGCACCAGCCGCAGGAAAGGCGAAACATCGCCACGAGAATGGCGACGAAAAGGGCCAGGGAGAACCCGAGGCATATCAAAGCGGCAAAAAGCATTGCATTCATCGCTAACGGAAAGAAAAACGACCGCGGCAAAGCCGGGCCTGCGAAAGAGCATCCGCACCGAATCAAGATTCGCCCGGACTCTGTTCCTTCGGGGCCGGGAACTGGGCACACACTTCGCGAACTCCGCCGCGGACTCGGTGGCGGACCGCTTCGTTCTCCGGGGCGGCCACCACCGCCGCGATCCACCCGGCAATGGTCTTCATCTCGTTCTCCTTCATCCCCCGCGTCGTCAGCGCCGGCGTCCCGATGCGGATTCCCGACGGGTCCATCGGCTTTCGCGAGTCGTACGGAATCATGTTTTTATTCACCGTGATCCCGGCCTTGTCGAGAGCGTGCTCGGCAATCTTTCCAGTCGTCCCTTTCGACGTCACGTCGGCCAGCATCAGGTGATTATCCGTGCCACCGGAGACGATGCGGAAGCCGTGGCGTATCAGTTCGTCGGCCAGAACCCTGGCGTTGGCGATAATCTGAGACGAATAAATGCGAAATTCGGGCTGAAGGGCTTCGTGGAACGCGACCGCCTTGGCGGCAACGACGTGCATGAGCGGCCCTCCCTGAATACCCGGAAAGACGGCCGAGTCGAGCTTCTGGGCCCATTCCTGCTTGCACATCGCGAGGCCGCTCCGCGGGCCACGAAGCGTTTTATGTGTCGTCGTCGTGACAAAATCGGCGTACGGCACCGGGTCCGGATGGAGTTTCGAAGCGATAAGGCCCGCGATGTGAGCCATGTCCACCATGAAAACCGCCCCCACTTCCCTGGCGATCTCCGCGAACTTCGGGAAGTCGATCACCCTCGGGTAGGCACTCGCCCCGGCGATGATGAGCTTGGGCTTGTGTTCGCGGGCCAGGCTCGCGACCTTGTCGAAGTCGATCCGGTGCGTGTCCGGGGTGACCGGATAGCCGATCGGTTTGAAATACTTGCCGCTGATATTCAGCTTCATGCCGTGGGTCAGGTGGCCGCCGTGGGCGAGGTCCATGCCCAGGATGGTGTCGCCTGGTTGCAGACAGGCGAGAAAGACGGCCGTATTGGCCTGGGCCCCAGCGTGCGGCTGCACGTTGACGTGATCCGCACCGAATAATTGCTTCGCCCGATCAATGGCGAGCCGTTCGACCGTATCGACGAATTCGCACCCGCCGTAATACCGCTTCCCCGGATAGCCTTCCGCATACTTGTTGGTCAGGCACGTCCCCTGGGCCGCCATCACCGCCGGGCTCGTGTAGTTCTCGCTTGCAATCATCTCCAGCCCGTCCTGCTGGCGCACTCGTTCGCCTTGAATCGCAGCCCAGACGTCGGGGTCGGCGGTGCGGAGGATGGCCATGCACGATCTCGAAAGGAGAGCACTGATACCGGACAGTTTACAATACGAACGGAACCGGCAGCATAAGGGATGGATCCTAACTTAACTTGATACCGATGCTTTCTAACTTCTCCGCAAACCCGGACCTCGGCCGATAAACGATCCCTTTCCATCGGATCGTGAGCTTGGCCGCGTTCACGTTCTCGGAAATGTCGTCGATCAAGAGGCATTGGTAGTGCGGAGCGGCGGCGAACCGGTGGCAGTGCTGGTAATACTCCTCGGCCGGCTTACGGTGGCCGACGTGGTGCGACGGACACCGCATGTCGAACCGGCTGAGAACCGTGGAGAACTGACCGCAATATTTCTGGTAGTGGAGTTCGGTCGTATTGCTGGCAAGTATGAGCCGGTACTTCGGCTTCAGCCGGGGGATCAGGTCGATCATTTCCGGGTTCGGCGTGAAAATGCTTTGAACCGCGTCGACGAAATGATCTTCGGAGCACGTGAGCCGTCCGGCTTTCATGGCCTCGCGGACGTAATCGGCCGTGGTGATACGGCCGTGTTCGTAGTCCTCTTCCAATGGCCCGCCGTACAGAGTGCGGAACAATTCTTCTTCCGGCATGTCGGTGAATTCGACGAGTTTGGCGGTGGCCTTGTGATGATCGAAAAACCCGATCACGTTGCCGAAATCGATGAAGATCGTTTTGATGCCGGGCGGCTCGCCGCCAAGGCCGTGTGTCAAGGGGGACATGACGCCATTCTACTTGGGGAGTGGCAGGACGACCGCCAGGCCGGCCGACCCGCCGCGGGCCTTCGGCCCACAGCCGAGGAGGAGGGACGAGCCGTCCGGGCTGATCGCCATGCCGAGGACGGGGCCTAGCGGCACGTCAATTTGATTCACGAGCTTGCCGTCGGCCACAGACCATATGCAGACGATCCCGGTGCTCTTCGGCGCGGGACCGGCCGAGACGAGGGTCTTGCCGTCCGGTGTAAAGTGGCAGGCGATGACGTGGCCCGGGTGCGACGTCCCGTCTTTCCGGCCCGGGTGGACGAACGTTCGGACCGGGTCGCCAAGGACGGTCCAAAGCTTGAGCGTGCGGTCGCTGGATGAGGTGGCAATCATCTTCCCGGCCGCATCGAACGTGACGCAAAACACCTGGTCCCGATGCCCAGGGTCGGGTGGGGCACTCGCGTACCACCCGGCCGCTGTACCAATGAGTGTAGGTACCACTTTCCCAACTTTACCGTGCACGATTATTCGGTCGAACCCGGCCGGCAGTTCGCGGACCAGCGTGCCTTTCCCCGCATCCCAGAGTCGCACCGTCTGGTCGAAACTGGCGGTCGCTACCGTTTTTCCGTCGGGGCTCCACGCGACGGAGTAGATCGCGGCCGGTTTCGGTGTGCGGTGTGCCGCGATCGTTTTCGGTTGCCCGTCTTTCACCGCCAGATCCCAGATCCGCAACTGCCCGTCGTGACAGCCGGTCGCCAGTCGTTTACCGACCGGGTCGTAAGCGACCGCATCGACCAACTCTGGGTGATTCAGGTCGCGAATCGATTTCCCCGTTTTCGAATTCCAAACTTTTGCCTTATTGTCCGCCCCGCCGGACGTGACGTGAGACCCGTCGGGCGTCACCGAAACCGCCAGGACGAGGCCCTGATGCCCGGTGAGGGTTTTCGTTTCCTTACCGGATTTCGCGTCCCAGATTTTCAGCGTCTTGTCGAAACTGCCCGTGACGACGAACGTGTTTGCGGGACCGAACGCGACGGCATAGACCGCTTCGGAATGACCGGACAATGTTAACGTCGGGTGGAAAGGCATCGGCGCGGGCATGGCGAATCTCGGGAGGAGAAACTCGGCGATCCGGGAACGGAAGCGACCAGAGGATTGTATTCCCCGATCGATTCCGTTCACGGCTCAACGGGTAATCGCCCTTACGAAACGTATGCCCCGCCCAGGAACGTCGCATCGAACGCGAAGAACGCATCGAGAGACTTCAGCGTGCTGCCGTCAACGGCCCGAATTTGAGCGTTCCCACCGGGCCCGGCCGCGGTCAGGATGTCCGCCTTGCCGTCGCCGTTCAAGTCGGCTGCCCCGACCCGTACGCCACCGGTGAACGTCGAGGAGTAGGCAAAGAAACTGGCAAGGCTCGTGTTCGTCAGGCCCGAGAAGACTTGAACGTGTGGGCCGCCGCCAACGTCGGCACCGGCGATCACGTCCGGAATACCGTCCCCGTTCACATCGCCTGCCGCGACGAAGACGCCGCCGGTGAACCCGTTGGAGTAAGGGGTATAGTCGGCCAGGACCTTGCCGGTCGCCGCGTCGTAGATTCGGATGCGGGTCTCAACCCCGGCACCGGTCGTCGTGACGAGGTCGGCTTTGCCGTCACCGTTGAAGTCGGCTGCGGCCACCCGCACGCCGCCCCGTTGGTTGGGGTCGAAGGCAAAAAAGTCGGCGAGTGTCGACCCGTCGGCCCCGCTGATGACCCGCACCCGCGGGCCGCCACCCGAGTCCGTTCCGGTGATGATATCGGCCTTGCCGTCCCCGTTATAGTCGCCCGCGGCAACGAACAGTCCGCCGCGGAAGGACGGTTCGTAAACGAAGGTGTCGTAAAGAACGCTGGCGTCCACGCCACTGAAGACCCGTATCCGCGGGCCGCCGCCGACGCCGATTCCGGTTATGATGTCGCTCACGCCGTCGCCATTGATGTCGCCGACGGCCGTTCGCACTCCGCCTGTGAAGGAGGATTCGTAGGCATTGAACCGGAACTTCTCGATCCCGGCAGTGTAGTCGAAGACGCGGACCGTCGGGGCAATTCCGGCCCCGGCGCCGACCGCGATGAGCGTCGGGTTGGACGCCGAGCCGCTCGAAACGCCGAAACCCGGGTTCAACGGCAGGTTCGCGATCGGCGGCGGCGGGACTGTCGGTCCGCTCGAACCGAGAAAGTCCCGCTTGGTTCCGTCGGTATCGCTCGGCAGAATTTCGCCGTAGTCGAATGGCCCCCGATTGAAGTTCGACGGCCCGGCCACGGCCGAGAATACGTCGTTCCCCACGGTCGCGGGCAGGGCGTTCGGGTCGAGGTCCGATTCCAGGAAGTCCGCATATCCGACCGGCTGAGTTTCCACCATCTTAAACGTACCGGGCGGAAGTAAAATGAATTCCCACCGGCCGTTCGCGTCCGTGATGGCCGTGAATCCGCCGGGAACGTCGGCCGACGTCAGCGGCCGCTGGAGCACCGACCCGGCAAACGCCGTTCCACTGAGCGTCACCTGCGTCCCCGGAATACCCGGCTCGGCCGGGTCCTTGAATCCGTTGTGATTCTGGTCGTAGTACACGTAGCCGAACAACGACGTCGGCGGGATTTCCCCGAAGTTGTTCATTTGCGAGTCGCCCCCGTTGGGCAAAACGACCTGAATGAGGTCGTTTCCGGCAAGCGAACTCCCGACCGTTCCCGGCGTATCCAACCCGTCGAATAAGAGGCCCCCCGGCTGGAATTCCTTGATCAAATACGTCCCTTCCGGCAGATTGGGGAATTGATAGAATCCCTTGTTATCGGTAAACGTCGTGTCCGAAATCGGGTTTCCGGCCAAGTCCGTCCCGGTGAGTTGAATTCTCGTGATCGGGATCGGCTTCTCTGTCGATTCGAAAATCCCGTTGATATTCAAGTCGATGTAGACGTATCCGGACACCATTCCACTGGTCGGCGGAGGTGGCGGCGGCGGGACCGGCGGGAAGGTCAAACCGAAATCGATGGTTTGGTTCCCGAAACCATTATTGCTCGGATTGACCGCGATATCCCCCGGTTGGCCAAGGGTCACAAGCGGAGAAAGGATCGTACCGCCGGGGCTTTGCGGGTTGGTCGTGCTCGTCCCCTTGTCCTCTTCGTCGTTAGTCGTAAGCGGGGCGGGCTCGAACGGACCGGTGTTGCCCGCGGCCGAGCCGGTCGAACTGATCATGCCCCCCGGGGCCGTCAGTTCGACGCGGTAGTTGCCGGGGGTCAGGTCGCGGAACAGGTACATGCCGTCGGCGTCGGTCTGGGTGACGTCGACCACGGCGCCGGTGGAGTCGAGCAGGCGGACCTCCAGGTTCGCGACCGGCGACTCGCCCGAGTCGAACTTGCCATTGTTGTTGGCGTCGATCCAGACGTGGTTGCCGATGAACAGCGGGAGGAAGATCCCGAAGTCCTGCCGCAGGTTGCCGACGCCGGAACCGTCGGCGTCGCTGTCCGGGTTGACGACGGGGTCGCCCACGGTGCCGAGCACGAACGGGGCCGTCGAGACGAACGACCCGTTCAGTGTCCCGTGGTCGACGCTGTCGGTATTGTCCGAAACGCCCGGTTCAAACGGGCCGGTGGCCTGTCCGAAGGCGCCGGTGCTGCTGAAGTAGTCCGCATTGGGCAGCGCGAGGCGGACCGAGTAGGTCCCGGGAATGAGGTTGCTAAAGAGGTACTTGCCGCCGGCGTCGGTCGTGGTCGAAGCGATCACGACCCCGTTCTGCACGAGATTCAGCGGGATGTTGTCGAGGGTCTTCTCCCCGGCGTCGAACTTCCCGTTGTTGTCCGCGTCGAGCCAGACCTGGTTGCCGACGAAGAGCGGGCGGAAGAACCCGAAGTCCTGCTCGTAGTTGGCGTTATTGTCGGTCGCCGCGTCGGGGAGGGCGCCCGGGGTGGCGGCTTCGCCCGTCGGCTGGGTGTCGTACGCGGACAGGTCGACGACCGGTCCGGTGAACACGATCAGGCCGCGGGTGCCGTGATCGGTGTTATCGCCAGTCGTTCCGGTGGCGGGTTCGAACGGTCCGTTCGCCGAGCCGTTGCTTCCAGTCGAAGAGACGTAGCCGGCCGGGAGGCTGGATCGCACGACTTCGATCCGGTATTTGCCGAGTGCAAGGTCGGTAAACAGGTATCCGCCCTGACTGTTCGTCGTGGTCGAGGCAATGGTTTTGCCGCCGGCGTCGAGTAGATTCACGGCGACGTTGGTCAACCCCTTTTCGCCGGCGTCCACTTTGCCATTGTTGTTGGCATCTTCCCAGACGAAGTTCCCGATCGAGAGGGGCCGGAGCAGACCGAAATCCTGGTTGAGATTGGCAGTCCCGGTCAAATCGGTGCGTTGAGTCGGGTCGCTGAGGTCCAGGACCGGTCCGAGAATGAATCCGCCGACCGTCGTACCGTGGTCTTGTTCGTTATTACCAAAGGTTAATGTGCTCGGTTCGAACGGGCCGGTCGCGGAACCGGGATTCCCCGTGCTGGAGACGTATCCGGACGGAGCGGTAATGCGAATTTGATATTTGTCCGCGGCCAGGTAATTGAACTGGTAGTTGCCGTTCGCATCGGTCGTCTGCGACGCGAGGACGTTGCCGTTCGCGTCTAGCAGGTCCACGTGGACTTGGGCGAGTTTGTTCTCGGTCGCATTTTGATATAGACCGTCGTTGTTGGCGTCTTCCCAGACAAAGTTGCCGATCGCGTACGGATGGAAAAAGCCGAAATCCTGGGTGAGAATATCGGCATTCGTAATCGTGACCGAATTCGCCTGGGTAATAGTTCCGGCCGCATTGTTCGTCCCGTGGTCGGTGTTATTGCCCGCAATCCCTCCCGGGGCGGGTTCGAACGGACCGGTCGGCGAATTCGGCGTCCCGCTGCTCGAAACGAAACCCGAGGGTAACGTGTTGTTGAGAACATGAATCGCATACGTACCCGGGTCGAGGTTCGAGAACAGGTATTGTCCGCCGTTGGTAGTTACTTGGGTAGCGAGGATTGCGCTGTTCCCATCTTCCAATTGAACCGTGACACCGTCGATCCCCGATTCGCCCGCATCGAAAATGCCGTTGTTGTTGGCGTCGTTCCAGACGAAGTCGCCGAGGTTAAAGGTCTGGCCGTGGACGATGCCGACGTCGAACGTGTGATCGCTGGCCCCGGCCGGCCCCGTCGTGACGTTGACGACGCCGAATCCGGCGAGGGCCCCGGAGCCGTTCACGGCGTTCGAGTCGCGGGCCGTACCGTTAGCCGAGATGTCGCCGAACGACGGGGTCAGAATCCGGTTCGTCAAGGACGGTTGGTTCAGGGCAAATCGCACTTGGTAATTGCTGTTGGGTCGCAGGGCTAGCCCGTAGGCGCGACTCGTCGTGGAACTGGCGGGCGTCCGCACGTTCGAGAACAAATAATTCCCGTTCGAGTCGGTCGTGACCGTCGCGATCGGCGTAGTCGCGTCGTCGCCCGTTCCGAAAACGCCGTCCGCACCGGCACCGAACAGTTGCAGAGTCACTCCGGCCAACCCCGCCTCCGTCGGGTCCTGGATGCCGTTTCCGTTCAAGTCGTTCCAGACACGGTCGCCAATTTCTATCGGCGGGGCCTTGGTGATGGCAACCAGATCTCCGATCCCGTTCGACTTGGCAAACGTGGACCTCGGGGCGGACGGATTTCCGCCGTCGCCGGTCAGATAGATTTCATACCCTTTGACGTCCGTTCCGTCGGTATTGCTGTACCACCGCATGCCCCCGGTGTTATAAACACCCACGAGCCGGGCCGGGTCGAAGGTCGTGGAAACCACGTCAGGTGTGCCGGGGAGGTGATAAACGCCACCGAGGGACACTTCGTCGTGTTCGTCCGGACCGTTGCGGGGATAGGGTTGCGGGTCCGTGTAAAAGGGCGGCGTCGTCCCGCTCGGTAGGTTGTCCTGATAATAGAACTCGCCACCGCCCGGGCCCTGTCCATTCCCGGCTCCAACGGTTCCGTTTCCGTTACTTTCCAAAGTCCAACCCGAGGCCGGATTGCCGAACGCCCGCAGAGTGTCTCCCGCGGTAATGCCGAAAATGTAGTCGGCCGGCTGGGACGGGTCGTCGTTGGTAAACCGGCCGAATTGATCCCCGGCCCGGTCGCGCAACCCGATCGTCATGTTGCCGGCGTCGTCGAACGCCAACCCGGTGAATTCGGGTTGGGGGTATATTCCCCGGTTCGTGGTCGCAATGTTCCGATAGGTCGGCGTCCAGGGGAGCCACAGGGCCGATTCGTTATCCGAGGTCACGGCCGGATCGTGATTGTCACCGGGGTGGGTGAACCCACGGGGGTAGTTGAGTTGAAATTCGAAAACCGGCACATTGGTTGGAACACCGGCGCTATTCACAAAGTGGCCGCTTGCCGGGTCGAACTCGAAGACGTACGCCCGTAAAGCTGATGGGTCGCCGACCACGGTTCCGCCGAGAGTCGTGCTTTCGGCCGTGTTCACGGCCCCGACGTAAACGTGACCGTTGTAATACGTGACGGCGAAGACGCGCATGTCGCCGTAGTCGTTCGGATCGTTGATGTTTCGACCGGTAACCGATGCCGGGATCGGTACCGCGAAACGTTGAATGGTGTTCGAGTTAAGCGGGCCCGATGTGGGGATCGAATAGAGTAATCGGTCCGCGAGTCCGACGGTATAGATGCGTTGGCCTTGAGGATCGACATCCACGCCACCCAGGCCAACTTTGCCGACGGCATCCCAGCCGGTATTACCGCTATCGAAAATGTAGTCGTAACCGGCCGTGTTCCTTGCGGAGAGGTAGGCGTTGAGGGCAGGGTCGGCCGCCGAGCCGGGAAAGATGGCATTCAAGTCCACATAGGCCGACGCGGTATCGGCCGCAGGACCCGGATTGTCCGTTATCTGATAAATCGCTCCCACCCCGCCCGGCCCGATGCCCGCGTGTTTCTTGAAGAACGCACTGGCGTAAAGCAGGTTATTGACCTTGTCGTACCCCAATCCCCACGTCGTGCCCACCTGCGACTGAGTAATAACCAGTTCGTGCGTGGTCGGCGTTTCGTACAAGCCCTGGTTTTCCGAAATGTCTGCCGTGCCCGCACTGTAGGAAAAGCTTTCGATCGCCGCCGCATTCGCATTCGGTCCGTTGAACGCGCCGAACGCATAAACGCTCGTCACGAGGTCTGGATTGCTAACGCTGAAATCCTCCGCCCGCATGACGGCCAAGTTGACGGAATTCGACCCGCCGTCGGGAACGAACTGGACGGAGGCATTTGCAACCGGGCCGACAGACCCGTAAGACGCGCCCGCAGGCAATCCGGTAAACTCGACCCGGAACGGTCCGGCAACGGCAGACGTATCGATGGAGTATTTACCCGTCGCATCCGTAACTTTGCTGGCGACGACCGTCCCGTTCCCGGCGTAGACCGTAACCGTGACGCCCTGAACAGGTACGTCGGAAGCGAGGGGTGTTGTTCCCACGCCGCTTTGGTTATTGACGGTCGGATTCTGATCGAATATCCCGTTGCCGTTGAAGTCTTGAAAGACGAGCCCACTCACCGCACCGGACGGCACCGTACGATCTTCGAGAAGTTGCACGTCGAGCCGAGATCGACGGCTGGCTGATGTAATTCCGTCACGGATGAATTTTCGGGCCTGACGCAAAAAAACCGACGTGGAATTCAGGGCCATACTTCGCCTCGAAGGTAATGCTCCCACGGGACGGACATAGAGTGTCCCGTGAGAAACGGCACGGCGCTTAGGGTTCGCATCGTCCGGCAGATGTCGTGGGTTCGCGCAAACCCAGACGAACCGTCAGTTCCAATTTCCCGCTGGAACTGAGTTTTGACGTAATTGCTAAAGAAGCAATCTACGGAAGAGCAACCCTTACCGCTAACTACGTCTCAGTCATTTTCCTGGTTTGAAATTTCCTGTCAAATGGGAACGGTTTGGTAAAGTGGAGCGATTGGACAGGTTAAAGTAATTTATCCGTGAGAAGCCTCAGATTGAAACAAGACGTTGCCACCTGCCACGTCAGGACGTCCCCACCCCGTTCCGATACGAACAACGAAACACTTAGCCCGTCCAAGGACGGACGGCTTACGCCCGGTGCGTTCCCCGGTCGCTCGGGCCCTCACGGAGGAGTAGTACCATGTTCACCCGCTTTCTCTGCGGTTTCGCGATTGCGACCGGGATTGCGGGGGGCCTGTTCGCCCAGACCCCGTCTCATACCGGTGAAAGCGGGGACGGGTCCCCCGCAGTTACTTCGACTCGAGCCGTAGCGGTTCTGTCCTCCCCCGTGCCTCCTTTGACACCCATATCGATCAGTCCAGCGGCACGAGTCGGCACCGTATCGGGAGTCCCGACGCAGTCGGTTGAAACAACCGGTCCGATAGTTCCAATGGCCAACATGCCGTCCAGCTATCTTCTCAGTGAGGGATGGCCGATCCACGCAACAGTTCCGGCCATAAAACCCGCCGCGAAACTCGCGACCGCCCAGCAATCGGGTCCGGCGGACAAGCCTGCCGCCAAGCTCGGCATTCCCAATGCACCAGGGAACAGCACGTGTCTGCCGTGCGTCGATCAATGCAATGGATGTGCGGCAGCCCTATGCTGCGTTCCGTGCGGTCCCCCGGGAAGAGTCTGGTTCGGCGCCGAGTGGATCTACTGGAAAACCTCCGGCCAATACATCCCACCGCTTGTCACCACTGCCCCGGTCGGCGTCCCCCAGGACGTCGCCGGAACCCTCGGCAAACCCAGCACAACTATCCTCGCCGGTGGCCAGAATTACAACGATGAGTTCCGAAGCGGCTTCCGCATTACGGGCGGGGTCTGGCTCGACGAATGTAATAAATGCGGTATCGAGGCGGACTTTCTTTACCTCGGGGCGTCGAAGACCCACGACATGTTCCACTGCGACGGCACGGGTAACCCCCCTCTCTTCCGCCCGTTCACGAACGCTCTGACCGGCCTTCCCGATACCGAACTCGTTTGCTTCCCGGACGTACTTCGCGGGGCCGTGACCGTCGACACCCAGAGCGAGTTGATCGGCGGCGGAGTGAACTTCGTCAAGAACCTCTGCTGCAACCCGTGCGGCCGGTTCGATTTGCTGGTCGGTTACCGGTACCTGAGCCTGACCGACGAAGTTGCCATCCACGAAGACTTGACGGTGCTTTCTCAGCCGGACGCCGGCACCCACTTTCAGATCGAAGACCGGTTCCGTACCGAAAACCACTTCAACGGAGGGGTGATCGGCTTCAATGCCGAAAGGCGGTATAGCCATTATTACGTTGACCTGAAGGCCAGCGTTGCTCTGGGCAACAATCACCAGATCGGTGAAGTGGCGGGCTCGCAAATCATCACGAATCCCTCGGGCGTTGCAACATCCTATCCCGGCGGGCTGCTCGCGATGCCGTCGAACATCGGCCGGTACGAACAAAATCGGTTCTGCGTCGTGCCAGAGGTCGGCCTGAAGTTCGGCGTCCAAGTCACCGAACACGCCCGCGCTTACATCGGGTACAACTACCTGTACATGTCCAACGTGCTTCGGGCCGGCGACCAGATCGACCTTCGAGTGAACACGAACCAGATCCCGCCGAGCCAGGGATTGGGTGGTGGCCCGGCTTTGCCGGCCTTCCCGGGGAAGACGACTTCGTATTCCGCCCACGGTGTCAGTGCCGGGTTCGAATTCCGGTTCTAACCATTTGCGGTGTCAAGTTTTCGGCACGGTCTCTCAACCGTGTCGAAACTGTTTGTATACTCCTCTCATGTCTCGCCCCTTCCTCACCGCCCGCTGGGAAAACCTGATCCTGGCAACGTATGCGGTGCCGGAAGAATTGCTTTTCCGCCACGTACCTCCCGGCCTCGAATTGGACCGGTACGACGGAAAGTGCTACGTCAGCCTGGTCCCCTTTCAGTTCCGTAACACTCGCGTTTTCGGCGTCGGCTGGCCCGGATTTCAGTCCTTCCCCGAATTAAACCTTCGGTTCTACGTTCGAAGTGGTGAACGGCGGGGCGTTTGCTTCCTGCGGGAATATGTGCCGAAATGGTTCGTCGCCTGGGTGGCCCGGCGGATTTACAACGAACCGTATCGTACCGCCCGGATGTCGGTCGACGTGGCCGAAAAACCAGATCGAATTTCCGCGTCGTATTCCACGACCGTTGGTGGCCGGCTGAACCGCGTGTGGGCACTCGGGAGTACGAACGCGGTCCGTCCCAAGCCGGAGAGTACCGAGCACTTCTTCAAAGAACATCAATGGGGTTTTGGCAAGACCCGCGGCGGGGCGCTACTGACATACGAAGTCCGGCACCCGGTTTGGGACGTCTATCCCGTGATCGACTACGGAATCGACGTGAATTGGGAGGAAATGTACGGCCGGGAATGGGCCATGATGCAAGACAGGGTGCCGGATTTCGTTTTTTTCGCCGCGGGATCAGAAGTGGCGGTTTACCCCAAGCAACCCCTTCACGATCCTCGACCGGTTATGCCGTTGGAACCGAGAGCGGACCGGGTCCGAGAGTGACCACGGTCGGTCGGGTCGGTGGATTGGCCATAAGGTAGTCCTGTACCGCCCGCGTGGTGAGGCCGTCGATAGCAGCCTGAACTTCGTCGAACGAGCGGACGCGGCCGAGTAAGGACCAATCGGCGGCCATGGCACCGGCCCGGGCGGAAGTCGATTCCTGCCGCATGATAAGGGAAGACTTCAACCCGGCCTTGACTCGATCAATCTCGTCCGTTTCAACCCCCTCGACCAGCCGTTTGAATTCCCCAAGCATGACGTCGAGCGTCTCCTGGGCCCGTTCGGACCGGGTACCGGCATATCCGACGATGGCCCCCACGTTTCGTTGCGTTTCGTGGGACGCGTAGACCGAGTAACACAACCCTCTTTTTTCCCGCACTTCTGTGAACAACCGGGCGCTCATGCCGCCGGAGAGAACGCCGACTGCCCCGCGGGCGGCATAGTAACCGGGATCCTGGATCGACGCGGCCGGGAAGGCCAGGGCGATTTGCGTTTGCTGCGTGTCCTTGTGCAGGTGGCCCGGTTGCGGGGCCGGATTGCCGATTTGGAACGGCGTCTGCGGCCCCTTTTTCCAACCGGCAAAAAGTTTTTCGACCTGATCCCGGAGCCGGGGCCATTCGAAGTTCCCGGCCACGGCCAGGACTGCCTCGTTCGGATGAAATAATTTCTTGTAGTGGTCCCACACGACGGCCGGGGTGATCGACGTGATCCCCGCTTCCGTCCCGAGCTTGTCCGCGTTCAGCGGCACGGGGTAATACCGTTTTTTCAGTTCGAGCATCACCTTTTCCTGTGGCGAATCCTCAAGCCCTTGAATGTCCTGCAACGCAAGGGCCTGCACCGCTTCGAGATCACTTTCGGGGAAGTGCGGCCGTAGGATCACGTCGGCTACGAGTTCGAGTGCGGGGGCCAGCGATCGCGACAAAGTACCGGCCGAGAACCAGACGTTCACCGTATCCACACTCTCGCCATGGTCGACGCCGAGTGCGTCGAATGCGGCAGAGAGTTGTTTTGAATCGCGCTCGCCCGCCCCGCGGGGAATCAAACCGGTCAGCACGGAGGCGAGACCGGGATGGTCGGACGGATCGTAGGCGGCCCCGGCCGGGAGCATCGCGTACGCCGTGGCCGATCGGACGTAGTCCATCGGCTCGGCGAGGAGTGTCAGGCCGTTCGGGAAGGTGTGCTGGAAAACGGGATGGGGCACGAATAAGACCTCGTTCGCGGATCGGGGCAATCCACCCCGGTCTTCTATTTGCAGGATAGGGACGGTTCGGACGTGTGCAACACGTGAGAATTCTAGGCACGGGCCAAAATTGATGTTACGCTGGGTGTTCGCCCGGTCGTCGGCACCGGGCCCCCATCATCGGCCGGCCGCAACTTACTCGGCTTAGCCACTCCCACTCAAGGATTCCCCATGTGGTCGCGTCTCACTGTTGTCGGAATCTTCGTGCTGGGATTCACCGGGTCGGTTGCCGCAGCCGACCCTCTGCCCCGGGCCGAAATCGACAAGCGAGTGGTCGCAATCATCTATGACGCCGAAACCCTCGGTGTCCAATTATGGAAATTAGAGAAGTACGAAGATTGCATGCGGGTTTACCAAGCCACGCTCATGACACTTTACCCGATCCTCGATCACCGGCCGAAACTCGTCACCAAAATTAAGGACGGTCTTGCTCGGACAAAAGAGATGAGCACGGCCGATGCCGCGTTCGCATTTCGGTCTCTTCTGGATGAGACGTCGAATGCCTGTAACGGGACGACAATGCCGCTCTGGATCCGACTCGCCGGTGGCAAACCCGACAGCAAGTTAGTCAATGCGGATTTGGTGAACGGACTGTTCATCCAGGAATTCGTCGCGGCGGCGAAGGCCGATCCGAACGTGAAATTCCTTCGCGACGGAAAAAACAAATTCGATCCGATAAGAATCGGCACATTCCAGAAAGACCTCGACCACCTTCTCAGCACGCTGACCGGTGGGAAAAAATACAACCTGTCCGAGATGAAGAAGTCTTATGCCGGGTTGAAGATCACCGACACCGAATTCGACATTTTGTCGGGTCACCTCATCGAGGTGCTCAAGAAGTACAAGGTGAATCCAGACAATATCGACGAATTGATGACGATCGTCCGCGCCGGCCGGAAGGAAATCCTCGCACTCGGAAATCCTTCGCTCTGGGATCGGCTCGGCGGGGATTCGGTCGTCACCGCGGTGGCGAAGGATTTCCTGACCGCCGCTGCCGCGGATAAAAAAGTGAACCTCGACCGGAACGGGAAATATCCCCTGACGCCGGAACAGTCCGCACGATTGACAAAACTCTTGGTGGAATTCATCAGTTCGGCTACCGGCGGACCATTGAAGTACACCGGGCCGGATGTGAAGAAAGCTTTTCAAGAGATGAATATTACCGAGGCCGAATTCAACGCCGCGTCCGGCGACCTGATCGCAGGCCTCAAAAAGCACAACGTCCCCCCCGCCGCCGTTGACGAGTTCGTCGGGCTCGTCAATCGCACCAGGAAGGACATTGTGGAAAAGAAATAGTGGACCGCTATTTCGCCTCGAACTTCAGGCCGTCGTGGCTCGGGTCGTAATCGACCGAAACAGTCTGCCCGTCGCGGACTTCGCCTTTTAGCAGCATTTTTCCGAGGACCGTTTCGAGTTCCCTTTGAATGACCCGCTTGAGCGGTCGGGCTCCGTACGCCGGGTCGTACCCCTGCTCTGCGATTTGGCTTTTCGCCGCGTCGGTCAATGTTAATGAGATATTCCGCTCGGCGAGCCGTTCGCGGAGCCGGCCGAGTTGGATCTCCACCACCTCTTTCAGGTTCTCGATCGTCAGCGTGTGAAAAACGATAATCTCGTCCACGCGATTGAGGAATTCGGGCCGGAAGGCCTTGCGGAGTTCATCGATCACGGCTTCCTTCATCCGGTCGTAGATTTCGCCAATGTGCGACCCTTTGTATTGCAGGATTCGCTGGCTACCGACGTTGGAGGTCATGACCACGATGGTGTTTTTGAAGTCGACGGTACGGCCCTGGCCGTCGGTCAGTCGGCCGTCGTCGAGTACCTGGAGCAGCGTGTTGAATACGTCTGGGTGTGCCTTCTCGATTTCATCGAACAGGACGACGCAGTACGGCCGGCGGCGGACGGCCTCCGTGAGTTGGCCCCCTTCGTCGTAGCCTACGTACCCGGGCGGGGCGCCGACGAGACGGGAGACCGTGTGTTTCTCCTGGTACTCGCTCATGTCGATACGGATCATCGCCTTCTCGTCGTCGAATAAAAAAGCGGCAAGGGCGCGGGCGAGTTCGGTTTTGCCGACGCCGGTAGGTCCGAGGAAGATGAAACTGCCGATCGGCCGGTTCGGGTCTTTCAACCCAGACCGGGCGCGGACGACCGCTTCGGCGACGGCCGTCACCGCCTCGTCCTGGCCGACCACCCGCTTGTGCAACTCGTCATCCAGGTGAAGGAGCTTCTCCTTCTCCCCCTCCAAGAGCTTCGTCACCGGCACCCCGGTCCAGCGGCTGACCACCGCCGCGATGTCCTGCTCGCCGACTTCTTCCTTGATGAGGTTTCCGGCCTGGTGGCTGGTGATCTGCTCCTCCTCGACTATCAACTTCCGCTCCAGTTCGGGCAGTTTGCCGTACTTCAACTCGGCCGCCTTGTTCAAGTCGTACTGCCGCTCGGCCCGGTCCAACTCGGCCTTCGCCCGTTCGATCTCCTCGCGCAATCCCTTGAGCGCGTCGACCGCCTTCTTCTCGTTCTGCCACTGTGCGGTCAGCGCGTCGTGCGAGGTCTTCATCTCGGCCAGTTCTTTGTCGATCTTCTTGAGCCGGTCCTTCGAACCGGTATCGCTCTCTTTGCGAAGGGCTTCCCGCTCGATCTCGAGCTGCATCACCCGCCGGCTCATCTCGTCCAACTCCGCCGGCATCGAGTCGATCTCTGTCCGCAGCTTCGCCGCCGCCTCGTCGACGAGGTCGATCGCCTTGTCCGGCAGGAACCGCGAGGTGATGTAGCGGTCGGACAGCGTCGCGGCCGCGACGAGCGCGCCGTCGTTGATCTGCACCTGGTGGTGCGCCTCGTAGCGGCTCTTGAGCCCGCGCAGGATGCCGATCGTGTCTTCGACGCTCGGCTCGCCGACGAACACCTGCTGGAAGCGTCGCTCGAGCGCCGG
>DASXPC010000205.1:0-13931 GCA_036493815.1 Fimbriiglobus sp. | reverse complement strand
GATTGGCGAACGGTCCGGGGTTAACCGTCGCGGAAATCCGCGACGCCTTGGGGACGACGCGTAAATTCGCGGTGCCGATGTGCGAGTATCTAGACCGGGCCGGGGTGACGAAGCGGGTGGGAGACGTCCGGGTTGCGGCGGGGTGAAAAAACAGCCCCGGCAGGAAGCCGGGGCTGTGGGATTCGTTTCGAGTGACAGGCTTAGTACCGGTCGCGGCCACCGCCGCCGCCGTATCCGCCACCACCACCACCACCGTATCCGCCACCGCCGCCGCCGTAGCCGCCGCGGCCTCCACCGCCGCCGCCGTAGCCGCCGCGGCCACCGCCGCCGCCGCCGTATCCACCGCCACCACCGCCGTAGCCGCCACCGCCCCGCGGCCGCTCTTCGCGGGGCCGGGCTTCATTCACAGTCAGCGTGCGACCGTTGAAATCCTGGTTGTGCAGCGCGTTGATCGCTGCTTCGGCCCCTTCACTCATCTCGACGAACCCGAACCCGCGCGACCGACCGGTTTCCCGGTCCGACATCACCTGAGCTCGCGTCACGGTCCCGTACTGCGCGAACAGCGCCTCCAGGTCCGCCGCCGTCGTCGAAAACGGCAGGTTCCCCACATACAGATTCTTGGCACTCATCAGAAACCCTCGCCCGGCCCCGGAACTCCGGAACCGGCACCCTTAAGAAAAGACGCGCCCACACACGGGCGTCCGGGAAAACGGACGAACACGCGGTCGGTCGGGTCCACCGAAAATGGACCCGGCTTGCAGAACTCGGAACCGTCGGTTGGGATTCTCAGCGGGGAACCACTCAACGAGAGGCGAGTTTACCTAGCGGTGCGACGTGTCAGTCGTTTCCCTAGTCCGCGGGTACTTCCCCGTAGACAACCGAAATATACTAGTGCCCGGCACCGTCTGGCAAGCGAAATTCTTAGAATCGGACGGATTCCGGACCCATTTTCTCCCAAGCGGAATCGACCGTTCCGTCGGGTCGGAATCGCGTATGCCCCGGTTTCCATCCGATCGTCCCGACGAGTTTATCCGAACAAATGTTGAGTAATACGCCGGCCAGGTTGGTGGCGGCGCGCGTCCGAAGTCCTACGTAGGACGTGGTCAGACGGGGGTTGATTTCGATTGCACGATCTTGAGTTCCGTCGTCCGCACGCCCGAGAACGAGATCGACGCCGACGAATCCGTGCAAGCCGGGAATCCGTTCGACGGCCCTTTTGCCCAGAAAAACGGCCCGTTCCGCGAGGGTGGGGGGAATGGGTAGTTCTCCGCCGTCATACCGAAAGTGCGAATCCGGGCTGACATACTGCAACGCCGGAATCAGAGGTCTCGTTTCCGCGGGTCCGATTAGGAACGCGACGCTTACCGCCGTCCCAGGCACGAACTCGCACGCAATCGATTCGCCCGAAAAGCCTTCCCGAACGGCCTGCCGGTGCCGGAGAAAGGTCTCGGTATTCCCACAAAAGTAAGTGGCGGTCGACCCGGCCCCGAACCGGGGTTTGATCACGCAGGGGACACGGGATTCGGCCCAATCGAGAACGGACTCCGTTAGAGGGGACGGAATTCCAGCCGAAGCCCACACGCGTGCCGTTGCAAGTTTGTCGGCCGTCAGCCGGACGGCCGCCGCCGACGGGCCGAGAACCGGCACGCCCACGGCTTCAACCCGCCTCACCAGCGACTCCAGTATTCCGTCAAACTCTGGTGCGATGACGAGTGCGGCGTCGCAACCGCGGACGAGGGATTCAAACGAATCGATGGGGGCAAAATCCGGAAATGACACGACTTCTACCCCGGGCACCGCACCGAGGTCGTCGCGGATGGCGTCCCGCATGGCCCGGCCTTCGCGGTAAAGCGATTCGGCCGGAATCCGCGAGGAGGCGGTCATGTGTTCGTAGACGAAGACGCGAACCATGCCGCGGATTCTACCGCCCAATCCCCGATTTCAACTTCGGAATGACGACCGTCCCGCTGGGGGTGAAGGTGGCATCCCCGTCGAGCGGCGGTGCGGGCGCGTCGATCGTGCCGACCGGTTTCGGGCCCGGCGGGGTCAGGAAGGAGACCGATTCTTTCGGCGGTACGGCCGGGATCGCCGGCGGGGCTTTCGGGTTCCCCCCGGCATCCTCCGGGGCCACCATCTTATTCAAATCCAACGGCTTCATTTCCGCCAGCGGTGCCAGCGGCAATTCCGCCGGGTGTTCCCGCACCTTGATCGCCGCGTCCCGCGCCCGGAAGAAATCGGCCGCCTTCTTCTGCACGTTTGCCGGCAACGCCCCTTCCGCAATGCTGACGTTGTCGTACTGCTGGATCGTTCCCTTCGTAAACTCCAACCCCGCGAGCGATTTCTGATATTCCCCGATCAGCCGGAATTCTTCCGACAACGCCCGGACGTAACTTTGCTGGTTGATGAGCAACTGGTTGAGGAACGGGACGTCCCAGCTCCCGACTTTCAACACTTCGTAGTCGAGGTCCAGCGATTTCTTCAACGCTTCCATTTGGGCCCGCAGGTATTTCACCTGTTCGTAATTCGCGGCAATGGTCTGAATCTGCGTGTACACGGCTTCGATTTCTTTCCGCTCGGCTTCGGTCAGGGTCCAGTAACTCCGTTGCAGATCCAGTTCGGCCTGCCGCACGGCCCCGTTCGCGTCGCGGAACCCGAGCGGGATGTCGGCCCGGAACCCGAGGGTCCAGGAGTTGAACTTGTTGTCGGCGAAATTGGCGAGGGCGTTGTTCGCCGCGGGGCCGTCGAGCCGGGCGCCGATCCCTTCGATGTCGTAGGTGGAAATGAACCGGACGTCGGGCTTGCGGTTGTTCTTTTGCAGGATCAGGTTGAGTTGCTGGGCTTTGATTTCCTGCCGGGCCTGGAGGAGTTCCGGCCGCTGGGCCAGGCCCGTCATGGCCGCGTCGTAATGGTTCGGGACGAACCGCGCCAGGGTCGGTTCGTCGATCGGCACGAGCCGGACCTTGTCGTCGGTCCGCATGCCGAGGAACGACCGCAATTCGCGTTCGCTCTGGAGGACGCCCTGCCGGGCGACGACGACGGACTGCCGGAGCTGGTTGAACTGGGCTTCGGTCTGCAGGTACTGTTGCTGCCGCAGGTTTTTGGCCGTATTGACCCGTTCGTACACGACGTTGAGCAGGCGGGCCGCCTGGGCCAGGACTTCTTCCGAGGCATACAGGTTGTAGTACGCCGCGTACAGGTTCCAGTACGCCGCTTCGACGCCGAGCAGGTATCCGTTGATCCGCTTGTCGAATTCGACCTTCTGTTGATCGTACCGGATGCGGGCGATCAAAATGCCCTGGGTGGTCGTTCCGCCCGACGGCCGCAGGTTGAGCAACTGGCTGCCCGGGTGGGCTTGAGCGATCTGGTTAATCTCGATCCCGTACCCCTGCAACAACGGCTGTTCGAACGAGAACTGGAGCTTCGGCGTGTAGTACTTGTTGATGTTGGTCAGGCTTTGCGGTGCGTTGGTCAGGTTGGTGTAATCGACGCTCCAAGTGATGCCGGCGACGCCGCCGGTGGGGAGCGGCTTGGCCAGGGTGCTGGTGACGTTAGCCTTGTCGCCGACGTTGAAGTTGGAGAACGCACTCGGCGTCGGGGCGTCCAGGTTCTGCCAGGTGACGCTGTTGATGAAGCGGGTGTCGAACTTCGACACCGACCGTTCGATGTCGATTTGCGTTCTGGCCGGGTCGAGGACGAAGGCCTTGAGGCTGTCGGTACCGCCGGCTCCACTCCCGGGATTAAACTGAAACGTGCCTTCCAGAGTGCTTCCGAATCCGGGGTTCGACACACTTCCGAACGGAGCGTTTCCCTGCTCCAACCCGATTGCAATACACTGCTTGAGCGACACGTACTGCGGCGGTCGGGTCGGGTCGAGGACGGTCGGCAGCGTGGAGTTCCGGTCTAATTGCGTCACAGGGCCCACGCCGACTTCGGGGTGCGTTTCCAAATTCGCGGGAAAGCCGGTGCGTAACGCCTCAGTGTAGTCAGCCTTGTCGATGAAGACTTGCTGTTTGCACCCGCCGAGACCGGCGAAGGCAATTATCCCAGCGACCTTAACCCGCCATCGCGCCCGCATCATGTTAAACCCCGTCTCGCGGTACGGTGACGCCGCCGGCCGAACAGGGCGGGGCATCATCCCGAATATCGGGTCGAACGGGTGGTAAAATTGAACGGACTTGCCGGCGGGAGGAACTTTAACGGCTCGGCGCCGAGGAATTCGGGGAAACTACGCGGTTTGGCTCAAGTTCGTGCGTTTCGGTAAACCGGCCGCCGATGCGCCGGACAGACTTTTTCGTTGCTCATCTTGCCCACTCGTCGCACAATCGTTCTGCAACCCCTTTACTCAGGAGTTCTCATGCGCCTCTCTCGCAATTGGGTCGTGGTCGCCGGCGTGGCGGCCCTCGCCTCCGGCGGCCCCGCCGCTTACTTCCAGGAATACAAGAGCGGGGTCGTCTGGCCGGAACCGGCCGTGGTCGCCCCCGGGGCCACCGCCGCCGACCCGCCCGGCGACGCGATCGTGCTGTTCGACGGGAAGGAAGAATCCAAGGCAATGTGGAAAGAAGCGGGGGGGTGGGAAATCCAGAACGGGATCGGCATCATCAAGAATCGAAACGGGCTGAACACGAAGCAGGCGTTCGGCGACTGCCAGGTCCACGTCGAATTTGCCACGCCGGAAAAAGTCTCGGGCTCCGGCCAGGGGCGGGGAAACAGCGGCGTATATCTGATGGGCAAGTACGAGGTTCAGATACTCGATTCGTGGGTCAACAACACCTATTTCGACGGTCAATGCGCGGCGATTTACAAGCAGCACCCGCCGATGGTGAACGTGTGCCGGAAGCCGGGCGAATGGCAGACGTACGACATCCTGTTCGAAGCCCCGCATTTCGCGGCCGATGGAAAAGTCCTCAAGCCGGGATACGTGACGGTGCTCCAAAACGGGGTCTGCGTTCAGAACCACTTCGAATTGCAGGGCGGAACGTACTACGACCAACCCGCCCACTACGACGCGAAGGGCCACCCGGCGAAACTGCCGTTGTACCTGCAATACCACGGCAACCCGGTGAAGTTCCGCAACATCTGGATCCGCGAGATGAAGCCGATCGAAGGCAAGAAGCCGGAGAAAAAATAAGCGGACAAGAAGGGGCATTTCACTCTTTCTCTGTTGAGAGAAGTGAAATGCCTAATTACTTATCCGTCACGTTCAATTCGACCGATTTCACCTTGTCGGAACTCCCTCCGACCATCAACCGGAATCGTCCGGGTTCGACCACCCGCTTCATCTCGGGGCCGTGGTAAGCTAACTGCTCCGGCCCGACATCAAACGAAACCGTCCGTCGTTCGCCGGGCTTCAGGGTAATCCGCTGGAAGCCCTTCAACTCCATGACCGGCCGCGTGGCCTTACTCACCTCGGCCCGAATGTAGAACTGGACCACCTCGTCGCCGGTTCGACTGCCGGTGTTGGTCACTTCTACCGAGACCGAGGTCTTTTCGTTCGTCTGGATCCGCGCCCGTGCCACCGTCGGCGTGGCGTACGCGAACGTGGTGTAGGATAGGCCGTGGCCGAACGCGTAGAGCGGCTTGTTCGACGCGAAGAGGTATCCCCGCAACGCCGTCGGCTTGTGGTTGTAGTAGATCGGCAATTGCCCGACGCTTCGCGGAATGCTGGCCGGCAGCTTGCCACTCGGGTTCACGTCTCCGAAGAGCACCTCGGCCACCGCGGTGCCGCCTTCCTGGCCCAAATACCATCCCTCGAGAATGGCCGGAGCCCGCTCGGCCAGTTCCGGAATGGCTTGCGGGCGGCCGTTAATCAACAGCACGACCGTCGGCTTGCCGGTGTCGAGCACGGCTCGAACCAGGTCTTCCTGTTGCCCGACAAGCCGGAGGTCCGACCGGTCGCCCAGATGGTTTTCGGCGTAGGCCTCACGCGCGGTCTGTTCGTTGTCCCCGACGACCACAATGGCCACGTCGCTGTTCCTGGCCACCTCCACCGCTTCGGCAATGCGGCGGCGGTTCTGGGCCGGGTCCGCGGCCACGACCTTATCGGCAGACGACCGCGCCCGCGATCGGGTCCCGCCGATCAGCGGCTGCGGCCCCTTGGTGAACACCGAGTCCTCGGTCAGCCGCACCCCCTCGGCGTGGGTAACGGTGGCGTCCTTCCCGAGCCGGTTGCGAATGCCCTCGAGGATGCTGACCGAGTGGCGCGGTACCCCGGCGTAGCAGCCGAGCATCACCTCGGCCGAGTGCGGGCCGATCACCGCCACCCGGTGAGTCTTGTCGGGGTTCAGTGGGAGAAGCCCGCCCTTGTTCTGGAGGAGTACAATCGCCTGCCGTGCCGCTTCCAAAGCCAACGGTCGATTGACTGCCGAGCCGGAAACTTCGTCCGCTTTGGCAGGATCGACGAACGGCTGCTCGAACAAACCCAACTCAAACTTCTCGCGCAACAACCGACGCACGGCGTCGTCGACGGCCGATTCGGGAACCTTTTTTCCCTTTACCTGCTCGACGAGAGTGTGATAGGTCTCGACGTCCGGCAGTTCGACGTCCACCGTTGCGGCCAAAGCCTGGTGGGCCGCGTCGGCGTCGTCCGAGGCCACATGATGCCGAACGACGAGCTGCCTGACCGCCTGCCAGTCTGAGACGATCGTGCCGTCGAATCCCCATTCCTTGCGAAGGACGTCGTGGAGCATCCAGCGGTTGGTGTGTGAGGGGACGCCGTCGATCTCGTTGTAGGACGGCATCAGGCTGTGGGCGTGCCCCTGCTTGATCGCGACTTCGAAAGGGGGGAAGAAAAATTCTCTCAGCGTTCGTTCGCCGAGGGAAGTCGGACCCACGTTCGTTCCGGAGTCCGGCTGGCCGTGGCCGGTCATGTGCTTGAGAGTGGCAATGACCCGATCGGCCGGAATTGTCTCGCCGCCCCCCTGAAATCCCCGAACCGCAGCCAAACCCATCCGCGACACCAGGTAAGGGTCCTCGCCATAGCACTCCTCGAACCGACCCCACCGCGGGTCGCGGGCAACGTCCACGACCGGTGCCAGCACCTGTTGCGTTCCCCGGGCCCGCACTTCCTTTGCCACCGCGGCAAAGGCCTTCTCCACCAGTTCCGGATTCCAGGTGCTTGCCAGGGCGACCGCCTGGGGAAAGCTAGTGGCCTCCGGAGCCATCAGCCCGTGCAGCGCCTCATCGTGAAAGATCACCGGGATGCCAAGACGGGTGTTTTCCTTCACCCACTTCTGTATCGCGTTGGTGTACTCCGCTTGTGCCCGCGCACCGTGGCCGTCGCTGGGCCGCTCGATCCGGCCGATTCCGACACGGAACCACTGCGGCGCGCGAGCGGGGTCGAATTTCCCCTGACGGTCCGTGATCTGCTTCTTGGCGCTCCAGATGCACATCATCTGGGCGACTTTTTCTTCCAGCGTCATCCGCGACAGCAGGTCGTCGACGCGCCGTGCCGTCGAAATAGCGGGGTTTTGGTAGTCCGGCTTCGAAGTGGCGGTCTGCCCTAATGCCGGGCCCGCCAGTCGGAGAAAACAAACCGCCAGGAAACAGGAAATGCCGTAGCGCCCCATCGGGACCTCGGGAGAGGAGTGATGCGGATCGGCCATCCCCTTCACGCTACGGCTTGTCGTGACAAGAGTCCAACCGGAGCCGCTGTCGGGTGGGAACCTCGAATCGGTCGATAAGCAGAGGATGCCCTGCCTATGCGTTGCCGCCGAACGCCTTTCGCAACAACGTCAGGCTCTTCGGCACCGCCGTCTTCGGGTCTTCCCGGCCCTCGAATTCGAGGGAAATCCACCCCTTGTACCGGGCCTTTACCAGGAGCTTCGCGATCTTGTCATAGTCCAAATCGAGCGTGTACCACGTCCCTCCGCCGTAGTACGTCTTGGCCTGCACCAGCACCGCGTGCGGGGCGATCATCTCCAGCTTCGGATACGGCTCTTCGAGAAAGTTTCCCGTGTCCATCGTGACTTTTAGCCACGGCGACTTGACCGCCTCCACGATTTTCAAAAGCCCTTCCGGCGTGCGGCCGAGTCCCCAGTGATTTTCCAGGCCGAGCGTCACGCCGTACTTCTCGGCCGCCTTCACACACTGCCCGAGGCAGTCGATCACCCACGGGTAGCCGTCCTCTTCCTTGTAGCCTTCGAGCGGTGGCTCGATTCCTTTGTTCCTCATGAGTTGGTCGAAACTACGGGTCGTGCCCCACCGCCCGGTGTTCACCCGCATTGTCCCACTGCCGAGCTTGGCGGCGATCTCGATCTGTCGGTTGGTCAGCTCAACGTTCCGTTTTCGAAACTCTTTGTCCGGTGAGAGGAACGACTGATGCGTCGAGAGGCCCATGATGCAGAGGCCGTGCACGAGTGCCCGCTGCTTAATCTTGGTCAGGAGTGCGTCGCTCGGTTTGTCCGTGATCTGTTGCAGCAGGATTTCGACGCCGTCGAACCCATGGTCGCCGGCGGTGTTGATGCAGTTGACGACGTCGTCCGCGGTTTTGCGGCCCAACTTCATGTAGGAATAGGTTGAGACGCCGATGTGGACTTTGCGTTTCGGCGCCGGGTCGGCGGCCTTGGCGGTCGCGGGGATCGTACCGGCGGCGGTGACGGCCGCAGCCGAGGCGAAAAACTGGCGGCGGGAAGGGGACATGGCAGACCTTCGGAGTAGGACGCCATTCGTTATATTCAAACCCGGTTTGCCGCGACGTGGGGTGCGGTTCGCTCCGCTCCGAAGACTCCGCGTCGCGGGTAACCCCCTATTTCTTCTTCACGGCGGCCACCACTCGGGCGAGATGCGTCCGCAAGTCGTCCGCCGTCTGGAATCCCTGCAAATAGCCGTGAATCTTCCCGTCCGGACCGGCGAGGACGCACGTCGGATAGAGTTGCACGTTCAGCGCCTGCACGAGGCCCGGTTCCTTCGTCGCGTCGATTTTCAACGTCACGAACCGGCCGATCAGATCCGCTCTCACCTTCTCGTCCTCGAACGTCTCGGCGTCCATCCGCCGGCAGTGCGTGCAGGCGTCGGACCCCACAACGACCAGAATCGGCATTTTCTTGTCCGCCGACTCTTTCATGGCCGAGGCGTAGTCCGTCCGCCAGAGGATTGTCGGGTCCGCGGCCGACCCGACGGCCGCAAAAAGACACACCGTCAACAACCCGATTGGGCGGGATGCGTTACCGACCATGGGATCCCCTCGCTCGACCGGGGCGGCCAACCGCCCCTCCCGTTCGGCCGACCGTGGCGAAATGCGATCCGTCGAATGGCTTCCGTCCGGCCTACGCCCGCGGGTGGGCCGCGAGATAGCTCGTCTTCAACCGCTGCGTGGTCACGTGCGTGTAGACTTGCGTGGTCGTCAGGTTTTTGTGCCCGAGGAGTTCCTGCACGCCGCGGATGTCGGCCCCCGCGTCGAGCATGTGCGTGGCGAAACTGTGGCGGAGGGTGTGCGGGGTGGTTCGGGGGTCGAGCCCGGCGAGGGCGAGATATTTCGCGAGCAGCCGGCCGACGCTGCGAGTCGTCAGCCGGCCGCCGGATTTGTTCAGAAACACGGCCGCGGTGGACCGGGTCGTTTCCGCCAGTACTGCTTCGCGGGCTTCCAGCCACTCGCGGAGGGCGGCTTTCGCCTCCCCGCCGATCAGGGCCAACCGCTCTTTCTTCCCCTTCCCGCGGACGACGACGACGCCTTCATCCGCGTCGAGGTCCGGCACGTTCATGCCGACCAGTTCGCTGACCCGCAACCCGGCGGAATAAAGCGTTTCCAGCACCGCCCGGTCGCGACGGGCGAGCGGTCCGGTCGTCCCCGGGGCGGCGAGGAGCCGCTGCACGTCGGCGACGGTCAGAAAGTGCGGCAGGGTCTTATCGAGCCGCGGGCCGCGCAAAGCGTCCGCCGGGTTGCCGGCCAGAATGCCGTGCCGACAAAGGTATTTCCCGAACGATCTCGTTGCGGCCAACCGCCGGGCGATTGTGGTTTTCGCGTACTTCCGTTCGGACAGCCAGGCCGAAAAGGCCCGCAGCGTGCGAACGGTCCAGTCGGCCGGTTCGGTCGATTGCTTCTTCAAATGCCCGCGGCAGAAAACGAGTGCCTGTGTCAGGTCCTCGCGGTAGGACTTGACCGTTTGGGTGGACGCGTTTTTTTCCAGTCCCAGGTGGGACAGGAAATCCGCCAGGTGTTGTTCGAGCGTCACGGTATGCCGATCCGGTTGCGGGCGATCAGGGAAGCATCAGAACCGGGGCGATTGCGTCGCCTCGGGGGCTTCCTGCGCCTGCTGCCGGGCCCGGTCGGTGAGGACGGCGGCGTCGAACCAACTGACCCCGACGGCCGGGTCGGCCGCCGCGTCGCGGATGGACTGGATCAGGTCGTCGCGGCTGTCGTCGTCGTACACGTAGATGAACCGCTCGGGGCCCTTGAACAGCGCGAGCACGTTGAGGTCGCGGGTCACGGGTTCCCCTCGCGGCCCGGGATGGGCCGGTGTCCTTCGACCGGAACTATCGGCCGGAGGACGGGGCGGACTGGCGGGATTTTGCCCGGTCCGGGCGTCCGCGGCCGGCGGCCCGTGGCCGACCGCTATAAACAACCCGGTTTGCCGGGCGGGAAGACTCCGGGTTTCGCCCGAACCCGTTGATTTCGCTAGACACGCGGCATTTCCCACGGATACTATCCGACACGTTCCGACCCGATTCCCTCCCTCGGAGTTGTGCGAAATGTCCGATACCCCCGGCCCCGCGGACGCACCCAGCGCCAGCAACAAAATCCTGTTCTGGGCCAGTTTCTTTACGCTGATTGCAGCCGGGATCGGATTCGCGGTCCGCGGGTTCGTTATCAAAGACTGGGGCAATCAGTTCGGGTTTACTCAGGCCGAACTCGGCGGCATTAGTGGCGGCGGGCTGATCGGATTCGGGGTAGCCATCATCTTTTTCAGCTTCTTCGCCGACCTGTTCGGGTACGGGAAGATCATGCTGGTAGCGTTCCTCCTGCACGCTTCGTCGGCGATCCTCACTCTGTCCGCCTCCTGGGTGTACGGGCATTACGGCAAGGACGCGACCTTCGTCTGCCTGAATCTGGGCATGTGGCTGTTCGCGTTCGGCAACGGGACGTGTGAGGCCGTCATCAACCCGTTGACAGCAACCCTCTTTCCCCGGAACAAGACGCACTGGTTGAACATCCTGCACGCGGGGTGGCCGCTCGGCCTTATCCTCGGTGCGGTGATCGGGCTGGTGTTTAAACAGATCGAAACGCCTGAGAAGTCGATCGCCTGGGAGATCAAGCTCGGCCTGTTCCTCGTCCCGGTGTTGCTGTATGGGGTGATGATGTTCAACCGCCCGTTTCCAAAGTCGGAGGCGAAGTCGGCCGGGGTGTCCGTGCCGAACATGATGGGCACCGTCGGCCTGCTCGGGTTCGCGGTGCCCGCCCTGTTCCTCGGGTTCGCCCTACCGAAATTGCTCGGGGACATCGGCATCAAAGACGTTCCGGTGGCGGTCGGGTACGTGGCCGCCGGGGTCATCTGGGTGGCGTACACAGTGTACAGTGGGTTCGCCCCCGGCAGCCTGCTGATCGCGTTCATCTACTGCATGCACGCCCTGGTCGGGTACGTCGAACTGGGTACCGACAGTTGGATCACGAACATTACCACGCGGGTGCTGAAAGACGAGACCACCGCCTTGATCGCATTCATTTGGACGAACGGCCTAATGTTCACACTGCGATTCTTTGCCGGGCCGATCGTCCACCGGATCAATCCGGTCGGCCTCCTGTTGTGCAGCGCCTTGCTCGGTACGCTCGGTCTTTTCTTGCTCGGCCAGCCGTTCACCAACACGGTGTTGCTGTGGGTCGGTGCGGTCACCATCTACGCCCTGGGTAAGACGTTTTACTGGCCAACCCTGTTGGGCGTGATCTCCGAACGGTTCCCGAAGGGCGGGGCGCTGGCGCTGGGGCTGAGCGGTGGCGTCGGCATGCTATCCGCCGGTCTGCTCGGCGGCCCGGGCATTGGGTATAAACAGGACTACGCCGCGGTGCAGAAGTTGAAGGAGACCTCCGAACCGACCTATCTGCGGTACGCTTCGCGAGACGAAAAGGGCGAACTCAAACCGGGCGAGTTCCCGGTCGTGTCTGCCGTCGCGCCGGATATCGCCCCGCCGGTAGCCGGTCTGGACAATGGGAAGTTGGCGGTGTTCGACGACCACAAAGCAAACTTGGCCAAAATCGAGCAGGCGAAGAAAGACGGCAAAGAGCCGCCGAAGAATCTGAAGACCACCCTCGAATCCGACTTGGAGACACTCCAGAAGGAAAAGGCGGCCGGCAAGCCGGTGGGTGAGAAGCTAGAGAAGAACCTGACCGACCTGAAGGCGTGGTGGGACAAGGAGGGCCTGCCGAATTACGAAAAGGACAAGGGGCCGTTGGACGAGGCCCGTGACTTCGGCGCTCGAAAGGCCCTGTACTGGACTGCTGCCGTACCCGCCGTGCTGGCTATCGGGTTCCTGCTGCTGCTGTTGTACTTCATGGCCACGGGCGGCTATAAACAGGTCCACCTCGAAAAAGAACCGCCGATGGGAGAGTATTAGTCCCGGCTTTGGCGTCGCGGAGCGCGGACCCCCCGCGCTCCGCGATCATACAATTTCTTCATGCCGAACGACCGTACATTCATTTGCCTCGGCACCGGCACGTCGGTCGGCGTGCCGATGATCGGGTGCGAGTGTCCCGTCTGCACGTCGGCGAATCCCCGCAACCAACGGACCCGCTGCTCGGTGCTGGTGCAGTTGCCCGGCGGGAATCTGCTCATCGACACCGCCCCCGAACTCCGGCTCCAACTCGTGCGGGAGAAAATCCCGCTCGCCCACGCCGTTCTCTACACGCACTACCACGCCGACCACCTGTTCGGTCTCGACGACGTCCGTCTCTTCCCGAAACGGCTCGGCGGACCGCTGCCGATCTACTGCACCGATGAAGTGGAAGAGGTGATTCGTCAGGCCTTCTCGTACGCGTTCCACCCGGCCACCGGCGACCTGCCCGCGGGCGTCCTGCCCAAGCTCGAATTTCATCGAATCGATACGAAGTCGTTTGAAATCCTGGGACAGAAGGTCGTCCCCATTCCACTCGTCCACGCCCGATTCAACGTGCTCGGCTTCCGAATCGGAAACGTCGCCTACTGCACCGACGTCAGCGAAATCCCCGCGGCGAGCTGGCCGCTATTGGAGAATCTCGACGTCCTGGTGCTCGACGCCCTCTGGCTCCGCGGCCCGCACCCGTCGCACTTCAACCTGGCGCAGGCCCTCGACGTGGCGGCCCGGGTCAAGCCGAAGCAGACCTACCTCACGCACATGAGCCACGAGATGGATTACGATTCCCTGCCCGCCGCGTTGCCGCCCGGCGTGGCAATGGCGTTCGACGGGCTGAGGTTTGCGTTCTAGTTCGCTACAATTTTCTGTCATGGTCCACGTCCCGCCCGACTTGCTGCACCGCATCAAACTGCACGGGCAGTCGCACGTTCTGGCCGCGTGGCATTTACTCCCGCCGCCGGACCGGTCGTCGCTGGTGGAACAACTGGCCGGCATCGACTTCGAGGAACTCGAGGACCTGTACGCACGCCGGGACGAGCCGCACGCGGAGCTGCCGCCGCGGGACCGGATCGCCCCGCTGCCGACGGAGCCGTGGTCGGCGATTCCACCCGCGACCTGCACCCTCGGCGAGGAGGCGATCCGCCGGGGCGAGCTGGCGGTGCTGTTGGTCGCGGGGGGGCAGGGGAGCCGGCTCGGGTTCGACAAGCCGAAAGGGATGTACCCCGTCGGTCCGGTGTCCGGGGCGAGCCTGTTTCAAATCCACGCGGAAAAGGTCCTGGCGCTTCGCCGGAGGTACGAAGCGGCCGTGCCCTTCCTCATCATGACGAGCCCGGCGACGCATGCGGAGACCGAGTCGTTTTTTCAGATACACGATTAATTCGGCCTTCCGATAA
>DASXPC010000204.1:0-11460 GCA_036493815.1 Fimbriiglobus sp. | reverse complement strand
TACGTCGATAACTACCTCGACGGCGGGTATCACGTGAACACCGTCCACCCCGCCCTGGCCGGCGTTCTCGACTACAAGCAATACACGACAACGCCCTACGCCCGGACGAGTTTGCAGTCGAGTCCGCTGACGCCCGGCACCGGCGACGCGGGCCGCACCCGCACCGGCGACCTGGCGGCGTACTGGTGGGCGTTTCCCAACTTCATGCTGAACCTGTACGCGGGCGTAATGGACACCAACGTCGTGAGGCCGCTCGGCCCCGACCGGTGCCGTGTGGATTTCGATTTCTACTTCGCGGCGGGCACCGACCCGGCTTTCGCAGAGGAAAGTATCCGCGTGGCGGATCGGGTTCAGGCCGAAGACGTGGGGATTTGCGAGGAGGTGCAGCGGGGGCTACAAAGCTCGGCGTATTCGGTCGGAAGATTTAGCGTGAAACGGGAAGCGGCGGGGTATCACTTTCACCGGCTCTTAGCCGAATCCGCGGGGTCGGCCCAGGGGCAGACGCGGTAAACCTCGTCCGCCAGACCGCCGACGAATCCGAGCAGTCGCGTCTTTCCGCCCGTGAAATACTGGCCTCTGTAGCACCAGAAGACAAGCCGGTCGTCCACGTCGTCGGCTCGCCGCGGCTTCAGCCGCTCGCCGACCCAGCGAAACGGGTACAGGAAAGAGAATGCTTCCACCTCGTCCCGGTCGGTCCAAATCCGGCGGCCCTCCTGCGTCCAGTAAGCGACCGACAGATCGGCATCGTCCCTCCGGAATTCCCGGTACGTAACCGGAACGGTCCGCCCGCCCGGCGTGGTGACCGGCTCGACCGACTGCGAGGTAACCTTCCATCCGCGGCCCGGCAGGCAGACGTCCGGGTGGTGGTATCCCTTCACCGCCGTGGCGCTGGTCCAGTGGAACGCGAACACGATGACATCGTTACCCAACGGGTCCTTGTAAACCCGGTTGACCCCGTGGGTGTATTCCAGTTCTTTCGTCGTCTCCTCGGGGATAGGCAGGTTCGGGCCTGCCGTCCATTGGATGCGGTCGCCGTCGGGGGTTTTGCTGACGACGGTGGTGGAGAGTTTGTCGATCGTTTCCCCGCTGGCGTCGACCGTGTTGGTGAGGCTCGGCATGGCGGTCGCGGCGGCGGTGAGGGCGAGGCCGAGCAAGAGGCAGCCCAAGATGGCCACGAGGAGGCCGCGGCGTTGGATCTCGGCCGGGAGTTCGGCGGGCGGCGGGGGAGCGACGGGAAGGGATTTCGGCCGCAAAACGCCGGTAATCCCCGCGACGAGGCCCAACCCCAGGAACACGGCGGCAAATCCCAGCGCTTCGTGCTTCCACCCGAGGATTGCCGACCGGTCGACCCACTCCTGCAATAGACCGGTGGCGATGATTCGGGAGGCGTTGACGAGGATGATGACCGGAATGGCGAGGGCAAGGGCGGCAGTTCCGCGACACAATCGCAGGCCGCGGAGGTAGGACAGGAACAGGGTCATGGCGGTGAGGGCGGTGATGCTGCGGACGCCGCTGCACGCTTCGATGACGCCGAGGTCGCCGCTCGGGAGCCGGAGGACGTACCCTTCGCGGACGACGGACAGGCCGCAGGCGGAGAGTCCGGCGGCGGAGAGTTGGGTCGTCAACGTTTGGAGAAGTTTTTGGAGGGGGCTGTACAGCCGGCCGGGGAGTTGGGGCGCCATCGCCAAAAAGAGTAGCGGGAACGCGAGCCGGCGGACGGCGGACCAGCCCCGGGTCGCGGCGAGAACGCCGACCGCCATGAGCAGGGTGGCGGTGTACCCCCACCAGGTGAGGATGATCCGGGGACCGACCTGAACGAATAAAAACCAGCCGACGGGGAAGATCAGTGCGCCCGCCAGAACCGCCGGCAGTCCGAGTGCGGACGGCTGGGCCGGGCGGGCAGTGATTTCCGGCCACGCCTGCCAAGCGAGCCAGCCGGCCGCGACGAGGATCAGGAACCTGTCGGCGTAATCGGGTTGCACTCCCCAAAACCGAACCAATTCCCAGACCCATCCGGCGGCGAACAGGGCGACGCCGATCCACGCAGTTCGGAGAATGGAAATCGGGAACATGGGAAATTACCTGACGACAAGGCGGCCGGCAACAGTTCAAACCGACGGCGGGCCCGACCGATGCCGGTGCCCGCTCGCGGGAGTCGTAGTCGATCTGTCCTTCTTCTCTTACCTCCTGGTTTCCTCCTTCTTCTTTGGCAGCTTCTTGTCCAAAACGTCGAACATCTTCTTGGCTTCGGCCCGGTAAACGAACGGTCCCTTCTCGGCCAGGGCGTCTTTCAGCATCTTGTAAGCATCCTCTTCCTTGCCACGGGCGACGAGTACGCTGGCGAGGTAAAAGGCCGGGTCGAGGGCGAGTTGGCCGCTGCTGGCGCTCTTCTTCAGGCTCGCCTCGGCGTCGTCCAACCGGCCGATCTTGAAGTAACACCAGCCCAGCACCGAATACGCCTCTGCAAGCTTCGGGGCCTGCCGGACGACCAGTTCGCCGATATCGACCGCCCGCTGCTGCTTGACCTTGTCGGTCGATTCGGCCAGACACAAGGCGAGGTTCATCGAAACCGGAATGTCAGCCGGGAACTTCCGGGACAGGTCGTCAAAGATCGTTTCCGCGTCGGAGAACTTCTTCATGTAACGGTAATAGAGGCCGCGGAGGAAGAGCGTGTCGCGGGCCGTGGGGGCGATTTTTTCCGCCTCCTTCAGTTCCACGTCCGCATCGGAAAGGCGGGCTTGGTCGAGCAGAAATTCGCCGTACCCGCGGTGGACTTTGGCAATGGTGGAGTGGGCGGCGACGGCCTTCTTCAACCATTCTTCCGTCTTGGTCGGGTCTTTTTTGGCGAACCAGAGCATGCCCATGCGGAGTTCCGGCGGGTCGACGGTCGGGTCGAGCTTGAACCCCTTCTTGAACGCTTCCTGGGCTTTGTCCAGAGTGCCGAGCTGGAACTCGATCGCGCCAAGTCGTTGCAGGTAAATCGTGTTATTCTCGTCGGATTTGAGCAGTTCGACGACCTCCTCCTTGGCTTTGTCCCATTGACCGCGGGTTTCGAAGCAGGCGGCCAATCCGAGAAGGGAATCGCGGGTAAACCGGGTCCGCTGGTTCGCCTCCCACCGCGGGTTTTCGGCACTCTTCAGGGCCATGGTCAGGCTGAGAACCGCTTCGGTGAGTCGGCCTTCGTTGAAGGCGAAACTGGCGTTGGTCAGGTAGACGTCGGGGTGCCCCGGGTCTTCGATGGCGGCGAGTTCGAGCATTTTGCGGGCGTCCTGGCCGTCGCGGGCGTTGAAAAACATCAGGGCGAGCTGGACCCGGGGCTGCGGGGCGGAGGGGGACCCCTGGGCATTTTTTTTCAGCACGTCATAGCAGCCGGTGAAATCTTTTTTGTTGAATAGCTCGATCGCCTTTTCGGGGATGGCCGCGGGGTTCGGCGGCTTCGGTGCGTTCTGGCCGGGCGTGCCAACCGTTGTGGCGGGGTGGGGCGGTGTTGCGGCCGGCGGCTGACCGCTGGCGGCCAAGCCGACGGACCCGGCGATGATTAATGCGATGATATGACGGCGAACTCTCACGGTGCTTTCTCCTGGAAGAGCGGGGCGGCGGCCTTGTATTCGTCCCGAACACGGTCGGTTTGGGTCTGGCCGCGGGCGCGGAGGAAGATTTCCCGCCCCGCGCGGTGATCTCCCTTTTTTTCGTACGCAAGGGCAAGGGCGATGAGTGGACTGGCCGGCTCGCGAGCCATTTCGACCGCTCGCTTCAAGACCCGAATGGCGTCGTCGTATTTGTCCCGGGCGAAATAGACGCAGCCGAGGGCTTCGAGCACGTCCGCCGGCAGGGCCTCATTCTTTGACTCCGCCAGAACGATGGGGGCGATTTCCCGCCACGCCAGGTCGGTACTCTGTCGGCTCTTGACCCGCAGCCACGCCGACATGGCCGGGGCCCACAGGTCTTTCGGCTCATGCGATTGAACGCGGTCGAGGGCGTCGATCGCGCTCCGTACTTTCACATCGGACCAGCGGGGGATTGCATTCTCGGCCACCCGCAATCGGGCTTGGGCCCGGGTTCGCAGCGTCTCGGTTGAATTCGACCATTGCGTATAAACACTGTCGGCAATTGCGTCGGCGAGGACCGAGCGAGCCAGCGTGGGCGGGGAGTCCAACAGGCCCAACGCCGGGGCAAGGGCGTAAGCGGGGTCTTTCATTTTGAGGGAGGTTTTCATCGTCTCCCGGGCGATGTCGGGAACGCGCTTTTCTTCCCCGGCTCCGACCAGGGCACGGACGTAGCCCCGGATGGCGGTCGGTGTCTTCAGGCGGTCCGCCTCCGGTATCAACTGAAAGAGTTCGTAGGCCTTCTGGGATTTGCCGGCGTCGAGCCAAAGGCGGGCCTCGTCCCAGGCGAATTCTTGGTTATCGGGGAGGAGGGCCCGCGCCTTCTGGATAGCGTCGATGGCGATATCGCGGCGGTTTGCCGCCTCGGCCGCCTCGGCGACGAGTTGCCAGAGGGCGACGGCTTGGGGATACCGGCCCGCCAGGGTGCGGAGTTGCGGCAGGAACTTGTCGGCTTGCTTGGTCTGCTTGGCCCAATCGGTGAGTGCTTTGAGCAAATCGATGCTCGCGTCGCACGCGGCCAGGCCGGCTTCGATCATCTTGATCGACCCTTCGGTGTCCCCCGCCCGCAGGAGTGCGTACGCTTCGCCGGTATACCCGGCCGGATTTTTGGGATCCAACGCTCGAGTCGCAGAATAGATCTTTCGGGCCCGTTCTTCGACCGCCTTCGCTTGCCGCTTGGCGTCATCGGCCCCCATGAGGTGCAGTTTTTGGAACCGGTCGACGGTGCCGGCCAACGGGGGTTGCAGGGTGCCGAGTTGGGTCAACACTTGAACGTCTTTCTTTCCTTTGGCGTCTTCAAGGATGCCGTCGGCTAGTTTGGTCGACCAGGACCAGAATTCCAGGAGGTTGCCCATGCTCGCGTCGGGCACGTTCAGGCAGGAACTGACGTAGCAGGCGAGAAACTGAATGCGGCCTCCCGCGGGGATCGTGGACAAGTTCGCGTTCTTCAGGATTGGGATGACGCGGTTGACGGTAAACGTGCGCAATTTCGTTTCGTCTTTTTTTGCCTGGTGCAAAAGATCGAGGGCGAAAAGTACCCCCCCCACCTGGGGCGGCGAGGAGGATTGCGGGTTGCTAACGGCGGCCAGGTATTTGTCGATCTCCGGCTGGTCTTTCCGCTTGATCGCGTCCTGCCCCAAAATGCAATTCGCCATCCAGTCCTTCGGATCGAGGGCGTACAACTTTTTCGCCTCCCGGACGGCCTCCTTAATCCGGTTGTGAGTCAAATGAATTCGAATCGTGACGTCCAACATCTCCTTGTCTTTCGGGTCGGCCTCGCCGGACTCGATGGCCGCTTTTCGACTCAGGGCTACGGCATTATTCGGGTCTTTTTTCAGAATGTCGTCGAGGACGCCGAGGAGGTCCTTGTCGTTAGCCCCCCGCTTGGTTGTTTCGAACCGCCGCCACTCGTTTTCGATCGATTTCTGCTCCCGACCTTGGTAGCGCTTGTAATAAACGAATCCGCCGCCGGCGACACAGAGGATGACGATTAACACGAGAATGGCCTGTACGAACCACGGGGCTTTCCAGACCCAGTGGGCGGCGCGTTTCAGCCCATCCCAGGCGATGAGGCAGGGGACGATGAAGAAGCCGAGAAAGCCGTGGAGGACGCGGCCGCCTACGGACGGTTCGACGGACTTAGCGGCGGAACGGGGTGGTGTCATGGGTCCGATGGGAGCGGAACAGCCGGCGGATCCGTCCGATAGGCAGAAACCGTGGCACTGAATTCGGCAACCGTCATTCTACACGCGGGGTGTATTCGCGTCAAACGAGCCACGGCCGGCCGGTTCGATCCGTTCAATGAGCCGACCGTCCACTTCGGCGACGATTCGCGCCCCGATAAATGTTACTTCCAGCACCACCTGCCACCGATTCGGCTTCAACTTGAGGATTCGCCCTTCAGAACCGGCAAACGACCCGCCGGTTATGCGGACGACGTCGCCCGGCTTCCCCACGACCCGCTCCTGAATGAGTTGGCGGTCGGTCAACAGCCCCGCCACGGAGAGCAGTTCCGCCCGCAGGAGCGCCGGGTCGGAGGGTCGCAACACCTGGGCCACTTTTGCCCGGCATCCGGCGGGCACCCGCGGGTTGCCGAGGAAGCCCGCTTCCTCACAGAACAAATACCCCGAAAAGACCGGTACTTCGACCGCCCGTCGACGACTGCGATAAATGCTGATCCGGCTCATCAACGGCAGGAACACCGAAGCACCGGAATCCGTCAAAGAGGCGGCGACCTTTTTTTCCCACTGGGCGGCGGTGCGGAGGGCGATCCAGGACGGCACGGCGGGATCGAATGGAAATCGCGTCAAGGAACCCTCCGCCGTGCTCCGGACCGGGCCGAAGTTGATACTCGAGTAGTTCTCACGTTGGTATAGCGGTTGCGGGTGCCAGGCCGCCACGGTGGGCGGTCCTACGGGTAGGGGCCGCCCTCCGTGGCGGCCCGTGAACCCGCTAAACCTTGCCCGGACTTGCTCTAATGTCCTGAGTTGTTAATTCGTTTCAAATGACATTGCGCGATTTCCCGGGAATTGTTAGGGTACCGCCGAAGGTGCCCGATGCCCCGGCTGAAACCCCTCACCCTGACCGACGACGAGCGATCCAAACTCGACGCCTGGTCCCGCCGACCCAAGACGTCGCAACGACTCGCCCTGCGGTCCCGGATCGTCCTGGCCGCGGCCGACGGCCGCACCAACACCGCCATCGCCGCCGAACTCCGGGTCACCCTCCCCACCGTCGGGAAGTGGCGGAAACGGTTCGCCGCGAAGCGGCTCGACGGCCTGACCGACGATCCCCGCCCCGGGCCCCCGCGGACCATCGCCGACGCCCGGGTCGAAGAGGTCGTCACCAAAACCCTCGAATCGAAACCGGCCCACGCCACCCACTGGAGCACCCGCGGCATGGCCCAGGCCACCGGCCTGTCCCAGACTGCCGTCAGCCGCATCTGGCGGGCGTTCGGCCTGAAACCCCACCTCCACGAAACCTTCAAACTCTCCACCGACCCGTACTTCGTCGAGAAGGTCCGGGACGTCGTCGGCCTCTACCTCGCCCCGCCGGACAAGGCGGTCGTGCTGAGCGTGGACGAGAAGTCCCAGGTCCAGGCCCTCGACCGCACCCAGCCGATCCTGCCGATGTCCCTCGGTCAAGCCGAACGCGGCACCCACGACTACGTCCGCCACGGGACCACATCCCTGTTCGCCGCCCTCGACGTCGCGACCGGGAAGGTCATCGGCCGGTGCCTCCGCCGGCACCGCCACCAGGAGTTCCTGAAATTCCTCGCCGATATCGACGCAGGCGTCCCGAACGAGCAGGGGGTGACGGTCCACCTGATCCTCGACAACTATGCCACCCACAAGGCCCCGGCCGTCAAGCGGTGGCTGGCCAAACGCCCCCGATTCGTCGTCCACTTCACCCCCACCAGTGCCTCCTGGCTCAACCAAGTCGAACGCTTCTTCGCCCGGATCACCGAACAGCGGATCCGCCGCGGCGTCTTCAAGTCCGTCCCCGCACTCGAATCCGCCATCGCGGACTACCTGGTCGACTACAACAAAAAGCCCCGGCCCTTCCGCTGGACCGCCACCGCCGATCTCATCCTGCGACGGGTGGAAGACGCTTGTAAACGAATTAACAACTCAGGACACTAGCGCCTTAGCGCCTTGCTTCTATCCAAGTCGTCATGTCCGCCAACCACCGATGCTCTTCCGGCTCGAACTCTAACGTATGATGGGCGTCCGGGTATTCCCGCACCGTTCGTTCGCGGGTTCCGAACTCGACAAAGAACTCTTTGGTCTTCGCGTTGTCGATGATGCGGTCGTAACCCACCAACATGAGGAGAGTCGGCACGGTCACGCGCTTCACGGCCCGTCTTAAGTAGACACCGAGCTGAACGTTGGACACAAGGAAGCGGGCGGTGGCTTCGGTAAGGCCGTGGCGGTCAGTTTCGATGAACTGCCGCCAATCGGGCGATGCGGTGAAGAGCTCCGGCTCGTTGAGCGGTATCGGGTACATGCGGTCCGGAAAGCGGGCGCGGGCCCGGAGCACGGCCAGCCACCGGCCGAACGATGGGGTGACGAGCGGGCAGAGGCCGGGGCAGAGCAGGATCAATCCGTCGATGAGTCCCGGGGCGCGGTAGCAGAATCCGGACGCGAGCCGGCCGCCCCAGGAGATGCCAGCGAGAAACGTGGGCAGCCAGGGACGGGTGAGGCGTTCGTGTCGGATCCGTTCGGCAACGTCGTCGAGCAGTCGTCGGAAGCTCGGGGTGTCGCCGCGGTGGGCCGTGTTCAACCCCGCACCGCGGCGATCGGGAAAGATCACCTCGTACCCCGCGGCCGCCAGAGCGGAGCAGGACCGCGTATACCACCCGCCGTGGCTGCGGATGCCGTGCAGGAAAACAATGCGGCCCCTGGGCCGACCGACAGCCGGGAAACGGCGGAGGTAAAACCGGTAGCCGTCGGAGGCGAGATGGGTTTCGAGTTGGGGGTTACCCGACAAGACTCACCGTCCTCACCGTCACGGCGGCCAAGCGTGCGGGGTCAATTTTTACGCCCGTCCCGCAACCGACGAGCATGGGTGCCCAGCCGCCGCGTTTGAAAGTGATGTCTTCTTCGCCGAGAGCCTCGCGGACGAGATGGCGGTCATAGGAACCTTCGAGGTAGCGGATGTCTTTGACACTGGTGGCGAATTGCCGCCCGGCCGCGGAAAGGATCGCCGTTTCGCCGACCTGACAGCCGAGCTGATAACCGAGCCCGTGCCGTGTTGCGAAGGCGGCGAGCTTCAGCGTCGGAATGAACCCGCCGCATTTCGACAATCGAAGATTGAACAGGCTGCACCCGCCAATCCGCACGGCCCGTTCCGCATCAACTTCGCCGCATAACGATTCGTCCAGCATGATCGGCGTATTGACCCGCTTGGCGATTTCGGGCAGCGTGGCGAATTCCTCGTGCGAAACCGGTTGCTCCACGCTGGAAATGCCGACCGCTTCCAACTCGAGGATCCGCTCCGCCGCCTCGGCCTCGGGCCACGCCTCGTTCGCGTCCACCCGCAAATCGACGTCCGATTTGAACCACCCGCGGATCGCCTTCAATCGGGCCGGATCGTCGTACCCCGGGATGCCGACTTTGACTTTGATTTGCTTAAAGCCGTACGTCCGCATGACGAGCCCGGCGACCCGGGCCTTCAGGCCTTTCGCCGCAGTGATGATACCGGAGTACTGCACCTTTTCTTTCGGCTGATAGAGGTCGGGTTCGAGAAGCCGGGCGACGTGCATGAGCGGTTCGCCGAACGCCCGACCGTAGGCGTCGAGCACGGCCAATTCGACCGCACACCGGGCGGCGTTGCCTTGTATGCCGCGGTCGTCGCCGGGAATCGGATTTAGCTTCATCCGTTCCGCCAATCGGACGGCCTGCTCGAAATCCCGGCAGACTTCGAGTTGCCGGCCGGGGTCGCTGGCGGCCAGTAATTCCAGGGCGGAATCGGCCGTTTCGCCGGTGACGTAGTCCCGGGGCACGCCTTCGCCGAAGCCGACGGAGCCGTCGGCGAGGACGCACTTGACGATCACGTTGTCGGTATCGGTACGGGAATGGGAGGCGTGTCGGATCGGCTTTTTCAGCGGGATGCGGACGTGAGCCGCGGTGAGTTCGGCGACGCGCATCGGGCGGTTACCCTTTCGCGGCGGAGCAATGGGCGGAAACTCCGCCGGCAAAGGATTCAATCAAGACTGGCGTTCCGACATATCTCATCGGGTAACACCAACGGAAAGCCCCGGCCTGAGTGCCGGGGCTTGATATGGCACAGGTCGTTTATCTTATTACTGTTCACTTCGGTTTGCAGTAGCTCAAGGCCATGAGCACGTATCCGGTATCGAGGGTGGTGTCGTTCTCCATCCAGCCGGCGTTCTTGTTCAAAAAACTGCCGTCGGGATTCTGACGTTTCTGAATGGCCTCAAAGAGGTCGGTCCGCCAGTTGTGTTTTACCCCGGCCGCGTCGGTGAACGTGTCCGACCCGAGTGCGGCCATGGCCTTGGCAAAGGTGTGATAGTAGTAGTAAAGCCCGCGTTGGGCATTTGCCTCCGGCATGCCGGGGTTCCCGTCGAGAGAATAGTGTTTGCCGATCCACTCCAGTGCCTTCTTCACCCGCGGGTCGTCCTTGGCGACGCCGCAGTAGATCAGGCTCTTCACCCCGGCGTAAGTCATGCTTCCGTACCCGGCGAGGTCGGCTCGGGTGTCGCCGCTGCGCCGGTTCTCGCCGTTGTTTGCCCCGGTGTAGATGAAGCTGCCGTCGTTCGTCTTCGCCGCCCAAGCCGCCTTATTGTGCTCGCTCGCAAAGTTCTGGCACCGGCTCACGAACACCGCGGCCTTCGTGAACGCGGGGTCGTCCTGCGGCACGCCGGCAGCTTTGAGAGCTTCGAGGAAGAACGCCGTGTTCGACAGGTCCGGCCGGGATTTGTCGCCCGCGTATCCCGCCCCGCCATAATAGTCCGAATCCGGCCCCTTCCCCCGGGCGTCGTCCCATTGGTACGACTTCAGATACTTGGCCGCGTTCGCCACGACGGACTTGTATTTGTCCTCTTGCCCCGCGGCCGTAAGGGCCATCACGTTGATGCTCGTCGTGTAGTTGATGAGCCCGGCCTGGGCGTCGTTCCCCGCAATGTGCCCGGCCTTCGGATTGATGAGCGACTCGATATACTTCAACCCCTTGGCTACGGGTTCGTCGCTCGGTGCGACCCCGCATTTCAACAGACCGGTCACCACGACGCCGGTGATGCCGCGATTCCTTGGGGCGGGGCCCCAGCTTCCGTCCTCGGCCTGCTTGGTTTTCAGATAGACCGCGGCCTTGTCCACCACCGCCTGCCACTCGGCCTTCGTCGGCGGGGCCGCCACGACGGGGGTGGGCAGCAACAAAATCGCCAGGATTGCTCGCTTCATGGATGCACCCTCGGGGAGTCGACTACTGAAATGGTATGTGGCAAATGGAGTGCCGGAAATTGAGTGCCAGTAACGGACCGTATTGGTGCTTCCCTGCCCATTTCGCACCCATTGCCGGTTGAGCTTTGACCATTCACCCCGCATTGACCCTTTTGTCGGAACGTGTCATAACCCGGGCATGAACGGAAACGGCACGCCGCTGGCCGCAATCGGCTGGTTACCCTTTCTCTGGCAGCGCGTCCTCTTTCCCGGCACGGCCTGCACCGACACGCGCGTTCGGCCGCTCGCCCTTCTGCTGATCGCCCTACTCCCGGCCGTATTACTCTACCCGACACGGTCGTTTTATCTGCTCGAACCCGACGAGGGGCGATACGCCCAGATTCCGAGGGAGATGCTCGAATCGGGCGACTGGGTGGTGCCGACACTTCAGAGCG